>CADEDM010000057.1 GCA_902826065.1 uncultured Acidobacteriota bacterium | reverse complement strand
CCGAAGAGCAGCGAGCGGAGCGTCGACGACAGCGGCACCGCCAGCGCCGCCCCGCCTCCCACGCCGCCGAGCACCCTCCCCAGGCCCTGGCGCAGCACCAGCCGCACGACGTCACCGGGCTGCGCACCCAACGCCAGGCGCACGCCGAACTCGGCCTTGCGTTGCGACACGCCGTAGGCGACGACGCCGTAGACGCCGATCGCCGCCAGCAGCAAGGCGGCCGCGGCGAACGAGCCCAGAGCGGCCGACGCCATCCGCGGCCGAATCATCGACCGGGCCCGGACGTCGTCGAGCGGCTGGATGTCGGACACCGGCTGCGCCGGATCGATCTCCCGCACCGCGGCCGCCACCGACAGCCCGAGCGCCGCCGGATCGCCCGGCGACCGCAGCACGAACGTCAACGCGCCGATCGTCAGCTGCGCGTAGGGCAGGTAGATGGTGGGGCGGACGTCGCCGGTCAGGCTCGTGAGCCGGACGTCGCCGACCACGCCGACAATCTCCTGCGTCTCGCCCAGCGAGTCGTTGAGCCGCCGCCCCAGCGGCGACGCCGATGCCGAGTGCGCCCGCACGAACGCCTCGTTGACGATCGCGACGCGCGGCCGGCCGTCGCTGTCGGCGTCGGAGAAGTCCCGGCCGGCGCGCAGCGGGATCTGCAGCGTCGCGAAGTAGCCGGGGGTCACCGGGCGGAAGTCGGCCACGGGACGCTCACCGGCGGGCGGTACCGGCTGATCGGCGAGCAGGAACGACGAGCCGATGCCGAGATTGCCGTCGAGGGGCAGGAACGAGGTCGCGGCGGCGTTCGTCACGCCGGGCAGCACGCGCAGCCGCGCCACGACGTCGTTCGCGAATCGCGCCGACCCCTCCTGGGCGGTGCGGCCCATGC
The DNA here is from genome assembly GCA_902826065.1 of uncultured Acidobacteriota bacterium. Taxonomy (GTDB): domain Bacteria; phylum Acidobacteriota; class Vicinamibacteria; order Vicinamibacterales; family UBA2999; genus CADEFD01. The sequence continues at coordinate 24,564 of CADEDM010000057.1, read as the reverse complement.
GGGAGACGCGGGCGGTCAGCACGTGGTCGTCGCTGAAGCCGGGATCGACGTCCTGCAGGGCGACGTAGCTGCGCGCCAGCAAGCCCGCGCCCGACAGCACCAGCATCGCCGCGGCCACTTCGCCCGCCACCAGCCAGCCACGCAGCCGCTGCCGTCCACCGACGCCACCGCGTCCGCCTTCGCGCAAAGCGTCCGTCACCGACGTCTTGCGCGCGGTGAGGGCCGGCCCGAGGCCGCAGGCGAGGGCCGTGATCGCCGTCACACCGAGCGCGAAGATCAGGCCCGCGCCGCCCAGTTGCCCCTCGGCCACCAGCGGCACGCCGGCATCGCGGGCGGTGTTCGAGATCAGGCGGGTGAGCCAGCCCGCGAGAATCGCGCCCAGGATGCCTCCGGCGCCGACGAGCAGGCCCGTCTCCAGGAACAGCTGACGCGCCAGGTGCGCCGGACGTGCGCCGAGCGAGACCTTGACCGCCATCTCGTGGCGTCGCGCGGTCGCGCGGACGAGCAGCAGCGCGGCGACATTGGCGCAGGCGATCAGCAGCACGGCGATGACGGCGCCGAACAGCACCCACAGAGCCGGCCGCGTCTCGCTGGCCATCTGTTCACGCAGCGGCACCACCTCCACCGTCCAGCCGACGTTGAACTCGGGATGCTCGCGCACGAGGCCCTCGAACACCGCGGCCAGCTCGTGTTGCGCCGCTTCCGGCGCGACGCCGGGACGGAGCTTGGCCACCGACATCACGCCGCGGCCGCGGAAGCTGGTGCGCGCTTCGGGCGCCAGCACCACCGGCCGCCAGAAGTCACCACGGAACCCGGCGAGGTGATAGGTGGCCGGCAGCACGCCGATGATCGTCGCGGGCTCGCCGTTCAACGTCACGGAGCGGCCGATGGCGTCGGGCGCGCGGCCGAAGCGGCGCTGCCACAGCCCCTCGGTGATCATCAGCGTGCGCGGCGCGGCGGCGTCGCCGTCGCCGGCCACGAACAGGCGGCCGGCCACCGGACGTGCGCCGAGCATGCCGAGCACGTGCGGCTCGATCGCCATGCCGTCGAGCTCTTCCGGCACGCCGCCGTCGCCCGAGAGGTTACCGACGGTGGGATTGAAGAGCGCCGTCGCTTCGAACGACGTGCTGCGCTCGGACCAGGCGTAGTAGTTGCCGGTGTTGATGACGTTGCGGCGCCGATCGCGCGGCAGGTTGTGTTCCCACACCATCACCAGCCGGTCGGCATCCGCGTAGGGCAGCGGTGCCAGCAGCGCCGAGTAGATCAGGCTGAACGCGCTCGTGGTCGCGGCGATGCCCAGGGTGAGCACGCCGACGACAGCGAACGTGAACGTGGGGGAGCGGCGCAGCAGACGGAGGCAGTGACGCAGCTCGCTGCCGAGGCCGCTGAAGAGGGCGCCGGTTCCCGGCTCCGGCACCGGCGGCGGCGCGGCGGCGCGGCGCGTGGCGAGGGCGGCGATGTCGGCGCGGCGCAGGGCCTCGGCGGCGAACGCGTCGGGATCCGGCGGCGCCTCCCCGGGCGGCGTCGCACGCGCCTCCCACGCATCTTCGAGATAGGCCGCGAGCTCGTCGACGACCGCGTCGGTCAGGACCAGCCCCCGGTCCTGCAGATGACGGCGCACACGCGTCTGCCAGTTGGTCATGTCGCCCTCACGCGAACCGGATGCCAGTCAGGCGCCCCAGCGCCAGCACGAACTGTTTCCATTCTTCGCGCTGCCGCCCCAGCACCGTCGTGCCGGTGGCGGTGAGCCGGTAGTAGCGGCGACGCCGCTGTCCGGCGCGTTCCACCCAGCGGCCCTGGATCCACCCGCGCCCCTCGAGCTTGTACAGCGTCGCGTACAACGAGGCGAAGTTGAAGCTCAACGCGCCCTCGGAATCGGTCTCGATACGGGCCGCCAGCTCGTAGCCGTGGCGCGGGTGATCCTCGAGCAGCGACAGGATGACGAGCTCGGCGCTGCCCTTCTTCGCCTCGCGCAGGACGTCGGGGGGTGGCGTTGACATGATGGAGTACGATATATCGAAGTCCATCACATTGGCAACGGCCGCGCGGCCGTGCCGAGGGAGGCCACATGCGGACGAGCCGGACAGGGATGGCAGCAGCGGTGATGGCGGGATGGGCCGCCCTGGCGGCGATGACAGCCCGCGCCGCCGATGGCCCTCCGGATGTCGTGCTGCGACACATCGCCGTCGTGGATGTCGTGACGGGTCGCGTGGTGCCCGATCAGGACATCGTCGTCCACGGCACGCGCATCGCCCAGGTCCGGGCGGCCGCGCGGATTGCGCCGGCTGCCAAGGCCACCGTGGAAGGCGCAGGGAAGTTCGTGATTCCCGGCCTGGTCGATGCTGGCGCGTCCGGCGCCGACCTCGCCCAGGGACGCGCCGCGCAGGTGCTCCTGAGCTGGGGTGTCACGGCCGTTGGCGTGCCGGCACTCGATGCCGCAGCCCGCCTGCGCTGGCAGCGTGACCTCGACGACGGGCGCGCCTACGCCCCGCGACTCGCCGTACCGTGCGGCGCCGGCCGGGGCAGTGCGGCCGCGTCGTCCACGGCGACGCCGCTCGCCGTGCACGACGCGATGCAGCGGCACGTCGCGAGCGGCCAGGCGCCGGCGGCGGCGTTGCGCGCCTTCACCCGCGACGCGGCCGGCGCGCTCTGCCTCGAGGCTCATGGCGTGATCGCGCCCGGCCGCCCGGCCGACCTCGTCGTGCTCAGCGGCAATCCGCTCGACGACATCCGCCACACGCGCGCCATCGACGCCGTGGTCTTCCGTGGCGAGCTGCTGTCGCAGGCGCACGTGCAGCTGCTGCGCCAGGGGGCGCTCACGCCGCCGACCCCGTCCACGCCGGCCCGGTAGCCGACGGCGACGGGCGCCGTTCCCGGCGCCTCGGGAGCGGTGTAGTACGCTCCCGGCGTGGCCAAGCCCCCGATCGAACTGACCCTGACCTGGGAGGCCGACCTGCGCTTTCGGGCCATGCCCGACCGCGTCCCCCTGGCCCTCGACGGACGATCGCAGGCCGGTCCGTCACCGGTGGAGGCGCTGGGGCTGGCGCTGGCGAGCTGCATGGCGGTCGACGTCGCCGACATCCTGCAGAAGGGCCGCTACCGGCTCACCGCGATGGATGCGCAGTTCAAGGGCGACCGTGCGCCCGAGCCGCCTAGCCGCTTCACGGCGGTCGCGCTCCACTTCCGCCTCGACACGGATGCCCCGGCGCACGCCATCGAGCGGGCCATCGAGCTCTCGCACGAGAAGTACTGCAGCGTCTGGCACTCGATGCGGCAGGACATCCCGTTCGTGTCGACCTACGAGGTCGTGTCCTGAGCGCGGCGGCGCCGGCGGCGCGCCGGGTGTGGCTCGACTGGGCCCGCGGTGTCGCCGTCGTGCTGATGGTGCTGGCGCACGTCGTCGATGCCTGGACGCGTGACGCCGATCGCGACCGGGACGCGTACTACGTGGCCTCGTTCATCGGCGGCCTCGCGGCCCCGGCATTCCTCTTCCTCGCCGGGCTCGGGTCGGCGTTCTCCGGCGCGTCCAGGGACGCGCGGGGCCTCGCGCACGGGGCCGTCACCGCGGCGCTGGTTCGCCGCGGCCTGCTGATCTTCGGTCTGGCGTTCCTCTTCCGCGCGCAGTGTTTCGTGCTCGGCCTGGGCCGGCCCATCGACTTGCTGAAGGTCGACATCCTGAACGTGATGGGCCCGTCGCTGATGCTGGCCGGCGCGCTCTGGGGCGTGGCACGCAGCGCCGCGGGACGGATCGGGGTCGCGCTCGCAGCCACCGCAGGACTGGCCTTCGCGGCGCCGCTGGTCCGATCCGCTGCGTTCGTCGATGTGTTGCCTGCGCCGCTCGGCTGGTACTTCCGGCCCGCGCCCGCGCACTCGCACTTCACCCTGCTGCCGTGGATGGCGTTCGTCACGGCCGGCCTCGCCGCCGGCGTGGCCCTCGCCCAGGCCCGTCAGTCGGGCGCCGAGCGCCGGCTGCAGGCGCTGCTCACCGCGACGGCGATGAGCGTCGCGGGGCTGGCCTGGTGGGCATCGTTCCAGCCCTCGATCTACCCGGCCGGCCAGTCGACGTTCTGGGGCGCGTCGCCGACGTTCTTCTTCATGCGGCTCGGGCTCGTCACGCTGCTGCTGCCGGCAGGCTGGGCGCTGCGCCACCTGCTGCCCGCATCGCTGGGGGCGACGCTCGCCACGCTGGGCGCGGCGTCGTTGTTCATCTACTGGGTGCACGTGGAACTGGTCTACGGCGGCATTGCGATCCTGATCAAGCGGCGCCTGCCGCTGGAACTGACGCTGGTCGCGACGTTCGTCGCGGCGTGGGGCCTGGCGCGGCTCGTGCCCGTGGCCCGGCGATGGATCGCCGCGCCGGCCGGACGTCCGGAGCCGGTGCGCCGGCTGGTGGCCCGCCTGCTCTGAGTCGCGCCGCCCCTGCTAGAGTGGGGCGATTTCCGGAGGACCCTCGATGCCGAGACCGTGGACGATCGTGCTGGCTGCCTGCGTCGTGATGACCTTCTGTGCCCGCGCCGATGCGCAAGAGGCACGCCGCCGCTGGGAGATGCAGCGCCAGATCCGTCTCGACAAGTTCGAGCAGGTGCTGCCGGTGGCGATGAAGAACGCCGGCATCGATCTGTGGATCGTCGCCGTGAAGGAGAACCACATCGACCCGCTGTGGGAGGACATGGGCCGCGGCTACGTGTCGGGCGTCGGCTACTACGTCTTCTCGCTGAAGGGCGATCGCGTGGAACGCTTCGCACTCGGCCCGAGCGGGTACCTGGTGGAGCAGTCGGGTGCCTACGACACGTTCGGGCCGGCGTCGGATCTCGCCAAGGTCGTCAAGGCGCGCGATCCCCAGCGGATCGGCGTGAACATGTCCGATGAGATCGGCCCGGCCGACGGCCTCAGCGTCACGATGTTCGCGCATCTCAAGAAGACGCTGGGGGAGCCCTACGCGTCGCGCATGGTGAGCGCCGAACGCCTGGTCTCGGAATTCCGCTCGCGTCGTGTCGCCTCGGAGATCGTCGCGTTCGGCGAAGCGGCCGGCATCGCAATCCAGCTGACGGAGCGCGCGCTGTCGAACGAGGTGATCACACCGGGCAAGACCACGCTCGAGGACGCCGCCTGGTGGCTGCAGGATCGCCTGCTCGAGCGCGGCCTGGGCTCCGAGTTCGACATGCCGTCGGTCTACGTCACCGGCCCCGAGGGCATCGTCGCGACGTCGAACTCGCGCATCGTGCAGCCGGGCGACGTGATCATGATCGACTGGGGCGTGCAGCTCATGAACTTCGGCACCGACGTGAAGCGCGTCGCCTACGTGCTGAAGCCAGGCGAGACGACGCCGCCGAAGAGCATCCAGGACGCGTTCGCCAAGGCCATCGCCGCGCGCGATGCCATCAAGCCCGCGATCAAACCTGGCCGCACCGCGAAGGAGACGATGACGGCGATGGACGCGGCGCTGAGGGCCGCCGGCTACGGCGTCATCGAGTTCAACAAGCCCAACGCCGATCAGAAGACCGACGTGACCTACGGCTTCCACCCCGTCGGCAACACCGGCCACGACATCGGCCCGTCGCTGACGACGTGGCAGCCGCTGCAGAGCACCTTCACGATGCACCTGCAGCACCTCTTCTCGTTCGAGTTCTTCGCCTACACCCCGATTCCCGAGTGGGGCGGCAAGAAGCTGCGCATCCCGATCGAGGACGATGCGATGCTGATGGAGCACGGGATCCAGTTCGTGCATCCGGCCAACTACCGGTTGCTGGTCATCAAGTAGCATCAGACGGCGGCCAGCCGCTGCACCGAGCCGCTCGCGATGACCTACGCCTTCGGCACGTTCCGTTTCGACAGCGGCGACCTCGAGCTCTCCCGCGACGGGCGGGCCGTGCGGATCGAGCCGCAGCCGGCGCGGGCGCTGGCGCTGCTGGTGGCCCGCGCGGGCGAGGTGGTGACGCGCGAGGATCTGCGGCAGGCGATCTGGGGCGCGGAGACGCACGTCGACTACGACCGCGGGCTGGCGTACTGCGTCGGCCAGGTGCGCACGGCGCTGGGCGACTCGGCCGACCAGCCGCGCTTCGTGCAGACGCTGCCGAAGCGTGGGTTCCGGTTCATCGCGCCGGTGACGGTGGTGAGCGGCGGGGCCCCGAACGTCGGCGCCAGTGTGGTCGCGGCGGAGGCCGGCGCAGCGGCGAGCTCGTCGCCAGTGCTCGACCGTCCACCCCGGCGGCCCTGGCTGTGGGCGCTCGCGGGTGCGGCCGCCGTCATCGTGGCCCTCGCCGGGTGGCGCCAGCTCGAGGCGCGCCGGCCGGTGGTGGTGGCGGTCTCGATCTTCGACAACGAGACCGGCGACGCCGCCTTTGACGGCTTCGTCACCGGCCTCTCCGACGTCGTCGTCACCCGTCTCACCGTCCTCGCTCCTGGCCAGCTCGGCGTCGTCGGCAACGCCGCCGCCCTCCGCCAGCCGCGCAACATCCGCAACCTTCGGACGCTGGCGTCGGCGCTCGACGCCGACTACGTCGTGCTCGGGCAGCTCCAGCGCCAGGACGACGGCCTCAGGTTCATCGTCCATTTCATCCGCCTGCGCGACGAGGTGCACCTGTTCGCCAACCGCTTCGTCAGGCCGGCGGCGGAGGTACGCGCCTTCGAGGCCGATGTCGTCGCCGAAGTCGAGCGCGCCGTGCGCACCCACGCGCTCGCCGGCTCCTGACGCGCGTCCGTAACTGTCGGCGGCTCAGGCCGTTCGCGCCTCGTCTCCTCCTCGGCGGTTCCGGACTTGCCGCGCGGCCGCAGGCCGACGACCATCGGCGCCATGTCCACCACCACTCGATCCATCTCCGGCGCCGGCGCCGCGCTCACTCGCCGACGCCTCGTGACCACTCTGCCGCTGGCCGGCCTCGTCGGCGCCGTGCTGCCGCCCGCGGCCGTGCTGCGCGGCCAGGCCCCGCCGGCGGCGTCTCCAGGCGCCGTGGGGGAGTGGTTCCCCCGGCAGGACCCTGCCCTCGCGAAAGAGGTGGTGGGGGTGTCCCACACCGACATCAAGCGAGTCCGGGAACTGGTCGAGCGCCAGCCGGCGCTGGCGCGGGCCGCCGTGGATTGGGGGTTCGGCGACTGGGAATCGGCGCTGGGGGCGGCGTCGCACGTCGGCCGGCGCGAGATCGCCGAGTTCCTGCTCGCCAACGGCGCCCAGCCCACGCTGTTCTCGGCCACGATGCTCGGGCATCTGCCCGTCGTGCGGGCGTTCGTCGAGACGTCGCCGGGCATCCAGAAGACGCCCGGTCCTCATGGCATCACCCTGTTGAGCCACGCGCGCGCCGGCGGCGCCGGCGCCGCCGACGTGCTCAAGTACCTGCAGTCCGTGGGCGATGCGGATGTCCGGCCCACCCTGACGCCGCTGACGCCGGCCGATCGTGACGCCGTGCTCGGCCGTTACGACTTCGGGCCCGGCGCCCGCGACCGCTTCGACGTGGACGTCCAGAACGACCAGCTCGGCATCGGCCGGCCCGGCGCCGACCGCCGGTTCCTGCTCCACACCGGCGGCCTCGTGTTCTTCCCGTCCGGGGTGCCGAGCGTGCGGATTGCCTTCGTCAAGGAAGGCGGAGGCGTGGGCCGTCTGACCGTGGCCGACCCGGACGTCATCGTCACGGCCAAGCGGGTCTGAGGGCACCGGGTTTCGGTGCCGGGGCCTGAATCGGGCATTGGCCCAACGCCGAATTTGTCTGCACACCCCTGCACGGCGCGGCCGCCGGCCGTCCCCGGCGCCATCCCCGGGTCATGTTCGCAAGTCGTCGTATTTCATGGGGTTACCGCGGCCTTCCGGCCGCGGCGTGCCTCCGCCCGCCAGGGTCCGGTCACCAAAAAATCGTTGGTGAACCCCGCGCTGCCCGGTAAAATCCGGCAGTTCAACGGACCCTTATGATCAGCGTTGCCGCGATTCGGATGCAGCAGTTCGGCGTGCAGTTCTACCAGGCCTCGCTTACCGCCAGCGACATCGACAAGCTGGTGCGGTTCGAGGTGCTCAGCTATGGCGACCAGGGCGCCGCGGGTGTGCGCGGCGGCCGCAAGGCGCCCACGAAAATCCGGTGGGACCTGCTGGAACGGCGCATCGCGTCGAGCGAAAAAGCGTATCAGCGGCAGATCATCCGCAAGAAGATCGACGAGCTCGTGCAGTACTACGAGCAGTGCCGCCAGGCGCGGGATCTGCCGTCGATTCCTGGCGCCGTGATCATCTCGTGCGACGAGAAACTGGGCTTCGAGCCGGTCGACAGCGGCAGCTCACTCGGCCGGCTGAAGGTGCCCGAGCGTGAGGGCATCCTGCGCGCCATCGACGGCCAGCACCGCCTGCTGGCGCTGCACGCCGACATCGACAACTTCCAGGACGAACAGTTCACCGTCCCGGCGATCATCTTCGACCGTCTGCCCGAAGATCACGTCGTGCAGATGTTCGTCACGATCAACGCCAAGCACACACGGCTCAACGCGTCGCACCTCGTGTCGCTCTCGGGCCGTCAGCTCTACCGCGACGAAGCGCTGGCCGCGGCGCACGATGTCGTGCGCGCCCTGAACGACCGCGAGGACTCGCCGCTGCACGGCGAGATCAAGCTGCTGGGCGTGGGGAAGGGCCGCGTGGCGCAGGCGCCGATGGCGCAGGAGTTCAAGCGGCTCTTCGCCAACGAGGAAGCGCTGGGCGGCGCCCGCAAGGCGGCGCAGTTCCGCGACGAGTCGAAGACCTTCTTCGTGAACTACCTCAAGCAGGTGGCCACCGTCTTCGAGACGGCGTGGCAGGGACGGAAGTACAGCATCCGCTCGGCCACGGCGTTGCGGGCGTTCGTGCGCGTGGCCCCGGACGTGGTGCGCGCCGTCGACGAACAGCACGCCGAGCGGACCGACTATCGCGCCATCGGCCGCGCCATCGCCCCGTGGGGCCGGCGCATCGGCGCCCTCCGGTTCGAGACCGACGGCGCCTGGAAGCGCAACGGCGCGAGCGTGGATGGCCTGGCCAAGGAACTGCGCCTGGCTCTGCAGTACCCCGAAGGCGCCGGCCAGTAGAACCTCACGGCGGCCGGTCGCCAGGGCCTCACCTCTCCAGATCGCCGGCATGAAAAAAGGGCGGCACCGGTATACCCGGGCCGCCCTTGTTCCGAGAGGTGTCGCCAGCCTGGCTCCCCCCAGCGTTCACGGCACCAAACCGTAAACAACAGAACTGGCGACGCCGGCTGTATTACAAGGGACGTGCCGCCCCGGATTCCTCGGAAATGCCCTGATTCCCAGCGAATCCTGGCTGGCGGCCGTCACGGGTTCGTCGGTCCGCTTACGAAGTCGTCAGCGCCGTGTCAGCGGCGCGATGGTGACGCCGGCATCTTCCAGTCCTCGACGGATCGCCGCCGCCAGCGTCGCGGCGCCGGGCGTGTCGCCGTGCAGGCACAGCGTGTCGGCCTCGAAGGCGAGGCGCGCCCCGTCGGTGGCGACCACGGTCGACTCCGTCACCATCGTCACGGCCCGCGCCACCACGGTGTCGACCTCGTGGATCACGCTGCCGGGCTGCGATCGGGGCGCCAGCGAGCCGTCGGGCAGATAGGCGCGGTCGGCGAACGCCTCGGCGGCCACGGGCAGACCGGCGTCGAGTCCGGCCTGCAGCAGCGCCGAGCCCGGCAGACCGAAGAGCACGAGCGACGGGTCAAAGGCCGCCACCGCGGCGGCAATCGCCTCCGCCAGCGCCTCGTCGCGGCAGGCCATGTTGTAGAGCGCGCCGTGGGCCTTCACGTGCTGCAGCTTCACGCCCTCGCTGTGGGCGATCGCCGACAACGCGCCGATCTGGTAGAGGACGAAGTCTTCGACCTCGGCCGGCCGCACCTGCATCTCACGCCGGCCGAAGCCGACCAGATCGGGAAAGCCGGGGTGGGCGCCGACCGCCACGCCGTGGGCCCGCGCCAGCCGCACCGTGGCCCGCATCGTCGCCGGATCGCCGGCGTGGAAGCCGCAGGCGACGTTGGCCGACGAGACGAGCGGCATCAACTGCGCGTCCTGCCCCATGGGCCACGCGCCGAAGGCCTCGCCGAGGTCGGAATTGAGGTCAATCCGCATGCGCGGATTGTACGAGAGCCGCGAGCGGCTAGCCCCGGTCCTTGAACAACGCCACCAGCATCGCCTTCTGCGCGTGGAGGCGGTTCTCGGCCTGGTCGAAGGCCACGGAGGCCGGCGACTCGATGACCTCGTCGGTCACCTCCTGGCCGCGATGGGCGGGGAGGCAGTGCATGAAGAGCGCGTCGGGTTTGGCGCGGGCCATCAGCGCCTCGTTCACCTGGTAGCGCGAGAAGATCTTCGTGCGCTCGGCGTACTCGACCTCCTGGCCCATCGACGTCCACACGTCGGTGTAGACCGCGTCGGCGCCCTTCACCGCTTCCTTGGGGTCGACGTACTGCTTCAGCTCGGCACCGCCGGTTGCGACCTTCGCCGCGGCAGCCGTGACCTCTGGCGGCAGCGCGAAGGCCTTCGGCGTGGCGATGCGCACCGTGGCGCCGAGCATCAGCGCGGCGTGCACCAGCGACGTCGCGACGTTGTTGCCGTCGCCCACGAAGGCCAGCGTGCGTCCGGTCAGCGAGCCCCAGCGCTCCTGGAGCGTCTGCATGTCGGCCAATGCCTGGCAGGGATGCTCTTCATCGGAGAGCGCGTTGACGATGCGCAACGCCGGCGCCGATTCGATGAAGATCGAGAGGCGCGCCTGCGCGAAGGTGCGGATGACGACGGCGTCGACCCAGCGCTCGAGGTTGCGGGCCACGTCGTGCAGCGGCTCGCGATCGGCATGCATGACGTCGGACGGGATGTCGACGACGCTGCCGCCCAGTTCATTGATGCCGATCGTGAACGTCACGCGCGTGCGCAGCGACGGCTTCTCGAAGAGCAGGCCCACGGTGCGGCCGGCCAGCGTGACCGCGTGCGGCGTCGTGAGCCGCGCCCGACGTGCGTTCTTCAGGTCGCCGGCCAGCGCCAGCGTGTACTTCAGTTCATCGGGCGTGAAATCGAGGATCGACTGGAAATGCTTCGGCAACGACGGATCTCCGGCGCGGACTAGGTGCGGTATTCGGCGTTGATCTGCACGTACATCTTCGACAGATCGCACGTCCAGACGGTGGCGCGATGGGGGCCGCCGGCGCCGAGATCGACCTCGATGTCGAGGTCCGGCCCCTGGAGGTACTGCGCCGCCTTCGGCGCGCGGTCGTCGAACGGCCGGCCGCCTTCGAAGAGCACCAGATCGCCGATGCGTACGCGCGCGCCTTCGAGCGCGAACTGCGCCCCCGACCGTCCTGCGGCTGCGACCAGGCGGCCCCAGTTGGGGTCCGCGCCGTGAATGGCCGTCTTCACGAGCAGCGAATTGGCGATGGCGCGCGCCGCCGTCCAGGCGTCGGCCTCGGTGGCGGCGCCGCTGGCCGTGATGGCCACGAGCTTGGTCGCGCCCTCGCCGCCGCGCACGATCCCAAGCGCCAGGGTCTTCGCGACCTCGCGGAACCCCTCGAACAGCGCGGCCTCGGTGACGTCGTCGATGGCGACACCAGAGGCGCCGTTGGCCAGCGCAAAGACGCAGTCGTTGGTGGACGGCTCGCCGTCCACCGTGATGGCGTTGAACGTGAATCGGCACGCCTCGGTGAGCACGCGCTTCAGCCGGAGGGCGTCGATGTCGGCGTCGGTCGTGAGGTAGCCGAGCATCGTCGCCATGCGCGGCTCGATCATCCCCGAGCCCTTGGTCATGCCGCCGACGCGGACGCGTCCGCCGGGCAGGGCGATCTCCACGGCCGCCGACTTCGGAAATGGGTCCGTCGTCATGATGGCGTCGGCCGCGAGCAGGCCGCCATCGGCGGCGACGCGGCCGGCCGCCGTCGGGATGCCGGCGCGCAGGACCGACATCTTCAGGTTCACGCCGATGACGCCGGTGGAGGCCACCAGCACGTCGCGCGGATCGCAGCCCAGGGCACGCCCCGTGAGCACCGTCATCTCGCGCGCGTCGGCCAGGCCCTGCGGGCCGGTGCAGGCATTGGCGCAGCCGCTGTTGGTGATGACGGCGATGGCGCGTCCGCCCGACGCCGCCAGGTGTTCCTTGGACACCAGCACCGGCGCCGCCTGTGCCAGGTTGGTCGTGAACACCGCTGCGGCCGCCGCCGGCGCGTCGCTCACGAGCAGCGCGAGATCGGGCTTGCCGCTGGCCTTGATGCCGCAGTGCAGACCGGTGGCGCGGAAGCCGAGCGGCGCCGTGACGCCGCCCTCGATGGGAGTGATCGCCGCAGCCATCGCCGACTAGGCTCCCACGAGGCGGCCGCCGCGCCCGGCATCGGTGAGCGACCGCACGACCGCCGACTGGCCGCAGCGCCGGAACAACGCGCACGACTGGCAGTCGGCGACGATCTTCTCGCGCATCCAGTGATGCGGCACCAGCGAGAAGCCGAGGCGGATGAAGTAGGCCGGGCCGTGCGTGAACGCGGACAGGGTGTGGAAACCCTGCACGCGCGCGCGCCGCACCAGGTCGTCGACGAGTTGCCGGCCCACGCCCTCGCTGCGGGCCTCGCGCGCCACCACCAGCGACCGCACTTCGGCGACGGCCGACGACAGCGGCGCCAGTTCGGCGCAGGCCACGACGCGGTCGCCGTCGGTGGCGACGACGAACCGCGTGGCGTGCGTCTCGATCTCGCTCTGCGTCCGCGGCAGCAGGTGGCCCTCGTCGAGGTGCGCCTCGACCAGTGCGTGGATCGCGGCGGCGTCCGACGGACGGCCGCCGCGGAGCTGGAAGGTGGGCGGCGCCAGAGCGACGCCGGCCACGGCGAGCGCGGCGAGAGGCACGGGGCCCCCGGCCGATGCCAGTTCCAGATGCATCACGCGTTCTCCTTCACCGGCAGCCCGGCCAGCACGGCGCCAAGCGTCGCCACGGCCTCGTCGATCTCCGCCGAGGTCACGACATAGGGCGGCAGCAGCCGCACGACACGCTCGGCCGTGCGGTTCACCAGCAGGCCGCGCTGCAGCGCGCCCTCGACCACGGGCGCGGCATCCACGGTGAGCTCGAGACCGCGCATCACGCCGGCGCCGCGCACCTCGCGCACCAGGGTGGGGTAGCGATCCGCGAGGCCCTGCAACTGCGAACCGAAGTAGTCGCCCACGGTGACGACGTGCTGCAGCAGGCCGCGATCCATCAGCTCTTCGAGCACCACGAGGGCGGCGCGCGTCGCCAGCAGGTTGCCTCCGTAGGTCGTGCCGTGGTCGCCGGGCAGCACCTGCGCCGCCACGTGCTCGGCCACCAGCGCCGCGCCCACCGGCACCCCGCCACCCAGCGCCTTGCCTACAGTGACGAGGTCGGGCGTGAGGCCCAGCGTCTGAAAGTAGAAAGGCGCGCCCGTGCGGCCCAGGCCGCATTGGATTTCATCCGCGATCAGCAACGCCCCGGTGCGCGCGCACGCCGCTTCGATCGCCGCCGCGAACGCCGGCGAGATCGGCCGCACCCCGCCCTCGCCCTGGATCGGCTCGAGCACGATCGCCGCCGTCGACGACGTGACGGCGGCATCGAGGGCCGCGGTGTCTTCCGGCGCGATGAACGTGACGCCGGGAATCAGCGGCTCGAACGGCTCGCGGTAGTGCGGGTTGGCGGTGACCGACAGCGATCCCATCGACCGCCCCGAGAAGCCGTGATCGAACGCCACGTACTGCGTGCGGCCACGCACGCCCTGCGTGTACCAGAAGCGGCGCGCGAACTTCAGGCACGCCTCCATCGCCTCGGTGCCGCTGTTGCAGAAGAACGCGCGTTGCAGCCCCGACAACGACGAGAGCCGCGCCGCCACCTGCCCCTGCAGCGGGTGGTAGTAGAGGTTCGAGGTGTGCAGCAGCGCCGCCGACTGCTCGGCGATCGCGGTCGCCAGCGCGGCGTGGCCGTGGCCCAGCACCGAGACGCCGATACCGGAGATGAAGTCCAGGTACGAGCGGCCCTCGATGTCCTGAATCCGCGCGCCGGCGCCGCGCACGAACACCACCGGCTGGCGCTTGTAGGTCTGCAGGACGTAGCGGGCTTCGGTGGCCTGAATCTCGGTGCCTGTCGTCACGATGCTCCTCACTTCACTCGCGTCCACGGGCCCGTCGCTGCGCCCGCCAGTGCCGACGACAACACGGCGGCCGTGCGCCCGTCGACGATGCGCACGTCGCGGACGCCGGCCTGAATCGCCCGCCGGCACGCCGTCAGCTTCGCCACCATGCCGGCCGTGGCGGCGCCCGACCGCACCATCTGCGCCGACAGCGCGCGATCGACGACCGGCACCGTGGCGCCATCGGCGTCGAGCACCCCGGGCGTGCCCCCGGCGATCACGAGCCGCGCGGCCTTCAGCCGGGCCGCGACATCCGCGGCGAGGGTGTCGGCGTTGACGTTGTAGAGCGCGCCCGTGCGATCCGACGCGATGCTGGCGACCACCGGCACGTAGCCGGCCTTCGCGAGCTGCAGCAGCAGGGCGGGCGCCACCTTGCCCGCGGGTTCGCCGACATGGCCCAGGCTCACCGTGCCGCCGCCAGCCGTGACGTGCGGCTTGGCCTTCTTCACGGGGGCCACCGTGGCGTCGGCGCCCGTCAAGCCCACGGCGCGCACCTTCGCCGCGTTCAGGGCCGCCACGAACTGCGTGTTCACCGATCCGGCCAGCACCGCGACCACGACCTGCAGGGTGGCCTCGTCGGTGATGCGCAAGCCGTCGACCTGCTGTTTCTCGATGCCGGCCGCGAACAACGCACGATCGATCTCCCGGCCGCCACCGTGGACCACGACCAGCGGCGCCGTGGCCGCCGCCTGCCGGATCACCGTGGCGATGGCCGCGACCCGCGACGGCTCTTCCAGCAGCTCGCCGCCGAGCTTCAGCACCGCGACGCGCGCCATCAGTAGAGTCCCGCCGTCTCGTCGGCGCCGACGAGCAGATTGAAGTTCTGCACCGCCTGGCCGGCCGCGCCCTTGAGCAGGTTGTCGATCACCGACACGAGGATCACGCGGCCCGTGGCCTCGTCGACCCGCCAGCCGATGTCGCAGAAGTTCGTCCACGCCACGTGCTTGATCTCGGGCAGGGCGTCGCCGGTGAGGCGCACGAACGGCGACCGCGCATGCGCGGCGGCCAGC
Source organism: uncultured Acidobacteriota bacterium (assembly GCA_902826065.1). Taxonomy (GTDB): domain Bacteria; phylum Acidobacteriota; class Vicinamibacteria; order Vicinamibacterales; family UBA2999; genus CADEFD01. The sequence continues at coordinate 9,458 of CADEDM010000057.1, read as the reverse complement.
GTGTCGCTGACCTGCGTCGCGGTCACGCCAGGCGCGAGCCGCGCATACATCGTCGACAGGATGCCGCGATCGAGCGGCACGAGGTGCGGGGTGAACGTGACCTCGCGTCCCAGCGATTGATTCATCTCCGCGGTGTGGCGATGTCCGAAGAGGCCATAGGCCGCGACCGAGCCGTGGTTCTCGCAGAAGTGCGTCCGGTCGCTGGGCGCCTTGCCGGCGCCGGACACGCCCGATTTGGCGTCGACGATCACGTCGGCGCCGGGCGCGAGCAGACCGGCCTCGGCCAGCGGCTGCAGGGCCAGCAGCGACGCGGTGGGGTAGCAGCCCGGGCACGAGACCAGCCGTGCGGCGTGTACATGGGCGCCGGTGAACTCGCACAGACCGTAGACCACGCCCTCGGGCATCGTCGTCGTGGCCGGATACCAGCGCTTCCGGGCGGCGTCGTCGCGAAGGCGGAACGCGCCGGACAAGTCGATGACGCGCCGGCCGGCGGCGAGGAACGTCGCGCCGAGTTCCGCCGACGCCGCCTCGGGCAGGGCCAGGAACACCACATCGGCGGCCGCCGCCACCGCGGCTGGATCGAGCGGCTGCACGTCGCCCTCCCAGATCCGCGCCAGGGCCGGCAGGCGGCGAGGTGTGCTGGTGGCCTGCGAGGCCGTCGCGGTGGTGAGCGTCGCGTGCGGATGGCGGGCGAGCAGCCGCACCAGTTCCTGGCCGGCGTAACCGGTGGCGCCCACGACCGCGACCTTGACCGGGACCGCCGGCCCCGCCGATTGAGCATTCTTATTCATCTGACAGAATAACTATTCAGCATCCATCGGCCTCTGTCAAGAGTTCCTGGGAAGATATTGACGACTGTGCGATGAATACTGGTATACACTGAGCTGCATAAACATGAAAGCCCGCCGCCAGGCCGCCGTCGTCGACCTCGTGAGCCGCGAGCCCATCCGCAGCCAGGAACAGCTGCGGCAGCGCCTCGTGCAGCGCGGCTTCGATGTGACGCAGGCGACGCTGTCGCGAGACATCAAGGAATTGGGCCTGGTGAAGCGTGCGTCCGACGGCTCGTACCAGCCCGCCCCCGACGACGACCCGACGGCCACCGCCACCGACGCCGCCCGGCACTCGTTGCAGCGCGCGCTGGTCGACTATCTGGCGGGCCTGCAGCAGTCGCAACAGCTCCTCGTGCTGCGCACCGGCGCGGGCGAGGCGCAGCCACTGGCACTGGCCATCGACAAGGCGCGCCTGCCCGAGATTCTCGGCACCATCGCCGGCGACGACACGGTGCTGGTGATCGCGCAGGATGCGCGCGCCGCCCGGTCGCTGATCCTCCAGTTCGAAGGACTCGCGGCGAGCTGACGCCGCACTGCGCTGCTGCCATGGACCGCGTCGTCATCCCTGTACTCACGCCCGCTGCCGGCGACGTCATCGCCGGCCTCGTCGCACGGCCCGGTCTCGACGTCGTCGCCGTGGCCATCGACCTCGGGGGCGGTCTGGCGCTGGAGGACGTCCGTGACGCCGCCCTCGCCGCCGGCGCGCGCCGCTGCCACCTGGTGGACAAGCGCGACGCCCTGGCCGAGGGCACGTTGTGGCCGGCGCTGCGGGCCGGCGCCCTCGGCGCGCCCGGTGCGCCGATTCACACGGCGCTGTCGATGCCGGTCGTTGCCGACGTCGTCGCCGAGATTGCCGCGCACGAAGGCGCCACCGCGATTGCGGTGTGGGCCGACGACCCGCTCGACCGGCAGCGTCTGCGCGCGCTATTGAAGGCGGTGTCGCCGGCCATGGGCCTGGTGGCCGTGGCCAGCGACGCCGCCGCGCCGGCCGGGCGCAACCTGTGGGCAACCGTCGCGCCCGCGGCGGGACCTGGCCGCGTGCCGGCGCCGCCGGCCGGCAATCGCGCCCGCATGACGATCGGCTTCGAGCGCGGCTTGCCGGTCCATGTCAACGGCGTGGGCATGCCGCCGGCGGAAATCGTCGAGAGCGTGGCGACGGTCGCGGCGGATCACGGCGTGGGGACGGCCGACGTGCGCGACGGCGACACGGGACGCACGTGGACGGTCGACGCACCGGCCGTCCCGGTACTGCAGGCCGCGATGCAGATCATCACCGCGCGGGTCACCGACGCGCGCACCGCCGACCTGCTCGAGAGCCTGGCCACGACCTACGCCGAACTCGTGCGCGACGGCGCCTGGCACAGCCCGGCTCGCAGCGGCATCGACGCCTGCGTGGACCGCGTGCTGGCGACGGCGACGGGCGACGTGACCGTGGTCGTCGACCACGGACGGATCGAGGGGGACGCATGAGTGGGGGACATCTGTGGTCGGGCCGGTTCGACGAGGCGCCCGATCCCGCGGCATTCGATTTCGGCGTGTCGTTTCCGTTCGACCGCCGGTTGTTCGAGGACGATGTGACCGGCAGCCTGGCGTGGGCCGACGCGCTCGGCCGCGCTGGCGCCCTCGACGCGGCGGCGATCGCCCGCATCAAGGACGGCCTGCAGCAGGTGCTGGCGCGCGGGCTGGCCGACCCGGCGTGGGTGAACGGCGACGACGAGGACATCCACGCCTTCGTCGAGCGGCAGCTCGTCGCGCTGATCGGCGACGACGGCCGGCGGCTGCATACCGGCCGGTCGCGCAACGAGCAGGTGTCGGTCGACTTCCGCCTCTACCTGCGGCGCCGCATTCCCCTGCTGCAGGCGCGGCTGCGCGCGCTGATCGGTGCGCTCGCCGGCCAGGCCGAGGCGGCCGGCGGGGCGCTGATGCCGGCGTACACGCACATGCGGCGCGCCATGCCGGTGCTGGTGTCGCACTTCCTGCTGAGCCACGCGGCGGCGCTCCGTCGTGACCATCAGCGATTGGCCGTGGCGATGGACGAGGCCGACGCATTGCCGCTGGGCTCGGGCGCCGTGGCCGGCACCGGCTACGCCATCGACACCGCGGCACTCGCGACGGCGCTCGGCTTCTCGCGGGTCGTGCCCAACAGCATGGACACGTCGTCGGATCGCGACTTCGCCGTCAGCTTCCTGCACGCGACGTCGCTGGCGATGGTGCACCTGAGCCGCCTCGCCGAGGACGTCATCTACTTCACGGCCGAGGAATTCGGGTTCTTCGATCTCGCCGACAGCTCGGCCACCGGCAGCAGCATGATGCCGCAGAAGAAGAACCCCGATCCGATGGAGCTGGTGCGGGGCAAGGCCGGCCGGGCCATCGGTCACCACGTCGCGCTGCTCGTGGCGATGAAGGGCCTGCCCACCGGCTACAACAAGGATCTGCAGGAAGACAAGGAAGGCGTGTTCGACTCGGAGCACACGCTCGCCGTCTCGCTCGACGCGTGCACGTCCGTCGTGTCGAAGCTCACGCTGAAGCCGCAGCGCACCGGCAAGGCCGCGTCCGGGCTGCTGCTGGCCACCGACGCCGCCGACTACCTGGTGCGCCGCGGGCTGCCCTTCCGCAACGCCCACGAGGTGATCGGGCGGATGGTGCGCGAGCTGCTGGCGGCCGGCCGTGACTTCGACGATCTGTCGGACACGGAATGGCGCGCCTACTCGGAGTTGTTCGGCGACGATGTCCGTGAGGCGGTGAGCGCGCTGGCCTCGGTGCGGGCGCGCAAGACGCCGCAGTCAACGAACCCGGATGCCGTCGCGGCGGCGCTGGCCGAGACGCGCGCCTGGCTGGCCCGTCACGCCTGATCGCCCGGCCGTCGCGCGCCGCGTGACAGCGCGGCGTGGGATGGACCAAGATCACGAAGCCGTCGCGTTTGCGGCGGCCGACAAGGAGCAGGCATGGCGGGATCGCTGGACGGCAAGGTGGGGCTCATCGTGGGCGTCGCCAACAAGCGCTCGATCGCGTGGGCGATTGCGCAGGCGGCGGCGCGCGAGGGCGCGACGCTGATCCTGACCTACCAGGATCGGTTCGCCGAGCACCTGCAGGACCTTGCTGCCACGCTCACGCCTGCGCCACAGCTGCTGCCGTGCGACGTGCAGGACGACGCCCAGATCGACGCCGTGTTCGCGGCCATCGGCGCGGCCCACGGCGGCCTCGACTTCGTCGTCCACGGCGCCGCATTCGCGCCGCGGGAGGAGCTGTCGACGGGGTTCACGAACACCACGCGCGAAGGCTTCCGGGTCGCGCTCGACATCAGCGCCTACTCGCTCGTCGCCCTCGCCCGAGGCGCCCGCCCTCTCATGGAGCCGCGCGGCGGCGGGTCGATCCTGACGCTCAGCTACCTGGGCGCGACCCGCGTCTTCCCGAACTACAACGTGATGGGCGTGGCCAAGGCCGCGCTGGAATCGACGGTGCGGTATCTCGCCGCCGACCTCGGCCCGCAGAACATCCGCGTCAACGCCGTCTCGGCGGGCCCGATCAAGACCCTGGCCGCGGCCGGCATCGGCGGCTTCTCGACGATCCTCGGCGTCGTCCGCGAGAAGGCACCCCTGCGGCGCACGGTCGAGGCCTCGGAGGTCGCCGAGTCGTCGCTGTTCCTGCTGGGCCCCGCGTCGAGCGGCATCACAGGTGAAGTGCTGATGGTCGACTCGGGATATCACGCGGTCGGGATGTAGAGATCCAGACAGCGGCAGGCCGCTTGCCGCTATCTCTCGACGACGATCCGCCCCGCCCCCACGCCCATCGCCGTGAGGCTGGCGACCGACGCGTCCACGAAGCCTGCGGGTCCGCACACCAGGCAGTAGGCGGCGTTCGACGGCAGCGCCGCGCGCAACAGCGCCTCGTTGACGCGGCCGGAGCGGGTCGATGACACCGTCGGCGCGTCGTCGCGCGTCACCGTGAGGTGCACTTCGAGCTGACCGCTCGCGCCCAGCGCCAGCAGTTCGTCGCCGCAGGCGAACTCGTCGGGGGTGCGGGCGCTGTAGACCAGCGTCATCGGCGCCGTCACCGCGCGCTGAAGGCGATCGAGGATCACGCTGCGCAGCGGCGCGATGCCGGTGCCGCCGGCCACGAGCAGCAACGGCGCGTCGTCACCACCCGCGGGCACGCCGAATTGTCCGATCGGGCCGTCGACGTCGACCTCGGCGCCCGAGAGCGTGAGCGGATCGACGCCCGACTGCCCGAACGCGCCTTCAGCGCCGACCAGCAGCTCGATGACGCCGTCGTGGCCCAGCGCCGGCGGCGACGCGATCGAATACGCCGCGCGCTGATCGGTGCCGGCCACACTGGCGAAGACCGCCTGGCCCGCACGGAACGCGAACGGCCCGGCCTCGAACGACAGACGCAGCCACCGGGTGCGCGGCGTGGCGCGCGCGGCATCGGCGATGTGGGCGCGAGACACGGCTACAGCACGCCGGCGCGGGCGCGCTCGATCTCGCTCTCGGAGACCTCGGACGACAGCACCGGCAGGCGGATGCCGGAGCTGAGGCGATCGACACGACCGAGGACGGCACGCGATCCCTGCTTGCGCAGCGTCTTGTCGCGGTACATGCGGGCGTCGCCGGTCGCCAGCAGCGCTTCGTAGGTCTCGCCGTCGTGCGGGAACACGGCCGCGCCGACGCTGATCGACAGCGGCACCCGCCGGCCCGGGCGCGCTTCGAACGGCACGTCGCCCATGGCCTTCTTGAGCTCGAGACGCTTGCGCTCGGCTTCGTCGGCGCCACAGCCCGAGAGCACGACGATGAACTCGTCGCCGGCGTAGCGCACGCACAGGTCGTAGGGACGCACGCCGGCGCGCAGCACGTTGGCCACCTCGCGCAGCGCCCGGTCACCGACGTGGTGGCCGTGGGTGTCGTTGATCTCCTTGAAGTCGTCGCAGTCCATCACGAGCAGGGCCACTTCGGACTTGAGGCGTTCGGCGCGCGCCAGCTCCCGCGACAGGTGCGTGAACATCGACCGCGTGTTGGGCAGCCCGGTCAGCGCGTCGGTGAGCGAGTCCTTCTCGGTCTTCTCGAAGACGCTGGCGTTGTTGATGACGGCGCCGGCCTGCTCGCAGACGCGGTCGATCAGGCGCCGGTGGTCGTCCGTGTAGGCGTCTTCCGACTCCTGGTAGACGGCCAGCACGCCAATCAGCCGTTCGCTGAACGTCAGCGGCGAGACGATGGCCGACTTCAACGTCGTCGCCGTGCCGCCCAGGCCCGCCGCCTCGAAGTCGGCGCTGGGCCGCGCGTTCACCAGCGGACGCCGGTTGCGCGTGACCCAGCCGGTCAGGCCCTGGCCGCTGCGGATGGTCATGCCGCCGATGACCTCGCTGTCGATGCCGGTCGCGAATCGGCAGCGCAGCAGGTCCTGGTCCTCGTCGTAGAGGAACAGCGCACAGGTCGCGAACGGCACCAGGTTGCTCAGCTTCGAGCTGATCAGGGCCATGGTGTCGGCGACGCCGAGGCTCGTGCCCATCGACTGCGCGATCTCGTAGAGCGCGTAGATCTCCTTGTGCGCCAGCGCGATGTCGTCGAACACCGTGTTGGTGCGCACGCCGGTCTCGTTCTCGAAGCCCACCGCGGGGCGCCCCAGCTCCGAGGTCGCCTCCAGCGTGAGCCGGCGTCCCGGCGCCTGCTCGAGGCGGTCGGCCTCGGCGGCCAGCGCCGGCAACTGCTCGACGAACAGCTTGACGATCGCCGGGTCGAGGGCGCGGCCGGCCTCCTGATCCAGCAGCGCCAGCGCCGCATCGTGATCCATCGCCCGGTGATACGGACGGTCGCTGGTCAGCGCGTCGAAGTAGTCGACGACCGTGAGGATGCGGGCCCCGAGCGGGATGCCTTCGGCGCGCAGGCCCTGCGGATAGCCACGGCCGTCCCAGCGCTCGTGGTGGCTGAGGATCAGCGGCGCGACCGGATACGGAAACGGCACCGCGCTGATGATCTCCGCGCCCACCTGCGGATGGATGCGGATCTTCTGGAACTCTTCCTGGGTGAGCGGGCCCGGCTTCGAGAGGATGTGCTCGGGCACGGCCAGCTTGCCGATGTCGTGCAGCAGGGCCGCCGTCTTGACGCCCTGGATCTCCTGGTCCGACATGCCGAGCGCGCGGGCCAGGCCGGCGGCGTAGACCTGCACGCGGCGGATGTGACTCTGCGCCGTCTGGTCCTTGGCGTCGATGGCCAGCGCCAGCGCTTCGATCGTCGCCAGGTGCAGGTCCGACATCTCCTGCACGTGGCGCCGCTCGTCCTCGATGCGGCCGATGTAGATCTTGTAGGTGCGGTAGACGAAGTAGCCCGGCGCGGCGATGAACAGCACGCCCAGACCGATGCCGAGGTTCAGCACGGCCAGGCCGGTCAGGAAGGCCACGGCGGCGCCGACGAAATAGCTCGGCGCGCTCCACAGGAAGTTCTGGTTCCACGACGCCACGATCGACTGGCGCGTCGACAGCGCGATGGCGCACGACACCAGCACCGTGTTGAACAGGAAGTAGGTCGTGGCGGCGCCGACCAGCGCGGCGGCGGTGCGGAAGCTGTTGGCCAGCACGCCCGGGATGCCGCCGAGTTCTTCGTAGGCCAGGCCGGCCGCCAGCACCGTGATCGCCAGCGACGCCATGCTGAAGAGCGTGCGGTACCACGGCGTCGGCTGACGCATGCGGAACGTGCACTGGCTCCACGCGCTCGTCACCGCGATGACGATCGTGGGTGCCGGGCCGAGCAGCAGCAACGCCGCGAAGTCGACCATGTAGCTGACCGACAGCGTCGACCCGCTGGCCGCCAGCAGCGCCACCTTGAACGCCGAGGTCACGTTCGACATCACCAGCAGCGCTCCGAAGAGCAGCCAGTTGTCGATGTGCACGGCCGGCAGGGCCCACAGCAGGATCGCGGCGCCCGCCGCGACCACGAACGTGATGAAGACCCGGGCGGGAATGGGGAGGGAACCCATGCCGATCGAGGTCAGGCGCCGACGGCTTCGCGGCGGCGGCGGGTCGTCGATGGCTCCAGGGCGTACTCGTCGATCTTGCGGTACAGCGTGCCGCGGCTGATGTCGAGCACTCGCGCCGCCTCGAGCTTGTTCCAGTGCACGGCTTCGAGCACCATCGCGATGTGCGTACGTTCGGCATCGCGCAGCGTCGGCAGCCGGCCGGGCGTGGCGGTGCCTTCGGCCAGCGGCGCGTGCAGGAACTGGATGTCCTCGAGGCGGATGACTCCACCCGGCGCCGACAGCGAGGCGCGGGAGATCGTGCTCTCGAGCTCGCGGATGTTGCCGGGCCAGTGATAGGCGAGCAGACGGTCGGTGGCCTCCTGCGACAGCCGCTTGGCGTCGAGCGGCAGGCCGTTGGCGGCGCAGTAGCGGGCGATGAAGCGGTTGGCGAGCACCGGGATGTCGACGGCGCGTTCGCGCAGCGACGGCAGGCGAATCGAGAAGGCGTTGACGCGATAGAAGAGGTCTTCGCGGAAGCGGTTCTCGCGCACGAACTGGTCGAGCGGGCGGTTGGTCGCCGAGATCAGCCGGAAGTCGACGTGAATCGACTTGCTGCCGCCGAGGCGCTCGAAGCGGCGTTCCTCGAGCACGCGCAGGATCTTGGCCTGCGCCACGAGCGAGAGGTCGCCGACCTCGTCGAGGAAGAACGTGCCGCCGTTGGCCAGCTCGAGGCGGCCCGGCTTGCGGTCGTGCGCGCCGGTGAAGGCGCCCTTCTCGTAGCCGAAGATCTCCGACTCGAACAGCGTGTCGGGGAGGGCCGCGCAGTTGACGGCCTGGAACTTCTCCTGGCCGCGGCGCGACAGCTCGTGGATCATCCGCGCCACGACTTCCTTGCCGGCGCCGGTCGGGCCGAGGATCAGCACCGAGATGTCCGACTTCGCGGCGGTGCGGATCCACTCGAAGATGGCGAGCATCTTCTCGTCGCGGCCGATCATCTCGCGGAAGCGCTGCACCGAGGGCGAGGTGTCCTCGATGCCCACGGCCGCCCGCCGCTCGAGGAACGTGTCGAGCTGCTGGCCCATCGGCGTCGCCGGGTCGACGCGCGCGGCGGTGTAGGTGAGCGGCTCGCCGGCGACGCGGCGCACCACGCCCGACTCGACGAGCTCACGGAGGCAGTTCTCGACGTCGAGCCGCATGCGCCCGAAGGCCTGCATGATGGCCTCGGCGTCGAACTGCTCGGCGGGCCGCGCCGAGAGGAAGCGAAGGATGCCGGCGCGCAGTGGCGACTGCACGAGCTGGCGGAACCGGGCTTCGGCGTCGTCGGTGCGGCCGCCACCGCTGGAGGCCCGTCGGGCAGCGAATGTGATGTCGTCCACAGGAGTGTCTCGTTCTTTTACTGTCCATCTATCGGACACTCCACCCGCGGGTGTTAGCGCCGCAGAGCTTCGAGTGCGCGGCGGCATGCACTTCCGTGCAGATCGCGGACGCGGTGATACTCTAGCGAGGCTCCGCCTCAGACCGGGGAGCATGGCGGGGATGGCTGCGCCTCGCCAGTTCGGAGGCTTCGTCCCGTGCCCCATCGCGCTCCCGGCTTCACCGGCAACAAACGCAACCATCTGAGCGGCCGCCCGATCCGCTACTACCGCCCGCGCGGCAGCGCCGAGGTGCGGACGCTCATCGACG
>CADEDM010000056.1 GCA_902826065.1 uncultured Acidobacteriota bacterium | reverse complement strand
ACAACACCAGCACCAACGAGATCTCGAACAACATCCGCTTCAACCTGATTCACCGCCCGGGCAGCGACCTGTTCATCGTCTACAACGACCTGCGGCAGACCGGCCTGCCGGCCGACGTCTTCGCGCAGAAGGACCGGCAGCTCGTGGTGAAGATGAACTACCTGATTCAGAAGTAATCGGCGGCCACGCAGTCTGCATTTGACCGCGCCCGGCCAGTTGGCGATTGCCGTTTGACCTGCGTGTGAGCCGCCGGCAGCCATCGGCTGTGGCATCATCCGGGCATCTGGCCGTCGCGGCTCACGCGCCGGTCGTTCAGGCAGACTAACAACATCGGAGGCAACATGCGAAGCAGTGCCCTCGCCCTGGTGTGTCTCGTCGTGTTCGCGTCGCCTGCACTCGCCCAACAGTGCCTGCATGGCGCTTCCGAGACGCCGGAGCAAGCGAGCAGACGGCGCGACGCGCTCAGCGCGGCGCGCCTTGTCAATACCCTTCAGGCCACTCAACCGGGGGCCGCTGAACGACGGTATCTGAAACACGAAGACCTCGGTGGGTCCACGCCGGGGCTTCCGGTGCAGTTCAAGCTCGTGCCTGGCGAGCACATCGTTCCGGGCTGGAAACTGGCCCTCGATCTCACGCCCAGGGGCTATTGGTTCTCGATCGAAGACACCACTGACCCGTGCGGTTTTCGGTACATCAGCAACGAACAAGGCCTGATTTTTTTGGCTGAGCCACTGCGCTGAACAGCGCCGCCTGACCTCCAACCGGCGCGGCGCTTGATCGGCATGGGTGACTTGCACAACGCCATTCGTGAGGCAGAGTCGTTGCTTCCAGGAGTTCCGGCGCCAGACGGCGAGGATGATCCCCGTTGGCAGGCGATTATCACGGTCGCCGACTATCTCTACGAGGGAACCGATCCGGCGCCGATCTGGTCTTTCGTAGTGCGGTGGTCGACCGACGCGGACGAGGATCTTCGGCAAGCGCTCGGCAAGTGCGTGCTTGAGCACCTCCTCGAGCGTCACTTCGCCGACTACTTTCCTCGGGTCGAGCATCAGGCACGCCGAGACGTGGGCTTCGCTCGGGTGTTCTGCGCCTGCAGCAAGTTCGGCCAATCGGAGGAGCCAGACAACGCGCTCAAGTTCGACGCACTCATGCTTGAGTTGCGAGGCTGGGTCTGAAATGCCGGCCCTGCGAGGCTCGCAAGCCGGGCGTCGCGGCACGTGATTGACCTTCGGTTCCTGTCGTGGGTGCAGAAAGACAGGATTCTCGAATCCACATCGGTAGTGCTTGAATGGCTCGACGCCAATCCGTGTGCGCACAGTGACCCACAGTACGCGCCAGTCGGCAACGACATGTTCTCTCCGCTCGACGAACATGTCGAACGCACTGCCTAACCCATCGTTGCACCCAGGCGGGCGGACTCGATGACACCCGATCGCGAACACGTTGTCTGTTTCCTGTGCGGCTCCGCCCTCGAGAGTGCGTCGAGCGTAACGCTCAGCGCATCGAGCGGGCCCGCAGTCGAAGGCACCCGGGCTCTCTGGGCGCATCCCCGGTGCCTCGAGAACCACCTGGCAGTCGACGCGCCTCGCGCTTCTGCGCTGGGAGACGGTCGCGATGTGTCACCAGGCGAGCCAGGGCTGATCGAGCGTCTCGCGACCTACATTCGCGAGTTGTCCGATGCCTCTGAGGCCTGCCGACAGGCGGAAGAGCGTCCACGATATGAGGCGCGCCTTGCCGGCGCGGCTCGAATGTTCGAGGCGCTTCGGCGCGATCCGACGTGTTCGGGCCTGGTTCCGCTTCTTGACGCGGAACAGCGGGCTCTTGGGTGGGGGTACTTCAGCGGGGTCGCAGGTGCCAGGGTCGAACAGGCCTTCAGTGACTTCGTCGAGGCGGCGAGGCGACTCGTCGTCTAACGGGCGGGTTGCCGTTGACCCCGCGCGGTGGCAAGCTGAGCGCGCCCCGGCTGCACTCGCGTGGCACTAAGGTGCAACGAACCACGGTGACCGAAGCGCGCCGCTGCCAGCGATTGCGGCCGGCGACGTCGTGAGACCTGTCATGCATGCAGTCGTCCGCAGCGAACTCGAGGCGATCGCGCCCTTCGACGCGATCGAGCGTGACCATCTCTCCGACGCACTGGCGTGGGTCGAATCGGGCGCTGAACTGTGCCGCCTGGCCAAACCCGCCACACCACCCAAGCACCTGGTGTCGTACTTCGTGGTGGTTGACGGCCCGCACATCCTTCTGGTCGACCACAAGAAGGCGCAGCTTTGGTTGCCGGCCGGCGGTCACGTCGAGCCCCTGGAGCATCCACGCGCCACGGTCGAGCGAGAGCTGAAGGAGGAGCTTGGTCTCGCGCCGAGCCACCCGATAGGTCCTCCCGCTATGGTCACCTGTACTACGACCGTCGGTCTCACCGCTGGGCACACGGACGTCTCGCTGTGGTACGTCGTCGTTGCCGATCGCGAGCAGCCCATCGCGTTCGATGCCGCGGAGTTCAACGCCGTGCGCTGGTTTCCGGTCGACGCCGTGCCGCGCGAACGCGTCGAACCACATCTGCACAGGTTCCTCGTCAAGGCGGGGCTCGTTCCTTCGTCGCGCTAGTTGGGGGTGTCGGCAGCGAGAAGGGGACGACTCGTTCTTCGGCCACACCGTTCACGGGCGCGTCGCTACCGGGAACGAATCGCGCTAGGATAGGCCGCCCTCTCGAACCTCGTCGTCTGGTCGGCCTGGCGGGGCGCGCCGCCTGGTCTCGCGTCCAACGCACGTGTTTTGGAGGAGGTGCCCGTGACTCCGAATCCGCAGCCGGAAGAAATCGACCCGCGCACGCTAAAGTTGATCGTCGGCGTGATTGCCATCAGCTTGCCCATCCTCACGAGTCGGTGCGCCAGTGTCCCCCTGAAGTCGATTAGTGAGTCGTATTACGAGACTGGCTGGTCGCACTCGATCTTCATCGGCTTTCTGTTCGCCATCGCCGCATTCCTGATGGCCTACAACGGCGTCGAGCCGCACGAGAAGCCGCTCAGCAAAGGGGCGTCCGTCGCGGCGCTCGGCGTTGCGCTGTTTCCCTGCGACTGTGGCCACGATCCCAACGTCGTCCCCTACGTCCATGGCCTGTCCGCAGCCGCGATGTTCATCGCGCTCGCGTTCTTTTGCAGGGCCTTCTACCGACGGGCGAGGAAGAAGGCCAGGGAGAAGGGTTACGCGGAGGCAGACCGTCGCGCGGTGATCTACGTGCTCAGCGGCGTCGCCATCGTGTTGTCGATCGTGGTGCTGGCCATCGACTACGCGTCGGGGCATCGGCTCAGTGCCGGGTTCCCGACGCTCACGTTCTGGGGCGAGGCCGTGGCGCTCGTAGCGTTCGGAGTCGCGTGGTTGACCGCCAGCAAGACGGTGCCTGGACTGGCCGGGCCGGCCGAACACTTCTCCCCGTTGCGGGAGAACAACCCGCCAGCCCGCTGAGGGCGACGTACCTGCATGGCGCACCTGCACCTCGTCGCGCTGGTCGTGCGCGACTACGACCGCGCCATCGACTTCTTCACGCGCGTCCTCGACTTCGACCTGGTCGAGGACGCGCCGTCCACGACCAACGACGGCCGGCCCAAGCGCTGGGTGGTGGTGCGTCCCAAGGGTGGCGAGACAGGCATCCTGCTCGCCCGCGCCGACGGCGCGCACCAGGAGGCGGCGACCGGCCAGCAGTTCGCCGGGCGTGTCGGCCTGTTCCTGCGCGTCGACGACTTCGACGCCGCGCACGCGCGGATGACGGCCGCGGGCGTCATGTTCACGTCGCCGCCGCGCAGCGAGGCCTACGGCCGCATCGCCGTGTTCCTCGACTGCGAAGGCAACAAGTGGGATCTGCTCTCGTCGCGGCCGTGACGCGTGTGACACGATCGGTGGCGGAGGTGTCATGCCCCGTCAACTCATCAGCTCCGGTTCGACGTTCGAGGCCGAAATCGGCTACAGCCGCGCCGTGCGGCAAGATCCGTGGGTGTTCGTGTCGGGCACGACCGGGTTCGACTACGCGGCCATGACGATCTCCGACCGCCTCGAGGATCAGACCGAGCAGTGCCTGAAGAACATCGAAGCGGCGTTGGCCAGGGCCGAGGCCACGATGGCCGACGTCGTGCGCGTCGTCTACGTGCTGCCGAACGCCGACGACTTCCCGCGCTGCTGGCCGGCGCTGCGCCGCTACTTCGGCGACGTCCGCCCCGCTGCGATGATGATCTCCGCCGCCCTCGCCGACCCGCGGATGCAGATCGAGATCGAGGTGACCGCCCTGAAGGCGGGTCGCTGACCCAGCTTCTGACCGCTGATGGCCACGTGGTCCGACGTCCTGCCGATCGTCGCGCTGCTTCTCTATCCAATCGTCGCGGTCGCGTTCCTCGTGTACCGCCTTCGCATCCGGAAAGGACGATCCGTCGTCGCGCGCCACTCGAACGGCGAGTCGGTGTTCCGCACTGATCTCGGCCGGTTCACAGTGACTCGAGATCGCTTGATCGTGGAGTCCGTACGCGGCTCACGCCGCGACGTGCCGCTCGCCGAGATTCGCGGGCTGCGGTACAGCCACTCGACGCGACCTGCGTTCGAGGAACTCATCTACGGCTTGGATCTCTCGGACTTGTCGGCACGGTGGCGGGATCGGATCGAGTGGTACGCGATTGCCGTGGTTACGACGGGCGACGATGTCCCGATGTTCATCGCCGGCCAGCTGGAGCGTCGCGGGCCGTACATGCAGTGGTGGTTCGACTGGACCGAGCGGACGCTGGCAGCGCTGCATCTCTACAACGACGTCGAGACCAGGGCGCTATCGGTACTCAACCAGCTACGCGCGGCCTTTCGCGCCGCGGGTCGAACCTTGCCGCTCGTGTAGGCGTCGATCGTCGCGACCGAAACTCGAAGCGCTGGACGCAGGATCGATGGCGCGCCGGCCGTCGCTGGCGTAACCTGTGGGCCATCGTGTCCACCCGTCGCGACTTCCTGACCACTCTCGCTGCCGGCTACGCCGCCGGCGCGTTCGGCCCTAGCCTGCTGGCGCAGCGCCCGGCGGCGGCTGCAGCCGCCGCAGAACTCACCGACCTGACGCTGCTCGAGGCGGCGGCGCGGCTGCGTGCCCGCTCGGTCACGTCGGTGCAACTCACCGAGGCGTGCCTGGCGCGGATCACCAGGCTGGACCCGCTGCTGAACTCGTTCATCACGGTCACCGGCGAGTCGGCCATCGCCGAGGCGCGGGCCGCCGACTCGGAGATGGCCAAGGGCAAGCGCCGCGGGCCGCTACACGGCATTCCGATCGCGCTGAAGGACATCGTCGACACTGCCGGCACCAGGACCACCGGCGCCAGCGCGCTGTTCAAGGACCGAGTGCCCGAGGCCGACGCCGAGGTCGTCACCCGGTTGAAGGCTGCCGGCGCCGTGTTCCTGGGCAAGTTGAACCTCCACGAGTTCGCGTACGGCGGCACGTCGTACTTCACGGCGTTCGGCCCGGTGCACAACCCGTGGAATCCCGATTACATCGCGGGCGGATCGTCGGGCGGATCGGGCGCTGCGGTCGGCGGCCGCTTGTGCTTCGCGGCACTCGGCACCGACACCGGCGGCTCGATCCGGCAGCCCTCGGCGCATTGCGGGCTGGTCGGCTTCAAGGCCACCTACGGGCGAGTCAGCACGCGCGGTGTGCTGCCGCTGTCGTGGTCGCTCGACCATGTCGGCCCCATGACCCGCACCGTCGCCGACGCCGCCGCGGTGCTGCAGGTGATCGCCGGCTACGACGCTCACGAGCCCACCAGTGCCAATCAGCCGGTGCCGGACTTCACCGGTGCCCTGGCGGGACCGACCAAGGCGCTTCGCCTCGGCGTGCCGCGCGACTACGTCGCCAACCTCGACCCCGAGATCCAGGCGGCGTTCTCGGCCGCCCTCGCCGTCCTGCAGAAGGTCACCGCCGGCAGCCGCGAGGTCGACTTCGCGCCCAACGCCGACGATCGCACGATGATCCGGGCGGCGGAGGCCTACGCCTACCACGCGACGAACGCGTTGAAGTCGCCCCAGCTCTACACGCCCGCGGTGCTGGCGCGAGTGAAGACCGGTGAGGCGATCACGGCCACCGCCTACATCGAGGCTCGCCGGCGGATGGAGCAGTTGCGTCGCGACGGCCATCCGGTGTTCCAGGAAGTCGACGTGCTGGTCGCGCCGACGACGCCGGTGCTGCCCATCCCGCTGAAGGACGTGACGCCCGACGACGGTCAGCAACTGCGCAACGTCGCGCCGATCAACCTCACCGGCTTCCCGGCCATGAGCGTCCCCTGCGGGTTCTCGAAGAGCGGTCTGCCGATCGGCCTGCAGCTCATCGCACCGGCCTGGCAGGAGGCCCGGTTGCTGGCCCTGGCGCGCGCCTACGAAGGCGCCACGACGTGGCGCACGCACACGCCGTCACTCTGAGCCGTGGCATGCCCACGCACGCCAAGGTCATCGAAGCGCTGAAGGCGAAGGCCACCGCCGCGGGGCGCGTGGAGGTCGCGCGGTTCTTCCACGGCCTGCCCGGCGACACGACGACGAAGTTCCTCGGCATCGGCATCGGCAAGATCTTCCCGATCGCCAAGGGGTTCACGGCGCTGCCGCTCGCCGAGGTGGAGCGCCTGCTCGAGAGCCCGTACTACGAAGCGCGGATGGCCGCTGCGGCGATCCTGGACTTCAAGGCGCGCGCGCCGCGGATCACGACGGCCGAGCGCAAGGCGCTCTACGACCTGTACATGGGCCGGCACGATCGCATCGACAACTGGGATCTGGTCGATCGCGCGGCCGCACACGTCGTGGGCGGTTTTCTCGCCGGGCGTTCGCGCCGCGTGCTCCACACGCTGGCGCGCTCGAAGAACCCGTGGAAGCGGCGGACGGCCATCGTCGCGACGTGGTACTTCATCCGCCGCGACGAGATCGACGACACGTTCGCCATCGCCGAGCGGCTGGTGCGCGACCCGCACGCGCTGGTGCAGAAAGCCGTGGGCGGCTGGGTGCGCGAAGCGGGGAAGCGCGATCCGGCGCGCCTGACCGCGTTTCTCGATCGTCATGCGGCGACGATGCCGCGCGAGATGCTGCGCCAGGCGATCGAGAAACTGCCGCCGGCGAGGCGCAAGGCCTATCTGGCGGCGGGGAAGGCCGTCGCGTGAGCGCCGGCGCTGCCGGCGCCGTGCCGCCCGATCCCTCCAATGGGTGGGACGCGGCGGCCGACACGCTCATCCGTGATCGCTCGCACACGATCGGCGTGGCGGTGTTGCGTGAGTGGGCGCGCGAGCTGCCGCCGGGCGCATCGGTGCTCGATCTGGGCTGCGGCGCCGGGGCGCCGGTGTCGCAGACGCTCGTCGACCTCGGCTTCCGCGTCGCCGGCATCGACGGCTCGCCGCGCCTCGCCGCCGCCTATCGCCAGCGATTTCCGGCTGCCGACGTCGCCTGCGAGGCGGCGGAGACATCGTCGTGGTTCGGCCGCTCCTTCGACGCGATCGTGTCCATCGGCATGATGTTCTTCCTCGACGAGGCCGCGCAGCGGGCGGTGATTCGGCGATTCGGCACGGCGATCGTGCCTGGTGGCCGCGTGCTGATCACCGTGCCCTGGCAGACCGCCACCTGGATCGATCCAACGACCCGGCGCGTGAACCGATCGCTGGGACGACGCGAGTACGTCGGCGCATTCAGCCGCGCCGGGCTCGACGTGACCGCGATGCCGGTCGACGAAGGCGAGAACCAGCACCTCGCCGCCGTGCGCCGGCCGGCACTGGCGTCGCGACGCGACGTAAGATGACGATCGATGTACGAGAAACGCAGCCGGCGGCCGATCGCGCCAGCGCGGTTCGTGCGTCGCATGACCCTGCATTTCGCCGTGGCCGCGGGCCTCGTCGCCGGCTCGCTCGTCATCGGCATGGCCGGCTATTCCGGTTTCGAGGGGTTGCGCTGGCGCGACGCGTTTCTGAATGCCGCGATGCTGCTCGGCGGCATGGGGCCGGTGGACGCGCCGAAGAGCGACGGCGGCAAGATCTTCGCGGGGCTGTATGCGCTGTACGCCGGCCTCGTCTTCCTGGTGGTGGCGGGCCTGCTGCTGGCGCCGTTCGTCCACCGGCTGCTGCACAAGTTCCACTGGGACGCCGAGAAGGAGTAGGGAACCCGCATGTCCATCGAATCCAACGACGATTGGGACGGCCTGCGCGAGGTCGCGCGGGTCACTCGCGAGACCCTCGACGCGCTCGAGGCCGCACTCGCCCCCGGCGTGACCACGGCTGAACTCGACCGCATCGCCGCCGCCGTGCTGGCTGCGGCCGGGGCGCGTTCGGCGCCGGCGATGGAGTACGGCTTCCCGGGAACGGTGCTCATCAGCCTGAACGACGAGATCGTCCACGGGATTCCCGGTCCGCGCGCCATCCGGCCGGGCGACCTGGTGAAGCTCGACGTCACCGTCGAGAAAGACGGCTACGTGGCCGATGCCGCCCGCAGCGTCGTGGTCGGACCTGGCGCCGACGTCGCCTACCGTCTCGTCGCCTGCGCCCGCGCCGCCTTCGAGGCCGGCCTGGCGGTGGCTCGCGCGGGCACCAAGGTGAACGCCATCGGCCGCGCGGTGGATCGCGAGGTGCGGCGCCATGGGTTCCGCGGCGTCCGTGGCCTGGCCGGACACGGCGTGGGCCGCAAGATCCACGAAGAGCCGTCGGTGCCGAACCAGTTCGATCCGTGGCAGGACGACGTGCTCACCGACGGCATGGTGATCACGATCGAGCCGATGATCAGCGCCGGGTCGACGCGCGCCGTGCAGGGCGCCGACGGCTGGACGATGCGCACCGGCGACGCCAGCCTCTCGTCGCACTACGAGCACACGCTGGTCGTGACCCACGGTGCGCCGGTGGTGCTGACGGCGGCCTGAGCATGGCCGCGGATCTGCGCGACGCGCCCCGGCACGTCACCTTCGTGCCCGGCGCCGCTGGCGTGGCGTCGTTCTGGACGCCTGTCGCCGACATCCTTCCCGCCTCGTGGACCCGGGCGTTCGTCGACCTTCCGGGCCTGGGCGGCGCGCCGGCCGTGCCCGGGATCGCGTCGTACGACGACCTGGTCGCACACGTGGCCGACGGGTTGCCCGCGCGCACGGCGCTGGTCGGCCAATCGATGGGCGGCTACGTCGCGATGGCCGCAGCGCTGCAGCGGCCCGAACGCGTGTCGCATCTGGTGCTGACAGTGGCGGCCGGCGGCCTGGACCTGCGGGCGCTGGGCGCCGGTGACTGGCGCGCCGACTATCCGTCGGCGTATCCGCAGGCGGCGCCGTGGGCCGTCGACCCCGTGCCCGACCTGGCTGGGCTGCTGCCGCGGCTCACGATGCCGGTGCTGCTCGTGTGGGCCACGCGCGATGCCATCAGTCCGCTGGCGGTCGCGCACCGGCTCGCCGCGCTGCTGCCCGACGTCACGCTGATCACGTTCGACACCGACGACCACTGGGTGGCCCGCGCGCACGCCGCCGAGGTCGCCCTCGCCATCACGCGCTTCGTCGGGGCAGGAGACCAGGCATGAAGGGAGTGCTGCTCATCACGGGCGCCGGCCGTGGTATCGGCGCCGCCACCGCCAGGATCGCCGCGGCCCGCGGCTACGCCGTGGGCGTGAACTATCGCGTCGACGCGGCCTCGGCCGAGGGCGTGGTGGACGCCATTCGCGGCGCCGGCGGGACGGCCGCGGCCATTCCGGGCGACGTGTCTCTCGAAGCCGACGTCGTGCGGATGTTCGACACGTGCCACCAGGCGCTCGGTCCGCTGACCGCGCTGGTCAACAACGCCGGCGTCGTCGATCAGAAGGCCCGCGTCGAAGACTATTCCGCCGCCCGCCTCGAGCGCATGTTCGCGATCAACGTGGTCGGCTCGATCCTGTGCGCGCGCGAAGCCGTGCGCCGGATGTCGACGGCCCGTGGCGGACCGGGCGGCGCCATCGTCAACGTGTCGTCGGTGGCGGCGAAGCTGGGGTCGTCGGGCGAGTACGTGGACTACGCCGCCGCCAAGGCCGCCGTCGACACCTTCACGATCGGCCTCGCCCGTGAAGTGGTGGGCGAGGGCATCCGCGTCAACGCCGTGCGGCCGGGCATCGTGCGCACCGGGATTCACGCCAGCGGCGGCCAGCCCGATCGCCTCGAGCGCATCGCCCCGCTCGTGCCGATGCAGCGCCCTGGCGAGCCCGACGAGATCGCGCACGCGATCCTGTGGCTGCTCTCGGACGAGGCGTCGTACGTGACCGGCAGCCTGCTCGACGTCTCCGGAGGCCGCTGAGCGCTCGGCGATGAACAGCGGGTCGCAGGTGCCGGTGTTGATACGCGCTGTCGGCATCGGTCTCGTCGTCGCCGCGACAGGGACGCTGCCGTGGGCGGCTTTGGTCGCCGCCAACCTGCGCTACGGGTCCGACGTGCCGTGGGCCGCGGTGGTCATGGCGCCGATCCTCGTGCTGTGGTGGCGCTACATGGTCGACGGGCACGGTGCGCCCGCGAGCACGCGCCACACCCGGCGGCTCGACAGCCGCGCGAACGCCGTGTCCGAGGACCTGTGGGGCCTGGCGATCGGCGCCGGCCTGCTCGGGCTCGTCGCCACACTGTTGCTGCAGGGCGTACTCGGACGGCTGGTGACCCTGCCGCAGCAGCGCGATCTCGACCCGTCGCTGTATCCGCCGCTGACGGTGTTCGCGTGGGTCGCGATGAGCGCCGTGGTGTCCGGCGTCGTCGAGGAAACCGCGTATCGCGGCTACATGCAGGGCGGCCTGGAGCGCCGCTACGGGCTCACGGCCGCCATCCTCGTCACCGGAGGCTTGTTCGGACTGAACCACTTCACGCACCCGGAAGTCGGGCTCGTGCTGTTGCCCTACTACCTCGCCATCGCCGCCGTCTACGGACTGCTGGCCTCCGCCACCAACTCGACGCTGCCGAGCATGGTGCTGCACGCCGGCGGGAACGTCTTCTCCGCGCTTGGTCTCCTGCTGGGCGGACGTTCGGAGTGGCAGATGACGGCCGTCGCGCCGCCGACGGTCTGGCAGGCCGGCGTGGATGCCGCGTTCGTGGCGAACCTGACGGCGTTGGTGGTGGCCGGCGCCGCGACGACCCTGGCGTATCGCGCCTTGTTCCGCGCGGCCCAGCCGCCATCATGACCGGGCCCTGGGCGGGGAGTGGACCCGCGCCAGCCCCGAGGACCCGCCGCTACTCCGACCGCAGCGCCTGCGACACGTTGGTCCGGGCCGCACGCGACGCCGGCACCAGCGACGCCACGACCGCGGCCAGCGCCAGCAGCACGGCGGCGATGGCGGTGGTGCCGAGACCCGGCAGGCGGATGTCGGCGATGAAGCCGCCGGCGACCCGCGCCAGCAGGAACCCGCCCAGCACGCCGACGACGATGCCGCCCGCGGCGATCACGGCACCTTCGTTCAGGATGCCGCGCAGCAGGTGATGCGGCGCCGAGCCGATCGCCATGCGGATGCCGAACTCGCGGCGGCGGGCGCTGACCGAGAATGCGAGCACGCCGGCCACGCCGACGACCGCGATGAGCAGCGCCACGCCAGAGAAACCGCCGAACACGAAGGCGTTGAGGCGGGTGGGGGCGAGCACCTCGGCGCGGATGTCGTCGATGGTGGCGGCGTTCTCGACCGGCTGCTCCGACGAGATCGACTGCACGATGCGCGTGATCGGCGTGACCAGCGCGTAGGGGTCGGTCTTGGCGTGCACGAAGATGCGGCCGCCGTGGAACTCCTGCTCGTAGGGGTGGTAGACCGTCATCGTCGCCTCCGGGACGATGTTCTGGTCGTCGAGATCGGCGGCCACGCCGACGATGCGGCGCCCGTTCTTGCTGACGCCGATGAAGTCGGTGACGGGATCGGTCCAATGGAAGTGGCGGTTCACGGCGTCCTGGCCAGGGAACATCCGTCGCGCCAGGCTCTCGCTGACGATGACGACCTTCTCGGCG
Source organism: uncultured Acidobacteriota bacterium (assembly GCA_902826065.1). Taxonomy (GTDB): domain Bacteria; phylum Acidobacteriota; class Vicinamibacteria; order Vicinamibacterales; family UBA2999; genus CADEFD01. Next base: position 13,802 of record CADEDM010000056.1, on the reverse strand, counting down.
TCGCGACGATCGCCCTCGTTGAAGTCGCGACCGGCGACGATCGGCACGCCGAGCGATTCGAAGAAGCCCGGCGAGACGGTGCGGAACTGCCCCCGCGGATCCTCCTCGCCGTTGGCCTTGTTGTAGCCCTCGACCATGAACTGCGCGGCGAAGAAGCCCGGGTCGCGCCACGGCACCGCCGTGCCCAGCGACACGCGCTGCACTTCCGGCAGCTCGCCGATCCGGCGCAGCACCTCGCGGTAGAACGCATTCACTTCCTCGGGCGGACGGGTCAGCGACGTGACCGGCACGTTCACGGCCAGCACGTTACCGCCGCGGATGCCGGTCTGCTGCCGCTGCAGGCCAATCAGGGTCGTGAGCAGCATGCCGGCGCCGGCCAGCAGCACGAACGACGCGGCAATCTGCGCCACCGCGAAGAGCCGCAGCCGGCGGTTGGTGCCCGGCGTGATGCGGATATTTCCGGCGGATAGGCCCGGCCCCGTGGCCGAATCGGCCGATGGCAGCCGCGGCACGAACGCCAGGCCGACCGCGGCGACCACCGCCAGCAACGCCCCCACCCAGAGCAGCGTCGAGTCGACGGTGACTTCCGCCGCGCGGATGGAGAAGCGCGACGCATAGCGGCCAAGCACCGCCACCATCGGCCGTGCCACCACGATGCCCAGCGCCGCCCCGGTGACGCACAGCACCAGGCTTTCGGCGAGCAGCGTCCGTCGCAGCGCCGACCGGCTCGCGCCCAGGGCCGCGCGCACCGCCAGCTCGCCTTCGCGGCGCACGGAGCGGGCGAGGATCAGGTTGGCGACGTTGGAGCAGGCCACCACGAAGACCAGCGCCGACGCCGCCAGCAGCACCAGCAGGATCGTGCGCGCCGGCGACACGATCTGGTCGCGCAGCGTCATGGTGTCGATCGTGAAGTTCGCGCTCGACGGATACGCTTCCGAATGCTCCGCGGTGATGGCGCCGTGCGCCGTCTTGAGATCGGCGCGGGCCTGCTCCAGCGTGACGCCGGGCTTCAGGCGGCCGAACAGCTCCGTCATCCGGTGTACGCGGCCGTCGACCATGGTGGCGTCGAGATGGTGCGGACTGGTGACGACGTTGGCGATGATTTGCGTCTCGGTCGGATACGGCACCGACGGCTCGAGCACGCCGACCACGGTGGCCGAACGATCGCTCAACCGGATGGTCTTGCCGATGACGTTCGGGTCGGCCTGGAACTCGGTGGTCCAGAAGCGATGAGTCAGCACCGCCGCGCCGGCGGCGCCCGGGCCATCGTCCGCGGGACCGAGCAGCCGGCCGATCGTCGGCCGCAGCCCCATCACCTCGAAGTAGCTGCCGCCAACGACGCCGGCCTTGACGACGCGCGGCTCGCCCAGGCCGACCATCGTGAACTCGATGACCGAGAAGTCGCCGAAGGCCGAGAGCGTGGTCACCCGGCCCTGCAGGTCCTTCAGCTCCGGTACCGAGAAGTTCGCGTTCTCGGCGCCGATGCCGCGGGCGCTCTGGCGGATGTAGAGCAGCGTGTCCTGGTCGCGGTTGACCAGGGGACGCAGCAGCACCCCGCGCACCACGCTGAAAATCGCGGCGTTGGCGCCGATGCCGAGCGCCAGGGTCAGGATGACGGTGAGGGTCAGGCCCTTTTCGCGCAGCAGCGATCGGACGGCGAACCGGAGGTCATTGAGGAAGGTCATGGCAGCTCTCGAGGGCCGGCTCAGCCGACCCGAAACTGGGACTTTGCCATATCGTCGAACGGCGAGGTCGGAAATCGACATGCCGACCGGCGGGCAGTCGCCCGGCGCGACGCCGATGGGGCCAATCCCGTCCCTCCACTCGTCCCGGCCGCTATTTGGCGACCATGCTCGCGCCGGCCCAACCTTCGACGCGGTTGACCTGTCTAAGTCTACATAGGTAGATTTGCCGCCGCCGGGCGCGAGGCCCGCTGCCGGAGGACCCGATGCGATTCAGCCCCGCCACCGCCCTCGTGCTGCAGGCCCTGCTCGACGGCCGCCATCACGGCTTCGACATCATGGACGCCACCGGCCTGCCCAGCGGCACGGTCTACCCGATCCTGCGCCGGCTCGACGCCGAAGGCCTGGTGCGGTCGAAGTGGGAGAAGGACGGCGTGGCCCGCAAAGAGCAGCGTCCGCCGCGCCGCTACTACGAGCTCACCCCTGGCGGCGCACGCACCGGCCGCGAGCACGTGGCGCGCCTGACGGCGCCGGCGCCGGCACGCCTGCAGGCGCAGCCGGTGGAGAACTGACATGTCCGCCGACGTGCGTCTCCGGCGGGCCCTGCGGCTCGTGGGCACCGCGGCCTGGCTCGTGCCGGCCGCCCTGCGAGCCGACTGGCGGCGGGAATGGGCGGGCGAACTCGCGGCGTGGATCGACGACGGCCGCCCCGATGCCGTACGCCACGCATTCGGTGCGTGGTCCGACGCGGCGTGGCTGCGCCAGCGCCAGGTCGCGGACCTCTCCGCGCTCGACGATCTGCGCCACGGCTGGCGGCAACTACGCGAGCACGCCGGCTTCGCCACGCTCGCGATCGGCGTGCTCGGCGTCGGCATGGCGGCGTGCATCACGGCGTTCAGCGTCGTCTCGCAGATCCTGCTGCGGCCGCTGCCGTATCCGGATCCCGATCACGTCGTCACCCTGTGGGAGCGTCAGGGCGCCACCGAGGGCCGCCTCGACGCCTCGCCGGGAAACTTCCTCGACTGGCAGGCCCGGGCCACGTCGTTCGAGCACCTCGCCGGCGCGGAGCCCTACAGCCACGACTACTTCGACGGCGAGCGTCCCGAGGTGTGGCGCATGCTGAACGTCACGTCCGGGTTCTTCGAGACGTTCGGGCTGGCACCGATCGCCGGACGCACCTTCGGCGCCGACGAGTACATCGACGGCCGCCATCGCGTCGTCGTGCTGAGCGCGACGCTATGGCGCTCGCGCTTCAATGCCGACCCCGCCGTCGTGGGCCGGCGCATCACGCTGAACTCCGAGCCGTGGCAGGTGATCGGCGTGATGCCCGACGCCTTCGAGCCGAACCTGCTCGAAGGTCGCGGCAGCCGCATCCTCGCCTGGGCGCCGAAGGTCCCGCAGGAGTACGAGGCGCGCATTCGTGGCGGCGGCTTCTGGAACGTGGTCGGGCGGCTGAAGCCGGGCGTCTCAATCGAGGCGGCCCGCGCCGAGATGGACGCGCTGGCCCGGCAGATCGAGCAGGAGCAGCCGCGCACCAATCGCGACAGCCGGATCGACGTCATCACCATGCGCGAGCACCTGGTCGGTGACGTGCGTTCCGCCGTGTGGCTGTTCGCAGCCGCCGTCGCCGTCGTGCTGCTCATCGCCTGCGTCAACGTGACCAACCTGTTGTTGACGCGGGGCGCCGCGCGGTCGCAGGAACTGGCCGTGCGCAGCGCGCTCGGCGCGAGCCGGTGGCGTCTGCTCGGGCAACTGCTGGTCGAGAGCCTGCTGCTCGCGGGACTCGCTGCCGGTGTCGCGCTGGCACTGGCCACGGCCGCCGTGCGTGCACTAGCCGCGCTGGGTCCCGCCAACGTGCTGTGGATCGACACGCTGCACGTCGATGGCCGGGCCGCCGGATTCGCGGCGCTGCTGAGCGTCGCCGTGGCCGCGTTCGCCGGCCTGGTGCCGGCGCTGCGTCTGAGCGGCGTCGGACGTGCGGGTGCGACGCGCACCGCCACCGGCGATCGGGCCCATCGGCGGTTGCGCGCCGGTCTCGTCGCTGCCGAGGTCGCGCTGGCGCTCGTGCTGGTGTCGGGCGCGGCGCTGCTGGTGCGGAGCTTCGTCAACCTGCTCGCCGTGGACGCCGGGTTCGCGCGCAGCCAGGTCGCCGTGGTGCAGATGTTCGCGTGGGACCGCAATCCACGGCCGGATCAGCTACGCACCTTCTTCGGCGAGGTGCTCGGGCGCGTGCAGGGCCTGCCGGGCGTGCAGTCGGCAGGCATCGTGACGGCGATGCCGTTCATCGAGGCCAACATCGACGTGCAGACGCTGTTCACGATCGTCGGCGACCCGCCCCCTGCCGAAGGAGCCGAGCCGCGCGCGTCCGTGAACGTCGCCACCCCGGGCTACTTCGCGACGATGGCGATTCCGGTGCTGCGGGGCCGCGCCCTGAGCGAGGCCGACGGGCAGGCCTCGCCGCCGGTCGCCGTCATCTCGCAGGCACTCGCCGACCGCTATTTCCGGGATCGCGATCCAGTGGGCCGCCATCTGCTGGGACGCGGTCGCGGCAAGCCGGTGGACATCGAGATCGTCGGCGTGGTCGGATCACTGCGCCACGAACGGCTGGACGAAGCGCCGCGCATGGAGATCTACCGGCCATTCGCGCAAGGCCCGTCGGGATCGATGACCGTCGTGGCGCGGACCGCCGTGGACGCGCGCTCGCTCGTCGAGTCGATCAAGCACGCGGTGTGGGCCGTGGACCCGCTGCAGACGTTCTACCGCACGACGACCATCGACGAACTGGTGTCGCGCACGGTCGCCACGCGCCGCTTCGCGCTGGTCGTGCTGGCCGGCTTCGCCGCGCTCGCGCTGGTGCTGGCGGCGGCCGGCCTCTACGGCGTGCTCAGCGCGATTGCCCAGCAGCAGCAGCGCGAGATCGGCGTCCGCATGGCGCTGGGCGCGACGTGGCTCGACGTGGCGCGCCTGGTCGTGGGCCGCGGCCTCGCGATGGTGGCGGTGGGCGTGGTGACAGGCATTGCCGGCGCGGCAGGCACCGGCCGTCTGCTGTCGTCGTTCCTGTTCGGTGTGTCGCCGCAGGATCCGTGGACCCTGGGCGGCGCCGTGCTGGTGCTCGTGGCCGTGGCGACGCCGGCGTGCTTCCTGCCGGCGCGGCGGGCGGCATCGGCGAGTCCGGCCGAGGTGCTGCGCACCGACTAGTCGTGTGTCGGCGTGGGTGTCGCGGCCGGTCGTTCGCAGCCTCGTGCTACGCTCTGCGGCCCGGCGGCGACGTTGCCGCTGCGATGTGCCGCGCGCGCACGAGCGGGCGCGGCTTTCCCGAGGCCCATGTTCACCGATACCTACCTGTACGACGGCGTACGAACGCCGTTCGGTCGCCATGGCGGCGCATTGTCCGCCGTCCGTCCCGACGACCTGATGGCGACCGCCATCACGGCGCTGCTCGAGCGCACCTCCCTCGCTCCCGCCGACGTCGAAGACGTCATCGTCGGCTGCACCAACCAGGCCGGCGAAGACTGTCGGAACATCGGCCGCCGTGCTGCGCTGCTCGCCGGACTGCCGCCAGCCGTGCCGGGCGTCACCGTCAATCGGCTCTGCGCCAGCGGTCTCGCCGCCGTGATCGACGCGGCGCGTGCGGTGAGCTGCGACGAGGGCCAATGGTTCGTCGCCGGCGGCGTGGAAAGCATGAGCCGGGCGCCGTTCGTGCTGGCCAAGGCCGACCGCGCGTTCACCCGCGACTTCCGCATGTTCGACTCGACGACCGGTTCGCGCTTTCCCAATGACCGGCTCACCGCGCTCTACGGGGACGACGCGATGCCCGTGACGGCCGACACGGTTGGCCGCGAATGCGGCATCACCCGGGACGACAGCGACCGATTCGCGCACGCCTCTCAGGCCCGCTATGCCCGCGCGAAGGCCGACGGGTTCTTCGACGACGAGATCTGTGCCGTCGCCGTGCCTGGCGCCAAGGGGCAGATGACCACTGTGGCCGTCGACGAGCACCCCAGACCGGACACCACCGTGGAAGGACTCGGCAAGCTGAGACGCCTCTACGATGGCGGCGTCGTCACCGCCGGCAACGCCTCGGGCATCAACGACGGCGCCGTGGCGCTGCTCGTCGGCCGCGGAGGCGCCGCGGACCTCGCACGACGCGCGCCGGTCGCTCGCATCGTCGCCTCGGCCGTCGCCGGCGTCGAGCCCCGTGTGATGGGACTCGGCCCGGTGCCGGCGATCCGCGCGGTCCTGCAGCGTGCCGGCCTGACGCTGTCGGACATCGACGTCATCGAGATCAATGAGGCGTTCGCCACGCAGGTGCTCGGGTGCCTGCGCCAACTCGATGTCGCCTTCGACGACGCGCGCGTCAACCCGAACGGCGGCGCCATCGCACTCGGGCATCCCCTCGGGGCATCCGGCGCACGACTCGCGTTGACGGCCGCGCGCCAGCTGCACCGCGCCAGCGGCCGCTTCGCCGTCGTGTCGCTCTGCATCGGCGTCGGACAAGGGCTCGCGCTCGTACTGGAGCGCGTCTAGCGTCCGATCGCCGGCGTCGTCCGGCGCCCGGCCCCGCGTCCGCCCGAGGCCCTTCCGCTCCCCCGAAAACAACGACAGCTTGACGGATGAAAGCGATAGCGTTAGATTCTCGATCCGTTATCGAGCGTATGTTCGCATATCGAGCATATTGACCCGGCGGCCTCGGGCGGTGCAACGAACTGGCGGCGAGAGGAGGGCTAGCGTGATGAGTCAACAGCAGCGGCGACGGCTGGCGGTGGCGGTCGGGGTGTTCCTGCTCGCCCTGGTCGCGTCGCCCCGGGAGGCGGCGGCCCAGGCCGCAACGCAGAGCGCCGGTATCGAGGGGCGGGTCGTCGACGACAGCGGCGCGACGCTGCCCGGCGTCACCGTCACCATCCAGAGCCCGGCTCTGCAGGCGCCGCAGCTCGAAACGGTCACCGACGAGGCGGGCCGCTACCGCTTCTCCACGCTGCCCGGCGGCGAATACACGGTCACGTTCACCCTCACGGGCTTCCGCACGATGGTGCGACAGGGCCTGAAGCTCGGCTCGGCCTTCGTGGCGACGGTCGACGTGCAGCTGGCCCTGGGGCAGCTCGAGGAGGCCATCACCGTCACCGGCGAGTCGCCGCTCGTCGACGTCCGCACCACGACCGAGGCCACCAACATCAAGAAGGAGCTGATGGAGACGATCCCGACGTCGCGCTCGTACGCCGATGTCGGCAAGCTCGCCCCCGGCGTGCGGCTCTCGGGCCTCCCCGACATCGGCGGCAGCCAGACCGGCGGCCAGCGCGGCAACCTGGTGAGCTACGGGTCGAACGCCGGCGGACAGACGCTGATGCTCGACGGCGTCAACACCGACGGCACCGGTGGCTACTTCGACTTCGGCGCCATCGAAGAGATGATCGTCCGCCCAGGTGGCAACGACGCCGAGATCCCGACCTCGGGGATGGCGTTCCAGATCATCACGAAGTCGGGCGGCAACGACTTCCACGGCGACGGCCTCGCCGCCTGGCAGGGGCAGCGCCTCCAGGGCAACAACATCGACGACGGCCTGCGCCAGAAGGGCGTCACCGCGGGCAACCCGATGGATCACTACTACGACCTCAACGGGTCGCTGGGTGGACGGATCCTGCGTAACAAGCTGTGGTTCTTCGGCAGTGCGCGCCGCAAAGAGTACGCGCAGCAGGTGCTCGGCTACGCCGGTGGGCCTGGGCCCGACGGCCGCTACTTCACCGGCGACGACGAGGCCGGCACGCAGACCGATCGCGAGAGCAACGTCGTCGGCAAGCTCACGGCACAGCCCGGCACCAAGCATCGGCTGTCGTGGATGAACCAGTACGGCGTCAAGGCCACCGAAGACCGTTCGGCAAGCGTGTTCGTGCCCCACGAAGCCGCGGTCGACTACTCCCTGCCGGTGAACACCTACAAGGGCGACTGGACCTACACGCCGACCAACCGGTCGGTCGTCATGGCGTCGATCGGCCGCAGCTGGTACAAGTCCCAGGGCCTGCCGTACAGCGACCTCCCGTCGACCTACGACGTCGTGACGCAGCGGTGGGGCGGCGCCGCGGTCAACTCGGTGGGCACCGGTGACGACGCCGCCCCCGCAGGGAGCTGGAGTCAGCGCTGGCAGTACGACGTCAGCTACAGCTACTTCCTCGGGAAGACCCCCTTCGGCGAGCACGACCTGAAGGTCGGGGGCTCGTTCACGCGCGAGTGGTATCAGCGCGAGCAGGAGCTGCGCACCGAGGGCCGCGGCGGCGCCGGTCAGGACTACCGCCTCTACTACTCCAGCGGCACGCCGATCGAGGTGCTGCTCTACAACACGCCGTTCAAGAGCGAGAACAACGTCAACTATCAGGGCTTCTTCGTGCGCGACAACTGGCGGATCGGCGACCGCCTCACGGTGAACCTGGGCGTGCGCGCGGAACGCTACGACGTGTTCCTGCCGGAGCAGGCCAAACCGGCCGGGCCGTACTCGGCCGCCGCCAACTACCCGAAGATCGGGTTCTACGACTGGCGCGCGTTCTCACCGCGCATCGGCATGTCGTACGCGTTGACGGCCGACAACCGCACGGTCGTGAAGGCGACCTGGGGACGCTTCAACCACGCCATCCGCCCCTCGAACACCCAGATCCTTCGCAACCTCAACGGCAACGAGTACGAGGCCACCCGCTACCGGTGGGCAGATCAGAACGGCGATGGCCGGCTGCAGTACCCGTCGGAACTCGGCGCGTTCATCCAGACCGAGGGCGGATCGACCACGCGCGGGATCTACAACCCCGACCTCGAACAGCCGCGCACCGACGAGACGACGGTGCGATTCGAACGCCAGATCTTCTCGCAGCTCTCGGCTCGCGTCGGCTACATCTACAAGCGCGAGTTCAACCTGCACCAGTTGGTGAACGTCGCCCGGCCCTACGAGGCCTACAACATTCCGATCAGCGTCGTGGACCCGGGCCGCGACGGCGTGGCCGGGACGGCGGACGACGGCGGCACCTTCACCTACTACGACTACTCCGCAGGCTTCCAGGGCCCGGCGTTCGAGCGCAACCTCACCGTCAACCGGCCGGGGTTCACCAACCGGTTCCACAACATCGAGGTCGGCGTCGACAAGCGCATGGCCGATGGCTGGCAGCTGATGGCGTCGTATCTCGCGACGAAGAACGACTCCTGGATCGCCGGCGTGCCGTTCACGCCGAACGACGAGTTCTTCCCGAAGAACCAGACCTGGGACCAGACCTTCCGGGCCGCCGGCAGCTACGCCGGGAAGTGGGGCCTGCAGGCGTCGACGGTGTTCGAGTACCAGAGCGGCACCGCGCAGGCGCGTGACGCGCTCTTCCGGACCGGGCTGCGTCAGCTCAGCACGTTGACGCTGCGGATGGAGCCCGTGGGCTCGGTGCGCCTGCCGGCCGTCAAGCTGATCAGCGTCCGTGCCGCCAAGCAGATCCGTTTCGGCACCCACCGTCTGACCGCCCAGTTCGATCTCTTCAACGCGCTCAACGCCAACAACGCGACCGCGATGACCCGGCGATCGGGTGCCAACTACGACCGGATCACCGCGATCCTGCCGCCGCGCGTCGCCCGCGTCGGCCTCAGCTACTCGTTCTAGCCGCGGCCTCGCGGACACAGGAGATTGCCATGCGCACGTGGAAAGTCATCGCACTCGGAGTCCTGACGGCGGTCGGCGCCAGCACGTTTGCCGCCAATGGCCAGACGCGCCCTGAGCCGCAGGGGCCCGGCGCCGATCGGGCGCGCCAGTTCCCGGTGAAGCTGCACCCGCACGACATCGACCAGACGTTCATCCAGATGCCGCTCGCGGCCGGCGACGAGAAGTACGGGGCGCTCCAGGGCGACCGGATGAAGGGCTTCGTCCGGGAGATCGCCGCCATCTCGGTACAGAGCAAGAACGACGGCGAGCTGATGTGGGGACGGATTGCCGGCACGAAGTACGACGACATGGCCGAGGCCCTGGTCGAGCGCAAGTTCAAGGAATGGGGCCTCGAGAACGTCAACCGGCAGTACTTCGACCTTCCGCCGCAGTGGTTCCCGACCAGCTGGAAGGTGAGTGCCAGCGGCGGCGGCAAGACGATCACGTTCTCGACGCTCCAGGCGGCGCGCGGAGCCACCGCGACGCCGAAGGGCGGTCTCGACCTCGATGTCGTGTGGGTGGGCCTGGGCGAAGAGGCTGACTTCACCGGCAAGGACGTGAAGGGGAAGATCGTCGCGATCAAGAGCTACCCGACACCGAGCGTGGTCGGCCACTCGGCCGGCTGGAACCGCGCGCCACGCCGCGCCGCCGACAAGGGGGCGGCGGGGATCATCATCAACCTCGCCATCCCGGGCAACCGGCAGACGGCGATGAGCGGCGCGCCGAACCTGCCGATGTTCTCGATCGGCACCGACGACATGAACCAGCTGCAGGGGCTGGTCGAGCGCGGTCCCACGAAGATGCACATGGAGCTGACGACCGAGATGCGGCCGGGGCTCAAGGACGCCAGCGTGTGGGGCACGCTTCCCGGCGCCACCGACGAGGACATCCTCGTGATCGCGCATCACGACGCGTTCTTCGAGGGCGCCACCGACAACGCGTCCGGGATGTCCGTGATGCTGGGCCTGGCGGAGTACTACTCGAAGATCCCACGCGCGCAGCGCCGCCGCACGATGCGCTTCGTGACCACGTCGGGCCACCACATCGGGTCGGACGGCACGAAGTGGATGCACGACCACCGTGACACGGTGCTGAACAAGACGGCGCTCATCATCAACTGCGAGCACGTCTCGGCCATCCAGATGCACTTCGACCGGTTCGGTCCCGGCCTGCGACGCTCGAACAACATGTCGGCCCGTCGCTGGTGGGTGAACGGCAGCGACCAGCTGGCCGCGCTGGTGGTCGGCGCCTACAAGACCTTCGGCGTCACCCACTACGAGGACATGGACCAGACGACGACGGGCGACATGAGCCACATCGACCGCGACGCGCCGTCCATCCAGTTGATCGAGTCGCCGCTCTTCTATCACACCGACAGCGATCGTCCCGACTACGTGCCGGCCCAGGGGATGCAGGCCGTGGCCCGGGCCTACGCCAAGATCATCGACGGCGTGAACGCGCTCGATCGCCAGGCGCTCCTGCCCCCGACGCAGCCCTCGACCGCACGTCAGTAGCAGGAGCGCGCATGAATCCGGCGGATCGGGAGCGGGCGGGGGTGGCGCCCCCACTGGAGCGGGAGTCTGCGTTGCCGGCCTCCCGCGCCGGTGGCGGGCTGTCGGCGGCGTTGAACCCGCGGTCGATTGCCGTGATCGGCGCCTCGGACAACCCGAACAAGATCGGCGGACGCCCGCTGCTGTATCTGGCGCAGTTCGGCTTTCGCGGCGCGGTCTATCCGATCAATCCGAACCGGCTGGAGGTGCAGGGGCGACGGTGCTACCCCGACGTCGCGGCGTTGCCGGAGGCCCCGGATCTCGTGATCGTCGCCGCTCCCACCACGCACGTGGTGCAGGCGGTGGACGACTGCGCGGCCCGCGGCGCCAAGGCGGCCATCGTCATGGCGTCAGGTTTCGGCGAGATGTCCGATGCCAGCGCCGTCGAGGCCGAGCGGGGCATGGTCGTGCGCGCCCGCGCCGCCGGCATGCGCATCGTCGGCCCGAACTCGCAGGGGCTCGCCAACTTCGGGACGGGAGCGGTCGCGAGTTTCTCGACCATGTTCATCGAGGTCGAGCCCGCCGACGGGCCGGTCGGCATCATCAGCCAGAGCGGGATGATGAGCGTGGCGCCCTACGGACTGCTGCGCAGGCGCGGCATCGGCGTGCGTCACGCCCACGCCACGGGCAACGACGCCGACGTGACGCTGTCGGAGCTGGCGCTGGCGGTGGTCGAAGACGAGGCCGTCCGGCTGTTGCTGCTCTACATCGAGAGCATCCAGGACGCGCCGATGCTGGCGCGGGTCGCCGCGGCGGCGCGCGAGCGCGACGTCCCGATCGTGGCGGTGAAGACCGGGCGCACGGCGAGCGGACAGGCGGCGGCCCGGTCGCACACTGGCGCACTGGCGAACGAGGATCGTGTCGTCGACGCGTTCTTCCGTGAGCACGGCATCTGGCGCGTCGACGACGTCCACGAGCTGGTCAGCGCCTCCGAGGCCTACCTGAAAGGCTGGCGTCCGTCGGGCCGCCGGCTCGTCGTCGTCAGCAACTCCGGTGCGGCGTGCGTGATGGCGGCGGATGCCGCGCCGTCACTCGGCCTCGCCCTGGAGCCCCTCGCGGCGCCGACCGCCGCGGCCCTGGCGGCGCAACTGCCGAACTTCGCCACGGTGACCAACCCCGTCGACGTCACGGCGGCGCTCCTGACCAACAGCAGTCTGCTCGGCGGCATCCTGTCGGTTTTGGCGGAGACAGATGACGCCGACCTGCTGCTCTTGTCGCTGCCCGTCGCCGGCGCCGGCTACGACGTCGGGGCGTTCGCGACCGCGGCGGCCGACTACGCACGCGTCACCGGCCGGCCGATCGCCGTGGCCTCTCCGCAGGAGAGCGTCGCGGCGTACTTTGGCGCCGCCGGTGTGCCGGTGTTCGCCAACCAGACCGATGCCATCAGGGTGCTGGCCCAACTCGCGCACCACGCGCAACTGATGCGCAAGCGCCCGCCTATCCGCGTGTCACCTGCATCCACGACGGCGCCGCCCGGGCGCGGCCGATTCCTTGGCGAAGCGCAGGGGATGGCCTTTCTGCAGGCGCACGGGCTGCCGATGGTCGCCCATCGCCTGTGCCGCACGGCCAACGAGGCGCGGATGGCGTTCCGCGAGCTCGGCCCGCGCGTCGCCGTCAAGGCCTGCTCGCCCGACCTGCCCCACAAGTCCGACAGCGGGCTGGTCGTGCTCGACATCGACAACGAGGCGGACGTCGTGCTCGCCTTCACGGACCTGGAGACCCGGATGGACGCACTCGGCGCCACCGTCGACGGCGTGATCGTCGCGCGCATGGCCAAGGGCCGCCGCGAGATGGTCCTCGGCGCGAAGGTCGATCCGGTGTTCGGCCCGGTCGTGATGGTCGGTGACGGCGGCCGCTACGTGGAGGCCCTGGACGACATCGCGCTGTTGTTTCCACCGTTCACCGTCGAGCAGGTGCGCGACGCGCTCTCGACGCTGCGTCTGCGGGTGTTCCTCGAGGGGCGCCGCGGCGACCCGCCGATGGACGTCGAGCCGCTGTGCCGGGCCGCCGTGCGCCTCGGCGAGGTGATCGTCGGCGCGGGACGCAGCCTCGCGTCGATCGACCTGAATCCGGTGATCGTCGGCGCAGAAGGCGAGGGCGTGGTCGTCGTGGATGCGTTGGTCGAACGATCGTCGCGCGCGTTGGCGGACACGGCTGATTCCGGCTCGTCGCGCTGACGGCCGCCGCACGCGATGTCGGATCCGAACCTCGAGACGGCGCGGCCGGCCAAGGCCACCAACGCCAGCGTGGCCATCCGCACGGCGCTGGTGTCAATCGCGGGCCTCGCCGTGCTGCTGGCCCCGCGACCCGTGGGGGTCACACCCGAGGCGTGGCGGCTCCTGGCGATCTTCACGGCGACGGTCGTCGGCCTGATCGCCAAGCCGGCGCCGGTTGGCGCCATGGTGCTGTGTGGCGTCACCGCCGCCGCCGTGACTGGAGCCCTGACACCGGCGCAAGCGCTCGCCGGCTACGCCGATCCGACCGTCTGGATGGTGTTCTGTGCCTTCCAGATCGCAGGCGGCATGGTGAAGACCGGCCTGGGACGCCGCCTGGCGCTGATCTTCATCCGCGCCATCGGCCGCACGTCGCTCGGGTTGGCCTATTCGCTGGTCGTCACCGACGTGCTGCTCGGCACCGTGATCCCGTCGGTCAGCGCGCGCGGCGGCGGCATCCTGTTCCCGATCGCGAAGAGCCTCGCCGAGACATTCGGCTCGACACCGGGCCCGACCGCCCGCCGTCTGGGCGCGTTCCTGCTGCCGACCGTCTATCACTGCGACGTGATCGTCTGCGCGATGTTCCTGACGGGGCAGGCGTCCAACCCGTCGATCGCCAGCTTCGCCCGCGACGCGACGGGAATCGACCTCACCTACGCCACATGGGCGACGGCGGCCGTGGTGCCCGGACTCGTGGCCC
>CADEDM010000055.1 GCA_902826065.1 uncultured Acidobacteriota bacterium | reverse complement strand
TGTCGGCGTGGTCGAACTCGACGTTGTTGACGACGGCGATGTCGGGCAGGTACTTGAGGAACTTCGCCGTCTTGTCGAAGTAGGCGCTGTCGTACTCGTCGCCTTCGATCACGAAGGCGCGGCCACCACCCAGACGATAGCTGCCGCCGCGGCCGTCGTTCAGGTTGCGCGCGATGCCGCCCACGAGCACCGACGGATCGGCGCCGGCGTGCGTCAGCAACCAGCCGGTGAGGGCGGTCGTCGTGGTCTTGCCGTGCGTGCCGGCGATGACGATCGCTTCGGCGTCCCACAGGAACGTCTCGCGGATCATCTCGGGCAGCGAGACGTAGCGCACGGAGCGGTCGAGCACCGCCTCGAGCTCAGGATTGCCGCGCGAGATGGCGTTGCCCACGACCACGACGTCGATCGCGCCCTGCACGTGATCGGCGTCGTAGCCGTCGAGCAGCGTGATGCCCTCGGCCCGCAGGAAGTCGCTCATCGGCGGGTAGACGTGGGAGTCGGACCCCTGGACGGCGTCGCCCCGTCGTTGCAGCATCGCGGCCAGCGTGCCCATCGCCGTGCCGCAGATGCCGATGAAGTGGACGCGGCGCGCCATCACCAGACCGCGGCTTCTTCGATCGACAGCGAGGCGTCGCCGGGCACGGCCGAGAGCCGCGCCGACACGCCGAACGGCAGCGTCCACGTGGCGTCTTCGGTGTGCCCCGACGGGAACCCGAAGATCACGGGGCCCGGGAAGCCCGCGAACAGGTCGCGCAGCACCGCGCGCGCCGTCGGTCCGCCGCTCAGCTCGTCGCACCGGGGGAACGCGCCGAAGACGAGACCGGTGACGGCCCTGAACATCCCGGCCTGATGCAACTGCGTCATCAGGCGATCGAGCCGGTAGGGGCGCTCCCCCACGTCCTCCAGGAACAGGATCGTCGGCTCGCGCGGAATCGCGGCGTACGGCGTGCCGAGGAGCGATGCCAGCTGGGTGACGGTGCCGCCCATCAGCACGCCGTGCGCTTCGCCTTCGCGAAAGACGTCGAGGCCGGCAGGCGCGAGCCGTCCCATGGCTTCGGGTTGCGTCAGCGCGGCCAGCAGCGACATCCGATCGTAGGCCGATGGCCCCCGCGCCAGGCGCCCTTCGGCCATCGGGCCATGGAAGGCCACGGAGCCGTGCCCGACGTACCAGGCCAGCAGCGCGGTGAGGTCGCTGTAGCCGACGAAGACCTTGGGGTCGGCGGCAATCCAGCGGGGATCGAGGGCGGGCAGCAACTGCTGACTGCCGTAGCCGCCGCGGCCGGCGACGATGCCGCGAATCGAGGGATCGCGCCAGGCGTCGACCAGCTGGGCGACCCGCACGGCCGGCGGACCGGCGACGTAGCCGTGCCTCGCCAGCGCGCGATCGTCCCACACCGGCTCGAAGCCGAGGCGGCGGAGCTCGTCGGCGCCGGCGGCCAGGTCGTCGGCGTGCACCGGACTGGCCGGGGTGACGAGCGCCACGCGATCGCCTGGCTGCAGCCGCCGCGGCCGGCGGCGGCCGGCGCTGGTCCTCGAGTCGTCGACGCTCACGCGAACGCTGCCATTTCCGCGGCCACGCGCTGGTGCGCTTCGCAGCCAACGACACCCTTCCAGTCACGCACCCGCTGTCGCGCCGGCGGTCGTGGCCCCAGGAAGCGCGCCTTCTCGCGGGCGCTGCGTGCCATCGCGTCATCGAGCCGCGCGTGGGTGATGACGCCGGTCTCGACGGCCTTCACCAGCGCTTCGAGCGTCGCCGCCTGCGCATCGGTGTTGCCGCTGCACACGAGCACGGCGTCGCAGCCAGCGGCCACGGCGCCCACTGCGGCCTCGGCCGGGGTCCAGCGCGCGGCCACGGCGCCCATCTCGAGGTCGTCGCTCACGACCAGGCCGGGATGACCGAGCTCGCGCTTGATGAGGGGGACGATCGCCGGCGACAGCGTCGCCGGCCGATCCTCGTCGAGCGACGGCACCAGCACGTGCGCCGTCATGATCGCCGAGACCCCGGCGGCGATGGCGGCGCGGAACGGAACGAACTCGACGGCCCGCAGGCGATCGGGCGGATGCTCCACCAGCGGCAACCCGTGATGCGAGTCCACGGCGGTGTCGCCGTGCCCGGGAAAATGCTTGCCGCACGCGGCCACGCCCGCCGCCTGCAGCGCCGTCACGATCGCCGCGCCCAGATCGGCGGTGCGCGCGGCATCGGCCGACAGGGCGCGATCGCCGATGGCCGGATTGGACGGGTTGGTCAGGATGTCGAGCACGGGCGCGAAGTCGAACGACACGCCGACCGCGCGCAGTTCCGCGGCGAGGGCGGTCGCGAACCGCTCGGCCAGCGCCGGCGCGTCGGCACGGCCCAGGGTCGCCATCGGCGGCCACACGGTGAACGGCGCGCGCAACCGGGCGACCCGTCCGCCCTCCTGATCGACGCTGACCCACGCCGGCGCCTCGAGGCCCAGCGCCTCGATCGTGATCGCGAGATCGAGCACCTGCTCGGGGCCTTCGACGTTGCGCGCGAACAGCGTCACGCCGCCGAGATCGAACTCGCGGGCGAGCGCCGTGAGTTCCACGGGCACCGTCGTGCCGGTGAAGCTGCCGATGAGCAACTGGCCTACGCGTCGTCGGAGCGGCACCGGCATCGGTATCCGCACATTATAATTCCGGCGTGACCGTCACCGCTTCGGCGCCGACCCGCGTGGATCTCGCCGGCGGCACGATCGACATCTGGCCGATCTATCTCTTTCACCCTGGTGCCCAGACGCTCCACGCCGCCATCACCCTGCGCACATGGGCGCGCGTGTCCGCCCGCGACGACGACCGCGTGGCACTGGTGTCGGACGACCTCGGTCTCGCGTCGGGCCCGATCGCGTTCGACGATCTGCCGGCCCACAGCGCCCTGCCGCTCCTGGCGAAGCTGGCGCACGCCTTCGGCGTACGCGGCGTGACGATCGAGACGAAGAGCGAGGCGCCGGCCGGCGCCGGGATCGCCGGTTCGTCCGCGCTGAACATCGCCGTCACCGCGGCGCTCGCCCGCTGGACCGGCCGGGCGCTCGAACCCGACGCGTTGCTCGAAGTGGCGAAGAACGTCGAAGCACAGGTGATTCGGGTCCCGACCGGGCTGCAGGACTACCGCCCCGCGCTCTACGGTGGCGTCGCGACGCTGGAGATGGACGCCTTCGGCGCCCGCCGCCGCGTCCTGGCCGTCGATCCGGTGGCGCTGTCCGACCGGCTGGTCCTCTGTTACACCGGAGCGCCGCGCCAGTCGGGGATCAACAACTGGGACGTGACGAAGCGGCGCGTCGACGGCGATGCGGAGGTGACCGCCGCCTTCGACGGCATCGTCGACGCGACCATCCGCATGCGGGCCGCCCTCGAGTCGGGCGACTGGGCCGCGGCCGGCCGGGCGCTCGCCGACGAGTGGACCACGCGCACGCGGCTGGCGCCGGCGATGTCCACGCCGGCCATCGACCACCTGCTGGTCGAAGCGCAGCGGGCCGGCGCCTGGGCCGGGAAGGTGTGTGGCGCCGGCGGCGGAGGGTGCGTGTTCGCGCTGACGCCGCCCGAGCGGCGTGACGCCGTGCGCGCGGCGTGGCGGCAGGCCGGCGCAACGGTGCTCGATGCCACCGTCGATCCCCGCGGCCTCGAGGTGGCCGCCTCATGAGCGCCCCGCCGGACCCGGTCGAGGCCATCAAGCGCCTCTACTACCAGACGACCAAGGCGACCATCCTGCGCGATCTCGATCGCGCCATCGACCTGCTGAAGTCGCTGCCCGACGACGAGGCGCGGGCGCGGGCCGCCGTCTACATGGACGGCCTGGCGCAGATGCGGTCGGAATGGGGCGTGAAAGCGCCGCCGCCACCGCGGCCGCGCCGCTGACCTCGTCGCTCAGCCGTTCGAGCCTTTGACGAGCTTCTTGCGTGCCGCCAGGCGCAGTGGCTCGGGCACGTTGCGATCGACCGAGATGCCCTTGACGTCGCGTTCGATCAGCCGCTGCAACAGGTTCAACGACATCCCCACCGGCGTCTTCGGATTGCGGGCCAGCGACGCCGTCACCCCGTAGTTCTTCACCCAGGCGCGGTTCTGACAGATCGCGCGCAGGACGTCCTCGCCGACGTTGGCCATCTTCGCGAAACTCTCGACCTCGGCCAGCGTCAGCTTCGGCGAGGCGAGCACCGCGGACGACACCATCTTGTTCGGATCGCGCACCAGCATCGCGCGCATCTCACGCGTGCCCTTCATCGCCGCGCGGACCCGCTCCACGATCGACATCTGCTGGATCTGCTGCGTCACCGACTGGCTCGGCGTCTCGCCACCGCCGGCATTGGGATCGGCGTTCTCGTCGATCGTGTCCCAGGTGTCGGCAGCGCCCACCAGCGGCGCCTCGTCGTCCACCGCCGAGGTCTCGGGGCCGACCACAGGCGAGACGCCGCGACCACCGAAGAACCGCACCAGGTCGACCGGCGTGTCAGCGCGCGCGATCACCGCGGCGATCGACGCGACGGGAATCCTTGCGAGCAACTCCTCGGCGGCCTCGCGGACCCCGGCATCCTCGTCGTCGACGAGCAGTGCGAGCAAGGCGAGTTGCTCCTGGCCGCGCGGCGCCACGTGACCGCGGGCGGCGTCGAAACGCACTTCGAGCGGCGCGTCGCCGCGGCGAAAGCTCTCGAGGAGCGGGGTACGGAGTCCGACGTCCATCTAGGGGGTCGGGCGGACGGCGACGGACCGCAGGTCCGACGGCCGGGCCGCGTCGCTGGCGGCGAGCGGCCGTGGCCAGAAGAGGTAGGCGGCAATCGCGAGCGCGACGACCAGACCGATGACGAGTCCGGTGGCGATCACCGAGGTCCAGCCCCGCGGCCGCACGGGGACGTCGGAGACCGGTCCCTGCGCGACGCCGGGCGGCGGCAGGTCGTCGGGATGCCTGGCGAGAAACACGCGCAGCGCGTTCTCGGGGTCGAGCCCGACTTCGCGGGCATAGGCCCGTACTACGGCGCGGCGGAAGATCCCGCGCGGCAGCCGGTCGATCTGGTTGCGTTCGAGCGCCTCGAGGGTCGGGACGCCGAGCTTCGTCGCGTCGGCCATCTCACGCAGCGAGCGGCCGACCGACTCCCGCGTCGTGCGCAGGGCCTGTCCGAAGTCGTCCGCAGTCTCGAGCCAGTCCATTTGATGGGTCGCCGGGCCACGTGCCCGACCTCACGATCGTAGGAGACGGATCGCCGTCAGTCAACGCCATCGGCGAAGCCGCGCACGGCGCGCCCCACCGCCTGGGCAATGTCCTCGCCGTTTCTCGGCAGGAACACGCCGATGGCGGCACAACCGTGCGCGCCCGTCGCAGACAGCGACGGCCACGACGCGCCCGTCAGCCCACCGATCGCGTAGACCGGCCGGGCCGTGGCGATCACGATGGCGGCCAGACCCGCATGTCCGAGCGTCGGCGAGCCGGCGGCCTTGGAGCGCGACGCCTGCACGGTGCCGGCGACCAGCGCGTCGACCGGCCCCGCCGCGCGCGCCCCGTCGACGTCGTGCACCGCGCGCCAGATCGGACGCACCGCCGGCAACGCCGCCTTCACGCGCGCTGCCGGCATCGAGCGTTCCTTGAGATGCACGCCGACCCCGGCCGCGGCGGCGACATCAGCGCGATCGTTCACGAGCAACGCCATCGGGGCATCGCCGACCGCGGCGCGCACCGTACAGACGAGCGCGAACAGGGCGTCGGTGTCGAGGTCGGGCTCCCGCAGTTGGAACGCGCCGATGCCGGCCGCAGCCGCGGCGGCCACTTGCTCCACCAGCAACGCCATCGCGTCCGTCGCGGCTCGTCCGGCTATCTCGGCGAGGCGCCGGCGGTCACTGACCAGGCACAGACGTCCGGCGTCGAGTCCGATGCTCACGGCACCGGGCGGCGGCGCACCAGCATCGCGAGGTCGGCCAGGGCCGCCAGTACGTTCACGGCGCCGAGGCCAGTGACCGCGCCACGCACGTAGTTGTTGGTCACGAACGCGCGGACGAGGGGCGAGATCTGGACGAAGTAGTTCCGATCCCAGTACGCCGACCAGGGCACCACGATCAACAGCAGTCCGAGTTCGATGAGGACCGCGATGATGAGCAGACGCCGCAACGGCGACTAGCCCCGGACCTGGGCGCGGCTCAACCGTTCGATGCGGGCGGCCACGTCACGGTAGCCGCGCTGATCCGCCTGGATCTCCCCGAACACGGCCAGCGCGCGGCTGGTCTCGCCAAGGTCCTCGAGCACACTGGCCAGCTCGTAGAGCAGCCCGCGGCCGGCATCGCTGGTCGGCGCGGGCGCCTCGGCGGCGCGCTCGAACCATTCCAGCGCCGCGCCGCGATTGCCGCGCTCCACGAACAGACGGCCCAGCGTGGACGCCGCTTCGAAGCGCAGCCGCGACGAACGCGAGGCCAGTTCGAGCGCCTGGATGGCGTCGTCGGTCATGCCCATGTCGCGGTAGGTCAGGCCGAGACGCAGCTGCTCCGACGCCAGGCCCTCGTCCTGCGAACGGCCGGCCTCGATGATCGCGTCGGCCGGCTTCCCCGATTTCCTGCCCTTGCCCTTCGAGCCCTTGTCGCCGCGCGGGGCGTCGAACTCGTCGGTGAGATCGACGTCGCCGTCGCCACTCGACGGCTCGGGGCTGGCGTCGAGATCGTCGAACGAGATGCCCTCGTTCAAGTCGAGCTTGTTGGTGGCCATGAACGGGCTGTCGCCACTGAGGCGATCGGCGATCACGGCGTCGGGGTCGGCTTCGCCCAGCATCTCCAGCGCGCGGCGGAAGCGCGCGATATTGGCGCTGTCCCAGGGCTCGCGGGCAACCAGGTCCTCGCTGATGATGCGCGCCTCGAGGCCGCGGCCGGCGTCGAGGTAGGCGTCGGCGAGCTGCGCCTGGGCGGAATACATCGTCGCTTCGAGACCGCCGTCGACGCAGATCTCGACCAGGCGCATGAGGGCGACGATGTGGCGTCGCACGCGCGTGACGAACTCGTGCAGCGCGGCGGCCGCGGCGGCGTAGTCGCCGCTGGCGACGGCCTTGTCGGCCACGGCCTCGATGGCCGGATAGGCCGCGTCGGCGTCGTGCTCGGCGAGCCGCGAGGCCATCTCGATGGCCGCCTCGCGCTGAGCGGGATCGGCCTCGAGCGCCGACAGCACCGCGGTCTTGCCTTCGTCGAGGTGGCCCTGGCGCAGTTCCGCTTCGGCCACGACCATCCACAGCGTGGCGTCCTTGGCGACGACGTCGGGCGTCAGGTAGCGCTTGGCGGTCGTGAGATCGCCCTTGGCCAGGTGTGCCTTCACGAGCTGCACGCGGGCGTCGATGTCGCTCGCGTCCATGTCGGCGACGCGGGCGAGCACGGCCAGGGCCTCGCCGTGCTGGCCGGCGGCGGTGAGCGCGTCGGCGAGCTGGCGCAGCTCGGGAGCCGACGACGCCCAGGCCAGGGCGCGCGCGAACTCGCCGCTGGCGATGTCGGCGGCGAGCACCTGGCTGCGGGCGGCGTCGTCGCCCGGGTCGAGCTCGAGCAGATCGCGGTAGGCGTCGCGGGCTTCGTTGGCGCGGCCCTCGTTGGTGAACCACGCGGCGACAGCGCGGAACTCGCGCGTCGCGGTGTCGGTGTCGCCGAGGTCGCGGGCCGCCTTCGCGGCGGTGAAGCGGGCGACGTAGTCGTCGGGGTCCACGGTGCCGAGACGCACGGCCATCTCGGCGGCGCCGCGGATGTTGCCGATCTTGCGGCGGCGGTCGGCGACCGTCTGGTAGGCGTTCTTGGCGTCGGCGAGCAGGCCCTGCTTGGACGCGACGTCGCCGGACCGGATCAGCGCGTACTCGTCGGTCGGCTTGACCTTCAGGATCTTCTTGAAGAGCGCGGAGGCCTTCGGATAGAAGCCTTCGTCGGCCAGATGATCGGCGATGCGGGTGTACTGCTCGACGCCCTTGTCGAGCTGCCCGGCGCGCACGAACAGGTCGCCCAGCGCGTTGGCGCTGTTCCAGTCGCGAGGTTGCGCCAGCACGAGCGCCTGGTACTCGTCGATGGCCGCGTCCACCTTGCCCAGCCGCAGGGCCTTCTCGGCCCGCTTCAGTGCCCCGTCGCGATCGAATGGCGCCACGATCGTTCGCCCTCAGTCCAGAGTATCAAACAGCGTCGCCGGCCTGAACGATCGCCGGTGCGCCTCGGAATAGCCATGCGCCGCGACCGCTGCCAGGTGCGCCGCGGTGGCGTACCCCTTGTGCCGATCGAAGCCATACCGGCTATCGGTCCGATGCAGGTCGTCCATCAGACGGTCGCGGGTCACTTTGGCGACGATGGAGGCCGCGGCGATGGCCGCCGAGCGCCGGTCGCCCCCGATGATCCCGTGCTGGGCCATGCGCAGGCCCTCGATCCGGAACGCGTCGACCAGCACCAGGTCGGGTTGGGGCGCGAGCGCCGTGACGGCGCGTGCCATGGCGTGCAACGACGCGCGATGGATGTTGTCGCGTTCGATCTCGCGGGGGTCGGCGGCGCCCACGGCCCAGGCCAGGGCGTCGGCGGTGATGCGGAGATAGAGGGCGTCGCGCTGCTCGGGCGTGAGCAGCTTGGAGTCGGCGAGGCCGGGAATGTGACGGTCGGCACGGAGGATCACGGCGCCGGCGAGGACAGGACCCGCCAGGCAGCCGCGTCCCACCTCGTCGACTCCGGCGATCAGGCTGAAGCCGAACCGCCGGTACAGGTTCTCGATCGTGCGCCGGGCGCGCACTTTCGGCATGGCCGGCCCCGGACCGTCGGCTAGACCGGCGTCTTCCGGACTTCCTTCATGCGCGCCGCCTTGCCCTTCAGGTCGCGCAGGTAGTACAGCTTGGCGCGGCGCACCTTGGCCGAGCGCACGACCTCGATCTTCTGGATGATCGGCGAGTGCAGCGGGAAGATGCGCTCGACGCCCTGGCCGAACGAGACCTTCCGCACCGTGAACGACGCCCGCGTGCCGCCGCGGCGCAGGTTGATCACGATGCCTTCGAAGACCTGGATGCGCTCCTTGTCGCCTTCCTTGACGCGGACGTGCACCTTGACCGTGTCGCCGGATTGCATCGCCGGCCGCACCACCGTCTGGCTCTTTTCGATCAGCTCCACTGCGTTCATCGTTCCTCGCCCTTCCCTTTCCCCCGCCCGGACGCACCGACCACGAGGTCGGGCCGTCGCGCCCGCGTGCGTTCGGCGGCGCGTTCGCGCCGCCACTGTTCGATGGCCGCGTGATGCCCCGACAGGAGCACCTCCGGCACCGCCCGATCCCGCCACAGCGCCGGCCGCGTGTAGTGCGGGTAATCCAGTCCGCCGGCCGAGAACGAGTCGTTCTCCACCGACCGCTCGTCGCCCACCACGCCCGGCACCAGCCGGGCGATGGCGTCGATCATCACGAGCGCCGGCAGCTCGCCGCCGCTCACCACGTAGTCGCCGACCGACCACTCCTCGGCGCCAACGGCGTCGACCACCCGCTCGTCCACGCCTTCGTAGCGGCCGCACAGCCAGAGGACGCCGTCGTCCTGCGCCATCGCCTCCGCCGCCGCCTGGTCGAACCGCCGGCCCGCGGGCGATGTCAGCACCACCCGCACCGGACCGCCCCGTCGCTGCCGAATCGTCTCGACCGCCACGTAGAACGGCTCTGCCTTCATCACCATCCCGGGCCCGCCGCCGAACGCCACGTCGTCGACGACGTGATGCCGGTCGGTCGTGAACCCGCGCAGGTCGTGGACCGCGATGTCCAGCAGTCCCCGGGCCCGCGCCCGTCCGACCACGCCCTCGGCGAGGCCGGCTTCCACCATCGCGGGGAAGATCGTGACGACGTCGAATGTCACCACGTCACCTCCCCGTCCGTCACTCCCGCCAGGGCCCGTTCACGTCCAGGAGCCCGTCGGGCGGCCGCACCACGATGCGGCGCGCCGCCACGTCGACCTCGCAGAACGCCTGCGTGAACGGCACCAGCACGTCGCCGCGGGCCGCCGCAATCACCAGCCGCACCTGCCCCTCGCCGTCCACGGACTTCACCGTGCCCACGGCCGTTCCCTCCGCCGTCACCACCACGCACCCGACGAGGTCGTAATGGTAGTAGGTGTGGGCCGGCAGCGTCTGCCGGGCCGACGTCGGCACCCGCAGCTCCCAGCCCGTGAACCGCTCCGCCTCGTTGATGCTCGCGGCGTCCCCGAACGCCACGGCTGGCCGTCCCATGTGCATCCGGAAGCTCCGCACGCGCAACGCCTCGGTCGTGCCGCCCGCCGCCGGTCGTCCCCAGACCGTGGCCCCCTCCGCGAACCGCTCGTCGGCGAAATCGGTGGTGGCGTTCACCACGACCTCACCGCGATTGCCCTGGGTGCGGGCGACGACGCCCACGAGGAGCATCTCGTCCCACGCCTCGGGCGTCACGTCAGCGCTGGCCGGCGCTGTCGCGGATGTCGAGTTGGATCCGTGTGCCATCCACGTCGGCGGCCGCCGCCAGCAGCGTCCGCAGGGCCGCGGCCGTGCGCCCCTGGCGCCCGATCACGCGGCCGAGATCGCCCGGCGCGACGCGCAGCTCGAAGTGCAGCCCGCCCCGCCGCTCGCCCTGGACGACCGAGATCGCGTCGGGCTCGTCGGCCAGGGCCTTCGCGACCGTCTCCACGAGAGTCTTCAGCTCGGCCACGGTACGGCTCCGATCAGGCCTGCGGCGCCGCCGCGACCGCGTCCACCGGCGCCACGGCGCCGAGATCGCGGGTCACGTGCTTCGCCAGCAGTGTGCGCACCGAGTCCGACGGCCGCGCGCCCTGCGCGATCCAGTGCTGGATACGCGCCTTGTTCACGTCGACCACCGCGGGCTTCGTGCGCGGGTTGTAGAAACCGAGCGTCTCGATGAAGCCGCCCTCGCGCGGCGATCGCCGCTCGGTGACGACCACCCGGTAGTGGGGCCGCTTCTTCGACCCCGTGCGACGCATGCGAATCACGAGCATAGTTGTCCTCTTCCAGCGAGCCGGCCTTCCCGGCTAGCGCATCAGGCTGAACGGCCCCTTCTTCTTCCGCTTCTTCGGAGCCTCGGGCACGGCCTCGCCCGTCATCTGGCCCACGAGCTTCAGCATCTTCCGCATCTCGTTGTACTGCTTGAGCAGGCGGTTGACGTCTTCCACCGACGTGCCGCTGCCGAGCGCGATGCGCTTGCGGCGGCTGCCGTCGATGACCTCGGCGTGCTCGCGCTCCTCGGGCGTCATCGAGTTGATGATCGCCTCGACGCGGCGCAGCTGCTTCTCATCGGGCTTCTGCCCGCCGAGATCCTTGAGCTGCCCCATGCCGGGCAGCAGTTTCATGATGTGTTCGAGCGGGCCCATCCGGCGGATGGTGCGCAGCTGATCGCGGAAGTCACCGAGGCTGAAGGTGTTCTTCCGGATCTTGTCTTCGAGCGTGGCCGCCGAGGACGCGTCGACGACGTCCTCGGCCTTCTCGATGAGCGACAGCACGTCGCCCATGCCGAGCAGGCGCGACACGAAGCGATCGGCGTGGAAGGTGTCGAGATCCTCGAGCCGTTCGCCCTCGCCGACGAAGGCGATGGGCACGCCGACGACGGACACCACCGAGAGCGCCGCGCCGCCGCGGGCGTCGCCGTCGATCTTCGAGAGGACCACGCCGCTGACGCCGATCTGGCGATTGAACTCGCCGGCGCTCTTGATCGCGTCCTGCCCGGTCATCGCGTCGGCGACGTAGAGCAAGTCGCTCGGCGTCACGGCGGCCTTGATGGCGACCAGTTCGGCCATCAGCTCGTCGTCGATGTGCAGGCGGCCGGCGGTGTCGACGATGATGACGTCGCTGCCGGTGTTGCGGGCCTCGAGGATGGCGCCCGTGGCGCGCGCGACCGGGTCGAGGTTCCCCGCCGGGTCGTAGACGCGCACGCCGGCCTTGCCGGCGACGACGGACAACTGTTCGATGGCGGCCGGGCGGCGGACGTCGGTCGAGACGACCAGCGGGAACTTGCCCTGCTTCTTGAGCAGACGCGCCAGCTTGCCGGTGGTGGTGGTCTTGCCCGAGCCCTGCAGGCCGAGCATCAGGATGACCTTGGGCGTGGGCCCGCCGGGCTTCAGTCCGCCTTTCGCGTCGCCGAACAGCGCGAGCAGTTCGTCGCGGACGATCTTGACGACCTGCTGGTCCGGGCTGAGCGACTCCTGCACGTCCTGGCCGGAGGCGCGGTCGCGGACGCGGTCGACGAACGCCTTGACGACCTGCAGGTTGACGTCGGCTTCGATGAGCGCGACCCGGATTTCGCGCAGCACCCGTTCGGTCGTCTCGGGGGTGAGACGAACCTCGCCTCTCAACGACTGAAAGACGTCCTGTAGACGGGTGCCGAGCGCGTCGAACATCGGAATGGCCGGCCGAGCGGCGCTCGGCACAAACCCTTATCCTACCGGCTGTTCGGGCCGCTGGTCAAACCTTCGTCAGGCGGTGACCGAGCTTCTCCTTCTTGGTCCGGAGGTAGCGCCGGGTGGTCGCCGACGGCGCGATCTCGAGCGGCACCGACTCGACCACCGAGAGGCCGTAGCCCTGCAGGCCCACGAACTTCCGGGGGTTGTTGGTCAGGAGCCGCATGGTCTGCACGCCCAGATCGCGCAGCACCTGCGCGCCGATCCCGTAGTCGCGCTGGTCGGGCTTGAACCCGAGCCGCTCGTTCGCCTCCACCGTGTCGAAGCCTTTGTCCTGCAGGGCGTAGGCCTTGATCTTGTTCGCCAGCCCGATGCCCCGGCCTTCCTGGTTCAGGTACAGCAGCACCCCGCGGCCCTCGGCGGCGATGCGCTGGAGGGCGGCGTCGAACTGGGGACCGCAATCGCAGCGCGTCGAGTGGAAGACATCGCCGGTCAGGCACTTCGAGTGCACACGCACCAGGACGTTCTGGCCGTGGCCGATGTCGCCGCGCACCAGGGCGACGTGCGTCTCGTGGTCGAGCGGACTTTCGTAGGCGTGGATCCGGAAGGGGCCGGCCACGGTCGGCAGATCGGCCTCGGCGACGCGCGTCACGAGCCGTTCCGTGCGCATGCGGTAGCGGATGAGGTCGGCCACCGACACCAGCGGCAGCTTGTGCCGGCGCGCGAACTTCTGCAGGTCCGGCACGCGCGCCATGCTGCCGTCGGCCTTGGCGATCTCGCAGATCACGCCGGCCGGGTAGAGTCCGGCGATGCGCGCCAGGTCGACCGCAGCTTCCGTCTGGCCGGCACGCACCAGCACGCCGCCGTCGCGGGCGCGCAGCGGGAACACGTGGCCCGGACGCGCCAGATCCGACGGCCGCGACTTGGGATTCACCGCAGCGAGGATCGTCGTCGCGCGATCCGGAGCCGAGATGCCGGTGCGCACGCCGCGCCGCGCCTCGATGCCGACGCAGAACGCGGTGTCGAACGTGGTCGTGTTGCGGTTGGCCGGCACCTGCAGCGGGATGTCGAGCTCGTCGAGCCGCTCCGCGGTCATCGGCATGCAGATGAGCCCGCGGCCGTGCGTCATCATGAAGTTGATGATGGCGGGCGTGACCTTTTCGGCCGCGCACGTGAGGTCGCCTTCGTTCTCGCGATCTTCGTCATCGACGACGATGACCAGGCCGCCGCGGCGAATCGCCTCGAGTGCGGTCTCGACGGACGCAAAGGGCGACGGCGCGCGACGTGAGGTGGCGCGCGTGCGTACGGGGGGGACGGCGGGACGGGAGGGCCGGGAGCGAGTGGTCGCCATGGTCAGCGGGTCCGGGCGTCGGTCGCGGCGACCTCGGCAGCGCGCAGCACGTACTTGCCGAGCACGTCGCACTCGAGGTTCACGCGATCGCCGCGGGTCAGGGCGCCCAGGGTGGTGTGCGCGCGGGTGTAGGGGACGATCATGACATCGAAGCGCTGCGCGTCGAGGCCGGCGATCGTGAGACTGACGCCGTCGACGGCGACGGAGCCTTTCCGGATGAAGAGCGCGGCGAGCGCCGCCGGATAGCCGATGGTGATCCACAGGCTCTCGCCATCGGGGCGCAGGTCTTCCACCGTGCCCATGCCGTCGACGTGGCCGAGCACGAAGTGCCCGCCCAGGCGGGCATCGGCGCGCACCGGGCGTTCGAGGTTCACACGCTGCCCGCGCGCCACGGCGCCGAGGGTGGTGATACGAGCGGTCTCCGGCCCGACGTCGGCGTGTACCTCGCCGTCGGCGGCGACGATCGCCGTCAGGCATACGCCGTTCACGGCGAGACTGTCGCCCGGCTCGGTCTCGGCGGCGAGATCGGTCGCAATGCGGACGCGATAGCCCCCCGCCATCGGCTTGACCTCGGCGAGCGCGCCGACTCGTTCAACGATCCCGGTGAACATCCGCCTCCATCCACACGTCGTCGCCGCACGGCGACGCCGTCACGCGCGACAGCCGCGCCCAGGGCACCGGCCACCCGTCGAACAACCGCACGGCCGCATCGCCGAGCCGCACCGGCGCCACCACGAGGTGCAACCGATCGACGCGATCGGCCTCCCAGAACGCCCGGTGCAGCCGCGCCCCCCCTTCGACGAGCAGGGTGTGCACCTGCAGCGCCACCAGGGCCGTGAGCGCCGCGTCGATCGATCCGGCCGGCACGAGCACCGCGCCGGCCGTCGTGAGCGCCTCGGCCTGGCCGGGCGCCGCCTGCACCGCCTCGGGCGCGGTGACCATTATCACCGGGCCGGCCGGCGTGGCCGTGAACAGGCGCGCTGAGACCGGCGTGCGCAGGCGCCGGTCGAAGACGACGCGAGCCAGCGGCCTCGTTCGGACGACGTCGCGCGCCGTGAGGCGGGGGTCGTCGGCGAGCACCGTGTCGACGCCGACGGCGATGGCGTCGACGGCCGCACGAAGACGCTGGGTGCGCCGGGCGGCCGCCGGTCCGGTGAGGGCCGTCGGCCGGTCGCGCCGCGCCGCGATCGCGCCGTCACGCGACACGGCGGCCTTCACCACGACCAGCGGCCGCCCATGCTCCTGCGCCAGGAAGTACCCGGCGTTGAGGCGGCGCGCCTCCGCCTCGGCGAGGCCGACCTCGACCTCGACCCCCGCAGCGCGCAACGCGGCGATGCCGCGCCCGGCGACCCGCGGATCGGGATCGAGCGTGGCGGCGACGACGCGGCGCACGCCGGCCTCCAGCACGCGCTGCGTGCACGGGCCGGTGCGGCCGGTGTGGCAGCACGGCTCGAGGGTCACGTACATGGTCGCGCCACGGGCCCGCGATCCGGCGGCCTCGAGGGCCGCCACTTCTGCGTGGGCCGACCCCGCGCGTTCGTGGAACCCCTGACCGACGACGACGCCGTCGTCGGTCACCACGACCGCGCCGACGACGGGATTGGGCACTGTCGCGCCGACCGCGCGCGCGGCGTGGAACAACGCCCGCCGCATCAGCGCCTGGTCGCTCACCACGATCGGGTGAACAGCGCGTCGACGTACGCGCCGGGATCGAACGGGAGGAGGTCGTCGATGCTCTCGCCGACGCCGACGAAGCGGATCGGCAGGCCGAGGTCGTGCGCGATCGCCACGGCGATCCCGCCCTTGGCCGTGCCGTCGAGTTTGGTCAGCACGACGCCCGTGACGCCGGCGGCGGCCGCGAACTCGCGCGCCTGCACCAGGCCGTTCTGGCCCACCGTGGCGTCGAGCACGAGCAGCACGTCGTGCGGGGCGCCGGGCACGGCCTTGGCGGTGATGCGGCGGATCTTCTCGAGCTCTGCCATCAGGTTCACGCGCGTGTGGAGCCGTCCGGCGGTGTCGACGAAGACGGTGTCGATGGCGCGCGCCTGCGCCGCCGCGAGCGCGTCGAACACGACGGCGGCGGCATCGGCGCCTTCCTGGGCGCGTACGATCTCGACGCCGGCGCGCGTCGCCCACACCTGGAGCTGGTCGACGGCGGCGGCGCGGAACGTGTCGGCGGCGCAGATGAGCGTCTTGCGGCCGTCCTGCCGGGCCTGATGCGCCAGCTTCCCCACCGTCGTCGTCTTGCCGGTGCCGTTGACGCCGACGACCAGCACGACGTACGGACCGCTGGCCGGGCGACGCGACGGATCCGGCACACCGCGGAAGATCGACGTGATCTCGTCGGTGAGCGCAGTCCGGAGATCCTGCCCGCCCTTCGTCCGCTCGGCGACCCGCTCGACCAGGCGCGTGGTGGCCCCGAGCCCGACATCCGCGCCAAGCAGCAGCTCCTCGAGGGCTTCGATCGTCTCGACGGTCGCACCGGCCGGTGCGGTGGCCGACGGCGCCGGCGCGAGCCCCGCGATCTCGTCGAAGCGTCGCGCCAGACGCTCCGCGGTGCGGGACAACCCCCGCGTCAGCCGATCGAACACGCCCATCAGGGGGATCTTAGCAGGCCCCGATCTCCCGCGGCCCCGGGGTATCTCAGTCGGCTTCGGCGCGCTGGCGGCGGCCCATCAGCTCGGCGACCGCCGCGGCCGGTGTGCTGCGTCCGGAGAGCAGCGCGTCGACCTGCGCGGCGATCGGCAGTTCGACACCGAGGCGCGCGCCGAGCGCCAGCGCCGCATGCGTCGTGCGCACCCCCTCGGCCACCATCTTCATGCTCGACACGACCTCGCTGAGACGGCGTCCGCGCGCCAGCTCGAGGCCGACGTGCCGATTGCGACTGAGCTGACCGGTGCAGGTCAGCACCAGGTCACCCATGCCGGCCAGGCCGGACAGTGTCTCGCGCTGCCCGCCGGCCGCCACGGCGACGCGCCCGATTTCCGCCAGCCCCCGGGTGATGATCGCCGCCAGGGCGTTGTGGCCGAGGCCCAGTCCTTCGACCACGCCGGCGGCGATCGCGATGACGTTCTTCAGCGCGCCGCCCAGTTCCACGCCGACGACATCACTGCTGGCGTAGAGCCGCAGGGCGCCCGATCGGAACTCCTCCTGCACGTGCTGCGCCGCGGCGGGCGTCGCCGAGGCGACGACGACGACGGTGGGCAACGACGCCGCGAGTTCCCGCGCGAAGCTCGGACCCGACAGCACCGCCACTTCCGCGACGTCCGGCCACTCCGCGGCGATCACCTCGGACATCCGCACGAGCGACCCGTCTTCGATGCCCTTCGTGGCGCTCAGCACCACGGCCGACGGGTCGACGTGCGCCGCGCCGGCGCGGAGCACGGCGCGCAAGCCGTGCGACGGGACGGCCACCACGACGAACTGGGCGTCCGCAAGCGCGGCCGGGAGGTCGGCCGTCGCCGTCAGCGTCTCTGGGAACGCGACCTCCGGCAGATAGACGGCGTTGGCGCGCCGCTCGGCCATCTCCGCGACCAGCGCCTGGTCACGGGCCCAGAGCTGCACGCGGTGGCCGACGCGCGCCAGGTGGACGGCCAGGGCCGTGCCCCAGCTGCCCGCGCCGACGACGGTCACGCTACGCACGGGGCGCCTCCCTGGCGGCCAGCCGCCGCTCGGTGCCGCGCCAGATCCGCAGCACGTTGCCGCGATGTCGCCACACGATCAGGGCCGCGGCCGCCCCACTGCCCCAGACGATCGCCGGCGACGCGCCACTCGCCGCCGTCATCGATGGCAACGTCACCGAGGCCGCGAGCGACCCGGCCGAGACCAGCCGCGTCGCCCACACCGCGGCGACGAACACGATCGCGGCGGCCAGTGTGGCCAACGGCGCCAGCACCGCGAAGGCGCCACACGCCGTCGCCACGCCCTTGCCGCCGCGGCCGCGCAGCCAAATCGGATAGACGTGTCCGGCCACGGCCGCCACGGCGGCCACCGCGGGATCCTGCGGTGTCATGGCCCCCCAGGCGCCCGCGAGCGCCACGGCGAGCGCGCCCTTGACGACGTCGAGCGCCATCACCAGCAACCCGAGGCGCGGCCCGGAGACGCGATACATGTTCGTGGCGCCGACGTTGTGACTGCCCACGGCCCGCAAGTCGACGCCGCCCCACCGCCGGCCGGCGAGGTAGCCGAGCGGCAACGAGCCGATGGCATAGCCACCGACGGCGGCGGCGATCACGCGGCGCTCCGGCGCACGTAGCGGCGCACGAGGTCGAGGGCGGTGGTCGCAGCGAGGGCGCGGATGATCGCGCGATCGCCGGTGAACCGCGACGTCCGCGCCTCCGTACCGGCCGGACCGCTGACGGCGAAGCACACCAGGCCGACGGGCTTCTCGGGTGTGCCGCCGTCCGGACCGGCGATGCCGGTCACCGCCACCGTCACGGTCACACCCGACCGTGCCCGCAGGCCGTCGGCCATCGCGGCAGCCACCGGCTCGCTGACCGCGCCGTGCGCCTGCAGCAGTGCCGGCGGCACGCCGAGCAGTGCCTCCTTCGACGCGTTGCTGTACGACACCACCGATCGGTCGAGATACGCGCTCGAGCCCGGAACATCGGTAAGCCGGGTCGTCAGCAGGCCGCCGGTACATGACTCCGCCGCGGCGATCGTCCAGCCTCGCGTGCGCAGCATCCCGCCCACCGACGCCTCGAGTGACGTGCCATCGGTGTTCACGACATCGTCGCCGAAGACCTCGACCAGCGCCGCCTGCGCGGCGTCGAGACGCGCGGCGATCGCGCCGCCGTCCGGTCCATAGGCTGACAGGTGCAACTCCACCGATCCGAGACTGGCGAGGATGGTGGTCGTGATCGGCACCGGCTCGTCGCGCCACGGGCCGTAGATCGGCTGGGCCTTTTCGTCGACCCACGACTCGCTGCGTCCGGCCAGCACGACCGAACGCTGCACCGCGACGCCGCCGCCGAAACGAGGCGCCACGTGCGCGCGCAGCGCCTCCTCGAGCATCGGCATCATCTCGCGCGGCGGGCCGGGCAGCAGCAGCACCGCCTGATCGCCGGTGCGTATCCACAGGCCCGGCGCGGTGCCGCGGGTGTTCGGCACGACGACGCCGCCGGCCGGCACCATGGCCTGGCGCCGGTTGATCTCGGGCATCGTCAGGCCGCGCCGCCCGAAACGCTCACGGATCGCGGTCACGACCGCGGCGTCTTCGTGCAGCGTGAGACCCAGCACCTCGGCGACGACGTCACGGGTGCGGTCGTCGTCGGTCGGCCCGAGCCCGCCGGTGCAAACGACCAGGTCGGCGCGGGACAGGGCGTGACGCAGGGCCGCGACGAGGTCATCGTGCTCGTCGGTGACGACCGACGTGAATGCCACGGCGATGCCATGACGCTGGAGATGGCCGGCGATGTAGGGCGAGTTCGTGTCGGCGCGCCCGAGGAGCAGCAGCTCGCTGCCGGCGGCGAGGATGGCCGCGACAGGAGGCCGGCTCACACGAGCCATCCCGGCAGCAGCCACACCGCGAACTGCACGGCAGCGGCAGCGTAAACGCCGGCCGCGAGGTCGTCGAGCATGATGCCCCAGCCGCCGTGGGCCCGTTCGAGCTGGCGCGCCGGCGGCGGCTTCACGATGTCGAAGGCGCGAAACAGGAAGAAGCCGGCGAGCGCCACCTTCCACGAGAACGGCGCCGCGACGAGCGTCACGCACTGCCCCATCACTTCGTCGATGACCACCGGGCCGGGGTCGGTCGTGCCCAGCGTCACTTCCGTGCGCGTGGCCGCCCAGGCGCCGACGAGCAACAGGACGCCGATCACCGCCAACTCCGCCACCACGCCCGCACCCGTCATCCGCAGTGCCCACCACACGGCGACGCCCACCGCCGATCCTACGGTGCCGGGCGCAATCGGGAAGAATCCCGTGAAGCCGGCGCTCGCCAGCGCCAGCGCGACGCGATCGATCATGCGATGACCTTGACCACCCGGGTGTGCGCGACGTGATCGTGCACGGCGCGACGGTCGGTACGCCACAACGCCGGCAGGAAGCCCGCGCCCATCGCCACCCCGCCGACGACCGCGACCACGACGCGCACGACGGCGTCCCCGAACGTCAGGCGCCCCTCGGTGCCTTCGACGCGCAGGCCCGCGGCCATCTTGCCGAGCGTCTGACCGCCGTTGGCCGTGAACACCGTGAGGTAGGCCACGTTCAGACCGAGCACGAACGTCGCCAGGGGCGCCAGCGGCAGCGTCGCCACGTCGGCCAGGGGCACCCCCGCGATCTGTGCCGTCAGGTAGACCACGGCCGCGTCGATGCCGGCGAGCACCAGGACATCGATCGCCGCCGAGAGCACCCGAGCGAACGCCGGCGCGACCGGTGCGGTGTCGGCCGCTTCCGCCGGCGTCGCGCCGATCTCGGCGTCCTCTGTGACCACTTCGAGCAGGACGGGACGGGATCGCTTGGCGACGGCGGTCGTGGTGCGCGAACGCGGACGCTCGGCGGTGCGGCGCACGGCGAGCGGCGTCCGCGCCGGCGGCGGCGGATCCGCGAACCGCTCGGCGGCGGTGAAGAACGACGGGCCGCGCAGCGGCAGATCTTCGAGGGGCGCGTCGAACGTGGCGGCCGGAGCTTCGACGGGAGCGGCCGGGCGCTCGCGCAGGGGCGCCAGAGCCGCGCCCTCGGTGCGCGGCAGCACCGCCGCGACCGGAGCCGCCTCGACGGGGACCGACAGCGCGAAGTCGTAGCCGCAATGCCGGCAGCGCTCGACCGCCTCGAAGCCTACGTAGCCGCACTTCGGACACTTCATCGCGAGTCCTCACGGTTGGGCTCGGCGGCCCGCAGCAACTCCTCCTGCACGCGGCCCCGCAGGGCCTGCGCCGCCGTCCAGGCGTCGTCACCGGGGTCGATGCGGTCGAGCGCCGCCAGGGCATCGGGCAGCTTGCCGGCGTCGAACAGCTGGCGCGCGCGCGCGAGGTGCGCGTCCATCGCGCCAGGCACCGGCAGTGGCGCGGCGACGCGCTCGAGGGCCGACGCCGACAACGCTCCCGGAGGCGGCGGCGCCGCCTGCGCCGCGAGATACAGCGCGACCGCCGCCGCCGCGACGACCGCGCCGACGACCAGCCACGGCGCCAGGCGCCGCCCGGCCTCGACCGGCGTCGCACGGTCGGTGCGGGTCCAGCGCCCGCGTGCGGCTGGTGGCGGAGTCGTGACATCGAGCAGGCCGATCCGATGCAGGACCGGCAGCGCCTGCTCGTGCGGCGCGCCGTGCTCGACGGCTTTCGTCAGCAACGTGCGGGCGCGGTCGACATCCCCGTCGTCGAAGGCTTGCAGGCCCTGATGCATCAGGGCCTCGGATTCACGCTGGCGCTCGGCCAGGGCGCGGCGGGCGCGATCGATGTAGGCGCGGGCGCGGTCGTTGGTGCGATCGAGGAACAGGACGCGGGTCCAGACGTTGACCGCGTGGTCCATCCGGCCGGCGAAGTACTCGTCGAGTCCCGACACCAACAACTGCTCGATCCGCGCCTCGCGCTCCGCGTCGGAGAGCGGCTCAGCGGACGGCAGGGCGTCGGGCGAAGGCTCGATCATGGCCGCAAATCACCGGGAGTATAGCACTTACGTGCATCCGTGGCGTGTGGTACAAACCCGCGCATGCCGTGGCTCGAGTGCGTACCCAACGTCAGCGAAGGACGCGATCGCGCGAAGGTCGAGGCGCTGGCAGCGTCGCTCGCGTCGACGCCCGGCGTGCGACTCCTCGACGTCCACGCCGACGCGGTCCACCATCGGGCGGTGTTCACCTGCGTCGGCGAAGCGGCCGCGCTCACCGCCGGTATCCTGCGGCTGGTCGACGGCGCGCTGGCCGCCATCGATCTGCGGGGCCATCGCGGCGCCCACCCCCGCCTGGGCGCCGTCGACGTTGTGCCGTTCATCCCGCTCGGCGACGCGACGATGGACGACGCCATCGCCGCGGCGCGAGCCACCGCCGACGCCGTGGCCACGCGGTTCGACCTGCCCGTCTACCTGTATGAACAGGCGGCCTCGGCGCCCCATCGCCGGCGCCTGGAACACGTCCGGCGCGGCCAGTTCGAGGGTCTGGCCGCCAAGCTGCAGCAGCCAGACTGGGCGCCCGATGCCGGGCCGGCGCGCCCCCATCCGACCGGCGGCGCGGTCGCCATCGGTGCCCGCCGCCTGCTCGTCGCCTACAACATCGTGCTGGCCACTACCCGGCTCGACATCGGAACGGCGGTGGCGCGGGCGGTGCGCGAGAGCAGCGGCGGCCTGCGCGGCGTGAAGGCGATGGCCCTGGCGCTCGGCGACGGCGGCCCCATCCAGGTCTCGATGAATCTCACCGATCTCGAGACCACGCCGATGCACGTCGCCTACGACGCCGTCGCGCGCGAGGCCGCCCGGCACGGCGTGGGCATCGACAGTAGCGAGCTGGTGGGCCTGGTGCCGGCCGCGGCGGTGGGCGCCGTGGCCGCGGCGCGGCTCGGGATCGCCGACTGGCGCCCGACGCGTATCCTCGACACGCACCTCACGGTGCGCTGAGCGACGCAGGCCTACTCGGGGTCGCGGCGGGCCGGCGCGATGCCGAAGGCACGCATCTTCTTGTAGAGATTGCTGCGCTCGACGCCGAGGGCGTCGGCGGTGCGCGAGATGTTGCCGTGATGCGTCGCCAGCACGTGCAGGATGTACTCGCGCTCGAAGCGGTCGCGGGCCTCCGCCAGCGGCGTCACCGTGCCAGGCGCCGAGGCCTCGACCACCGGCGCATCGCCGACGAAGCCGACGTCCTGCGCCGTCACGGTGTCGTCGGCGACCATGATGAGCAGCCGCTCGACCACGTTGTGCAGCTCGCGGACGTTGCCGGGCCACGCGTAGTGCTGCAACCGGGTCATCGCCTCGGGCGCGAAGCGCTTCATGCGCCGCCCGTACTCGGCGGCCAGAGTCGCCATGAAGTGCTCGGCCAGGCGCGGGATGTCGTCGATGCGATCGCGCAGCGGCGGCACGTGAATCGGCACGACGTTCAGGCGGAAGAACAGATCTTCGCGGAAGCGGCCGGCGCGGATCTCCTCCGGCAGGTCCTTGTTGGTCGCGGCGACGACACGCACGTCGACCCGCACGAGGCCGGTGCCGCCCACCGGCTGCACGGCGTTCTCCTGCAGCGCGCGCAGCACCTTGGCCTGCGTCTTCAGGCTCATGTCCCCGATCTCGTCGAGGAAGATGGTGCCGCCCGTGGCGTGCTCGAACCGCCCGCGGCGCTCGGCTACCGCGCCGGTGAAGGCGCCCTTCGTATGGCCGAAGAGCTCCGACTCGATCAGCTCCTCGGGAATGGCGGCGCAGTTGACTTCGACGAACGGGCCGGTGCGGCGGCGGCTGTGGGCGTGCAGCGTCCGCGCGACCACCTCCTTGCCGGTGCCGTTCTCGCCGAGAATCAGCACCCGGCCGTTGGTCGGCGCCGCCAGCATCACCTGCTCGCGCAGGTGACGCATCACCGCGCTCTCCCCCACCAGGACGTGACGGCGATCGACCTGCGCGCGCAGGTCGCGGTTCTCGGCCTCGAGCGCACGCTGGCGCAGCGCGTTGCGCACGACCAGGACGGCCTTGTCGAGCGAGAGCGGCTTCTCGACGAAGTCGAAGGCACCGAGCTTGATGGCGCGCACCGCCGACTCGACGCTGCCGTGGCCGGAGATCACCACCACCTGCGCGTCGACCTGGCGTTCGCGCAGGCGCTGCAGCGTCTCGAGGCCGTCGAGTCCGGGCATCCAGACGTCGAGCAGCACGACGTCGAACTCCCGGGTCACGAGCCGTTCGAGGCACGCCTCACCGGATTCGACGGCGTCGACGGTGTAGCCCTCGTCACGCAGCACGCCGCCCAACGCGGAGCGTACCCCGGGCTCGTCGTCGACGATGAGGATGGAAGCCATGCGGGATCAGCAGGGCAGCTCGATCGTGAACCGCGTGCCCGTCGCACCATTGTCCGACACTTCCACGTTGCCGCCATGCTCGGCGACGATGCGGCGGACGATGGCCAGGCCCAGGCCCGAGCCGCGGCCCTTGGTCGAGTAGTACGGCAGGAACAGCTTGTCCCGCTCGCCGGCCGGGATGCCGGGACCGTCGTCGGCGACGACGACACGCGCCACCTTGTGCACCGCGTCGTGCGACGTCTCGACGACCAGCCGGCCCTGCCGTTGCATCGCCTCGATGGCGTTGTCGACCAGGTTGATGAGCACGCGCTTGATCTGCTCGTCGTCGAGCCGCACCGGCGGAAGATCCGGCGCCAGGACGACGTCGATGGTCACGCCCGGGAACAATCCCTGGTACAGCGTGAGGGCGTCGGTGACGGCGCCGTTCAGCGACGACGGCACCGCCCGCGGCGCCGGCATGCGCGCGAACTGCGAGAACTCGTCGACCAGGCCCTTCAGCGCCTCGACCTCGCCGATGATCGTGCTGGTGCACTCCTCCACCAGCGCCTGGTGCGGGGCGCCGGCCTCTCCCAGCTTGCGTTGCAGCCGCTCGGCCGAGAGCTGAATCGGCGTCAGCGGATTCTTGATCTCGTGCGCCAGCCGCCGCGCCACCTCGCGCCAGGCGGCGACCTTCTGGGCGCGGATGAGTGGCGTGACGTCGTCGAGCACGAGCACCGTGCCCTCGAAGCCGCCGGCGCCGTAGAGGCGCGTCGCGGCCACGGCCATCGTGACCTCGCGCCCATCCCGCGACAGACTGATCTCCTGCGCCACCGACTCGGTGCGGGCCCGCGCCGCATCATCCAGCACCGCGAGGATCGGCGTCAGGACGTCGCCGAGCACGCGCACCGCCGGCTTTCCTTCCACGCCCGCCGGCAGCCCGAGCAGCCGTGACGCGGCGGAGTTGACGCGCCCGATGGCGCCGGCGGGATCAATCGAGATGACCCCGGTGGCGATGCGCTCGAGGATCGTCTCGACCGAGCGATGACGCCGCTCCACTTCCTGATGGCGCGACTCGAGGTCGAGCGACGCCCGCTCCAGCCGCCGCTGCCGGGCCGACAGATCGGCGGCCATGGCGTTGAACGACTCGACCATCGAGCCGAACTCGTCGTCGGCCTGGTGCTCGATGCGGTGTTCGAGCCGGCCGGCGCCGATCTCGCGCGCCGCGGCCGACAGCATCTGGACCGGCCGCGTGATCCGCTTGGCCAGGTACAGGCCCATCCAGGTCGAACCCACCAGGATGAGCAGGGTGACCATGACGAAGAACGACAGGTAGACGCCGGCCAGCGGCTGCTTCAGCACCCGCAGTTGCGCGTAGTCCTCGTAGGCCTTGGTCATGCGGCGGGCGCGCTCGGCCATCTCGCCGGTGAGGACGTCGCTCGCCAGCACGACGCCGGTCATGCGCCCGTCGGGCGCGCGGATCGCCTGCGCGACGCGCAGCAACTGGGCGCCGCGGTCGGCCGGCACCGGCTCGAACTCGAGGCGCCCGCTTTCGACCGCCTTCGCGGCGAGCCGATCGCCGCCGGCCTGGGCCGCGCCGGCCGGCATGCCGGGATCGGCGACGTCGATGACCGGCTGGGCGCCGGCGCCGTCGACGACGCGGTAGACCTGGACGAGCGCCACGCGCCGCCCCGTGACGTTCGGGGCGACCACGGCGCGGACGGCGTCCACATCACGCGAGAGGTCCACCGTCGACAACGCGCGGGCGATGCGCGCCGCCTCGTCGCTCACGACGCGCTGCCGCTCTTGGTAGTAGTCGGAGGCGATGCGGCTGGCCGAGCCGAGCACTTCTTCCATGGGCGCGTTGAACCAGCGGTCGACCGCCGTCAGCACGACCTGTGAGCCCACCGCCATCACGAGCAGCGACGGCACCAATGTGAGGCCCAGGAGCAACGCCACCAGCTTCGAGCGGAAGCGCGCGAACGGCAGCGCCCGCCGCCGCTCGACCACGATCTTGACGACGTTGCGCACCAGGAAGAATCCCAGCGCGAGCAGCATCATGATGTTGGTCGCGCTCAACGCGTAGAGCACGAACCCGGTCAGGAAGTCGGGCGCGAACTGCGACGATCGGTTGGCCAGCCACACCAGGCTGGCCAGCGCCGCCAGCAGCAGGAGGATGCCGACGAGGATGAGGCGTGGGTTGTCGCGGAACGGGCGGCGCGCGCCCGGCACGTCAGCGGATGCCGTGAGGCCGGACGCGCGGGTGGCGGGCGTGGCCATGGCCGGCGCCGGCTATTCCTTCGCGCCGAGCAGGTCCTTCAGCTCGGTCATGAACTCGCCGATGTCGCGGA
>CADEDM010000054.1 GCA_902826065.1 uncultured Acidobacteriota bacterium | reverse complement strand
CGCCGACGTCAGCGCGCTCGCCAAGGACGACCGCACCGCCGGCAACGGCGCCGAAGCGCGCCCGGGCATGGCGGTGTCGGTGCACTACACCGGCTGGCTCTACGATCCGGCGGCGGCCGACAAGCGCGGGAAGAAGTTCGACAGCTCCAAGGATCGCGGGCAGCCGTTCGAGTTCCAGCTCGGCAACCGCGACGTCATCGCCGGGTGGGACGAAGGCGTGGCCGGCATGAAGGTGGGCGGCACGCGCATCCTCACCATCCCGTCGAACATGGGCTACGGCGCGCGCGGTGCCGGCGCGGACATCCCGCCGAACTCCGCGCTCGTGTTCGAGGTGGAACTGCTCGGCGTGAAGTAGGTGACGGCTCCGCCGGTGACCGCGCGGTGCCGGCACGTCGGCCGCTGTGGCGGCTGCCAGTGGCAGCACGTCCCGTATCCTGAACAACTCGAACGGAAGCGCGCGACGCTCGACGCGCTGCTGCGTCGCCACGTGCGCGCACTGCCGCCCGTGTCGCCGGCGATCGGCCTGCCCGTGGGCGACGACGGGATGCCGTGGACGTTCCGGCACAAGTCGGCGTTCGTCTTCGGCGCGCACGGACGCGGGCTCGTGATGGGCCACTTTGCCGCCGGCGGCCGCGAGATCGTGCCGGTCGACGAGTGTCCGGTGCAGAGCGCGCGCGCGAACCGGATCGCGTTCCGGTTGCGCGACGAACTGGCGAAGGCGCGGGTGTCCGCCGCCGGCCCCGATCTGGCGGGTGTGTTGCGCCACGT
Organism: uncultured Acidobacteriota bacterium; assembly: GCA_902826065.1. Classification (GTDB taxonomy): domain Bacteria; phylum Acidobacteriota; class Vicinamibacteria; order Vicinamibacterales; family UBA2999; genus CADEFD01. Next base: position 25,379 of record CADEDM010000054.1, on the reverse strand, counting down.
GATCATCCGCACGAGCGCCGACGATCGCGATGCCGTGGCGATGCTGGTGGTGACGCGCAACGCGCCGGAGTTGAAGCGGCCGATTCGGGCGCTGCTTGCGTCGGACGACCGGCCCGACGGCTTCTTTCTGAACCTCCACGACACGCCGTCGCCGTACATGGTCGGCCGCGAGACGCTGCGTCTCGACGGCCACGCGCACGTGCGCGAGCGGCGGGTCGGGCCGCTCTTCCTCGTGTCGCCGACGGCGTTCTTCCAGACCAACCCGACGGCCGCGGCGGCGCTGGTGGGCCTGGTGCTCGACGCCATCGACCCGCGCGCGACCGACGTCCTCGATCTCTATTCGGGGAGCGGCCTGTTCACGCTGCCGCTGGCGCAGCGCGGGCATCGCGTGACCGCGGTCGAAGAGAACACGCGCGCCGTCTCCGATGCGCGGAAGAACCTCGAGGTGAACCGCGTCGACCCGCGGGCGGTGCGGCTGATGGCCGGCCGGGCGGAGCACGTGCTGCGCGACCTCGCCCGGTCGCGTTTCGACGCCGTCGTACTCGACCCGCCCCGGCAGGGCTGCGCCCCCGCGGTGCTCGACGCCGTGTTCCGGCGGCTCCAACCCTCGCGCGCCGTCTACGTCTCCTGCGGCCCCGAGTCGCTCGCGGAGGAATTGCCGGGCATCCTCGACGCCGGCTATCGGGTCGAGAGCGTCACGCCGGTGGACATGTTCCCGCACACGACGCACATCGAAGCCGTCGTCGTGTTCGATTCTTAGACAGGGGCCTGTCCCGGGACTGTCCCCTTTCTGGCTCAGGCCAGAATAGTAGGAGAGATGTCGACATCGATTACGTCCCCGCGGCCTGCCGCCACTGTCGTGGTGCTGCGCCCCGCCTCACCACATCCGTTCGAGGTGCTGATGGTGCGCCGCAACGACACGGTGGCGTTCATGGCCGGCGCCTACGTGTTCCCCGGCGGACGCGTCGACGACACCGACGCCGCCGCTCCGCCAGACGCCTGCGATGGCCTCGCTCGCCTGGGCCGCTGTGCCGACCTCGCGCCCGCCGACGAGGCGCGGTTCCGCGTCGCCGCCATCCGCGAACTGCTCGAAGAAGCAGGCGTGCTGCTCGCCCGCCGTGACGGCCGATTGGTCGACCACGCCGAGGCCGCGGCGCTCCGTCAGTCGATCGATCCGAAAGGGCCGTTCGTAGCGCAGCTCGCAACCCGCGGACTCACCATCGCGCTCGACCTCGTGATGCCCTTCGCGCACTGGGTGACGCCGGAGATCGAGATCCGGCGCTTCGACACGCGGTTCCTGCTGGCCCGCATGCCCGAGGCCCAGGAGGCCAGCCACGACGCCGGCGAGACGACGGCGCTCGAATGGCTGGCGCCGCCAGCGGCCATCGCCCGGGCAGAACGTCACGAGATCCTGCTGCCGCCCCCGACGTGGCTCACGCTGGCGCGCCTGTCGCGATTCGGCTCGATCGACGAGGCGTGGGCGTGGGCGTCGTCGACGTCGATCGTCCGCGTCATGCCCGGCTTCGTCCGCGACGACCGCGGCACCGTCTTCACGCTGCCCGGCGCCCCTGGCTTTCCGCTGCCTTCGGGCTGCGAGCCGTTCGCCGAGACGCACTTCCAGCTCGTCGACGGCCGCTGGGCGCCTGTCCGCCCCTGACCCATCCTTCCGGCGGCCCCTGTCGAAATCGCCGCCACCGGACGATTACTGTCTGGAGGTGCGCTTGAGCCGTCTCGTCTTCGCGCTGTCGTGCCTGCTGATGCTGGGCCCGCCCGCTGCCGGCGCCCAGGAGCCGTCCGGCGACGTGCCGGACCTGCTCGCCCGCCTGGAAGGGGCCTGGTCCGGCGACGGCACCATCCTCGGCCAGCCCGCGAAGGTCGAGATGCAGTGGGAGCCGGTGCTCGATCGCGCCTTCCTGCGACTGACGTGGGTGAGCCACATCGGCGCGGCGCCGAAGACGATGCGCTTCGAGGGACAGGCCTACTACCGTCGCACCGGCCCGGCGTCGGCGCGCGCCACGTGGTTCGACTCGAGCGGGCAGGTCCGGCCGATCGTCGTCACTGCCGCCGGCGAGGCGCTCGTCGCCGCCTGGGGCACGCCGGAGACGGAGGTGGGCGAGACGACGTATCGCTTCGAGAGCGCCACGCGCGTGCTGGTCGTCGATCGCGTGCGCCAGAAGGACGGCTCCTGGCGCGAGTTCGGACGCTCCACGCTCTCGCGTACACTGAGTCCTGCATGAGCGAGCCGCCGGACACGGATCCGCCGGTGCCACCGTATCCGCCCGCCGATGATCGTCCGCCCCTCCCGGCCGACGAGGCGCCCGCGGACGTGCCATCCATTGCCCCACCGCCGCCGCTGCCCCGGTTCGCGCCTCCGCCGGCGGACCTGAGGCCGCGGCCGTTCCAGTTCACGGGCGACGGCGCGGAGTACTTCCGCATCTGGATCGTGAACCTGCTGCTCAGCGTCGCGACGCTCGGCATCTACTCGGCGTGGGCCAAGGTGCGCCGGCTGCGCTACTTCTACGGCCACACGTCGGTCGACGGCACCGCCTTCGGCTACCACGCGTCGCCGATCGCGATCCTGAAGGGCCGGCTGATCGCCTACGCGGTGCTGATCCTGCTGGCGGTGTTGCAGCAGTTCGCGCCGATCCTGGCGAGCGTCATCTACTTCCCGCTGCTGATGCTGACGCCCATCATCCTGGTACGGGCGTTCCGGTTCAGCGCCGCGAACTCGTCGTACCGCGGCATCCGCTTCGCGTTCGACGGGTTGGAACGCGATGCCTACGCGGTGTTCCTGTTCCTGCCGCTGCTCGTGCCGCTCACGCTGGGGCTCGCGTATCCGTACGTGGCCAAGCGGCAGCGCGAGTTCTTCGTGGCCGAGAGCCGGCATGGCCGGTCCCAGTTCGGCCTCGAGCTGCCGGCCGGACGCGTCTACCGCATCTACCTGCTCGCGGCGCTGGTCATGATCGTCCTGTTCTTCCTGGGCGCCTTCGTGTTCTTCGCCACCATCGGCCTGGTCGGCGCGCGGCCGGACGTCGACGCGGGTCCGCCGTTGGCCCTGTTCGTGTTTGCCATGGCCATCTACGCCGGCATGGGCGCGACCGTCGTGGCCGTCCGCGCGGCGTTCGAGAACCTGTCGTGGAACCACACGATGCTCGACCAGCACCGGTTCGAGAGCCGGCTGAAGGCGCGTCATCTGCTGTGGCTCTACGCCTCGAACATCGCGCTCATCGCCTTCACCGGGGGCCTGGCGGTGCCGTGGGCCCGCGTGCGCCTGGCGCGCTATCGCGCGGAGTCGCTGACGCTGCTGCCCGGCGGGCCGATCGCCACCGAGGCGATGCAGGGCAGTGAGAGCGACGCCGCCACGGGCGCGGAGCTGAGCGACGCGATGGACCTCGACTTCGGCCTATGACGACGGCGGTCGCGGCGACGTATCACGACGGTCGGACGTCGGTGTCGCGCGCCGTGACCATCCTCGTCGCCGATGGGTTGCTGCACGTCGAGGGCGACGGCTTCGCGACGGCCGTGCCGCTCGCGCAGGTGCGGCTCGAGCCGCGGCTCGGCAACCTGGCGCGGCGTCTCGACCTGCCGAATGGCGCCAGCTGTCTCGTCCCGGCCGACTTCGAGCTGCCGGTGGCCGCGGATGCGCCGGCGCGCATGGAGCGATGGGTCAACGAAGCGGAAATCCGCTGGGCGCCAGCGCTCGTCGCCGCGGTGATCGTGCTGGTGGGCCTGTGGGCGACCATCGTCTACGGCGTGCCGTCGGCCGCCAACGTCGTGGCGCGGCGCATCAGCCCGTCGGTGGAACGCGGCATGGGCACCCAGGCCCTGCAGACCCTCGATCGCGTGGCACTGAAGCCGACGGAGCTGACGGTCGAGCGGCAGGCGCAGCTCGCGGCACGCTTCAGGACCTTGGCCGGGCTGTCCGGCCTGGGTGACGGCGTCGTCCTGCTGTTCCGCAAGAGCCCGGCCGTCGGGCCGAACGCGTTCGCGCTGCCAGGCGGCACGCTCGTCGTGCTCGACGAGCTCGTCGCCGAGGCCAGGGACGACGACGAGATCATGGCCGTGCTCGCGCACGAGATTGGCCACGTGTACGAACGCCACACGCTGCGGCACGTGCTGCAGGCGTCGGCGCTGGGCGTGCTGATGGCGGCGGTGCTCGGCGACGTGGTGTCGGCGACGTCGTATGCCGTGGCGGCGGTGCCCACGTTCCTGCTCGACGCGCGCTACTCGCGGGACTTCGAGCGCGAGGCCGACGACTACGGCTTCACGCTGCTCGACCGGGCCGGCATCGATCGCGCGCACTTCGCGCGCTTCCTGACGCGGATGGAGGCGAAGTCGGGCGGCGGATCGCTGCCCGGCTGGATCTCGACGCATCCGCCGGCGGCCGAACGCGTACGCTGAACCTTCAACGTTCTTACGATCTCCGAAAGGGGCCCGTCCCGGGACAGGCCCCGTCACGGAGTGTCACGAGAGTACGCAGAAATCAGTTGGTGTTGATGAACCGGTAGAGGACGCGGATGAGGCGATACGCCTCAGGCATCGCGTCGCGGCGGAAAGACAGCGTATCCGGCGCCGGACGTTCCATCTCGCGGAAGGCGCTCATGACCTCGGGGATGGTGACGTCGCGGAACTGCATCTGCACGGTGTAGGGACCCTGGCGCAGCGGCGCCGGCTTCTTCGCGCCCGCCACCGCCGACTTCGCGCCCGCCTCGATCAGCCGTCGCGACTCGGCCAGCGGCAGCAGCTCCACGGCGCGCGTGTTGATCGCGCGCTTCACCGCCACGCCGGTCACACCCGGCGCCACGCCCTTCACTTCCTCGACCGCCGCGTCGTCGCCGGTCACCAGCGCGACGGCCACGCCGTACCACGCCGCGAGCGCCGCGTTCATCCCGCCCTCGCCCACGGACTTGCCGTTGATCTGCAGATCGCGCACCACGCCCGAACCGGTGTGCGCGAAGAGTCCGCGCGACGCGCTGGCCTTGGCGTGATAGCCGATGAACAGCACGCTGTCGAACGTCTCGTCGAGACCTTCCATCATGCCGTGACGCTTGAAGCTGTGGCTGATGAGGCGCGCGCGGCTGTCGAGATCCTCCGGCAGCAGGTTGCGCTGGCTGCCGTGCGAGTCGTTCACCACGACATCGGTGGCACCGCCGGCGAAGGCGCCGCGGATGGCCGCGTTCGCGTCTTCGGCCATCAGCTTGCGGGCGCGTCCGTACTCGGGCTGCCCGGCCGACGTCTGGTCGTCGCCGTTCACGCCGCTGATGCCCTCCATGTCCACGGAGATGTAGACCTTGCGGCCGGCCTGCGCGCGCGGGAGCGACACCAGCGCGACGACGACCAGGAGAAGAGCAGTGACGAAGGTAAGACGGCGCATGCGCGGAGATCCTCCGCGCGCGATTCTACGACGCGTCGCCCTCTGGCTGCAGCGCGGCTGCGATGAAGTCGGCTTCCGGCAGCCCGCCCAGGATCTCGATCGAGTCGTTGATGACCGTCTTCGGCACGCCGGTCACCCGATAGCGCCGCGTCAGTTCCATGAACTCCTGCGCGTCGACGGCGTCGGCCGTGATGTGCGGGTTCGCATACGCCATCTTGTGTGCCAGGACGACCGCCCTGGGGCAGTGCGGTCAAGTCGGTGTCGAGAACACCTGGATGCGCATCGGTTTGTCGACCGCCGCCAGCGCCGCGACGCTCTCCGGCTCGAGCTCCAGATTCCCCGTGCCGGCCAGCAGCACCGCCTCCACGAGCGAGACGAACTCGTAGCCCGTGTTCGCGCCGTACATCCGGATGCGGGTGTCCTGCCCGTCGCCCAGCACCACGACCGCGGGCGCCTTGTCGACGCCGTATTTCGCCTTGTCCTCGGTGTCGAGCACGAAGTTCTTCTCGACGACGCTGATCTTCTCGTGCAGCGACGCCACTTCGTCGAGCACCTGCTTCGCGACCAGCCCGCTCTCGGTGCCGCCGAACGTCTGCGTGAAGAGCAGCAGATCGACACTCTTGGTGATGGGCGCCAGGTGCTGCGTGAGCGTCTGGCGGTCCTGTGGTGACAACAAAGGCATAGGGAAATCTTAACCGCTGCGCAGGGATCGGGGACCAGGGAGCGGGGACCAGACTGAGGCGAGCACCTTCAACAAGCGCCGGTCGTTGAGACGTCGACCGCTGCCAGCCGTTTCACGAGCCGCGGTCGCGCTGGCTGTCGCGTCCCTGCTCCCAGACCCCGGTCCCTACGAGCGTCAGATCTTGAAGAGGTCCTCGAACGCCTTCTTCGCGTCGTTGGCGCTCTCGGGCATGCCACTCGCCGTCGGGGTGGCCGGGGCGGGCGTCGAGCTGGTGGCGCGCTCGTAGCTGGCGCGCGCGGTGAAGACATTGCAGGTGTTCTCGGCGTCCTTGGGCGACACGCGTGCCGGAATGTTCTCGCTGCACTCGAAACGCTGGCCGGGGTCGAAGTTCACGCACTGGATGCACGCGTGCAGCGCCTGTCCGCACTTCTCGCACTTGCTGAGCGACAGGATCTCGCCGTCCACCGGCGCGCCGCAGCGCGCGCACTTGGCCACCGACCGGTAGCCCATCATGCGCGGGTTCTTGGCGCCCTCCGACGACATGCGCCGCGTGCCGGCCGGTGCGCCGGGCTCGCGTTCGGGCCGGCGGTCGCGGTCGCCGCCGCCATCGCGGGGACGGCGGTCGCCGTCGTCCTGGTAGCCGTTGTGCCGGTACTTGCGGTCGGACATGGGCATGCTTTCAGCGCTGTGCGGGCGCGAGGGTCATCGGGTCGACACCGGGAGGGGACGGGGAGCGAGGGTCATGAGCTGCAGCGCGAGATCGCGCAGGCGCGGCACGTTGTCGATGTTCGCCAGCACCACCGCCGCGGTGTGGGCTTTGGGGTCGCGCAGCAGGTACGTGGTGCCGCCCATGGCGCCGCCGCTGTGCGCGACGAGCGTCCGGGCGCCGTCCTGCGACACCATCCAGCCCAGGCCGTAGCCGGTGGCCCAGCCGTTGTTGAGCCGTCCCGACGTGTACATCTGCTGCACCGTCTCGGGCTTCAGCAGCCGGCCCTGGTCGAGCGCGATGGCGAAGCGCGCGATGTCGGCGGCCGTCGCGATCAGGCCGCCGCCGGCCCACTTCACGCTGAGATCGACGTACGGCGCGTTGATGAACGTGAACGGCGTGGGCCCGGCGATGTACTGGCGCGATCGAAAGCGCACCAGCTCGCGCGGGTGCTCGAGCATGGTCGACGTCATGCCCGCCGGCACGAAGATGTTCGCCCGCAGGTAGTCCTCGTAGCTGCGCCCGGACGCCGTCTCGATCACGCCCTGCAGCAGGTTGTAGCCGTAGGTCGAATAGAGATACTTCTCGCCGGGCGCGAACTCGAGCGGGTCGTTGCGGAACACCGTGGTGGCGCGCTCGAGCGTGGCGAACGGCTCTGCCAGCGAGAACTCCGAGCCCTTGTAGTGCCGCACCCCCGACGTGTTCGTCAACAGATGACGTACGCGCACCTCGCCTTGCGACTTCTTCGGGAACGACGGCACGAAACGCTGGATCGGATCCTCGAGCGAGACGAGGCCGCGTTCGACGAGCTGCATCACCGCCGTCGCGGTGATCGACTTCGAGATCGAGGCGATGCGGAAGACAGTGTCGGGACGCACCGGCACCTGCTGCTCGATGTCGGCGAGGCCGAAGCCCTGCGTCCACACGACCAGGTCGTTCTGCGTCACCGCCACGGCCATGCCCGGCACACCGAGGCCGACGCGGGCGTCGTCGGCGAGGCGCGCCAGCACCGACGGGTCGCGATCGGACATGCCGCGCAGGACGATCGCGGGCTGGGCCGACACCGCGGCCGACAGCGCGCAGCCAGCCAACGCCAGGGAGAAGAACGCGCGAAGCGGATGGAAGTGCATCGAGCCAGGGTGTGACGACACCCGGTGGCGGTTCCGCGCCGGCTGCCAGGGCAGGACGGCGCTCTGGCCGAGTTATGCGCTGGCCGCCGCGAGGCTGTCAAGCGCGAAAGTCGAATGGCGGCTCCACCGCCGACAGGAAACGCCCGCCGGCAGCACCGTGCAGGGACGAGATGGCGTCAGCCGCCAGCAGCGGTAGGATCCGCTCGTCCCGCCTCCGGACGCCCGGTCCGCGCGGGTCAGGGAGAGTGTCATGCGAGTCGTGCGCGTTGCCGTGGCCGTCATGCTGCTGTCGGGTTGGGCGGAGGCGCAGGAGCGGCGTCCCCTGGGCGTCGTGGACATGATCCAGCTGCCTGCGCTGTCGGATCCGCAGTTGTCCCCCGACGGGTCGACCATCCTGTTCGTGATGGACGGACCCGACTGGAAGGCGAACCGTCGCGTCGGCCATGTCTACCGCATCGCGGCCAGTGGCGCCGACCAGGTGCAGCTCACCTTCGGCGAACGCGGCGAGTCGAGCCCACGCTGGTCGCCTGATGGCCGCCGCATCGCCTTTCTCGCCCGCCGGGGCGACGACGCGAACAGCCAGATCTACGTGCTCGACGCCGACGGCGGCGAAGCCCGTCGCGTCACCACGCATCCGTCGGCGCCGGGCGATCTCACGTGGTCGCCCGACAGCCGCCTGGTCTACTTCACCGCCGCGAATGCGCCGTCGGCGGCCGCGAAGGAGAAGAAGCGCCTGCAGGACGACGTCTACGCGTTCGAGGAGACGAACTTCGAACAGGAACACCTGTGGGTGACCGATCTCGACGGCAAGGCCACGCAGATGACGTTCGGCGACTACTCCGTCACCGACTACACCCTGTCGGCCGACGGCAGCGCCATCGCGATGACCCGCGCGCCATCGCCGCTGCTGGAGCACATGCGGTTCAGCGAAGTGTGGGTGATGGACGGCAGTGGCGGCAACGCCAGCCGTCTGACCACCAACGAGATCAACGAGAGCGAGCCGATCGTGTCGCCGAATGGCCGCGACGTGCTCTTCACCGCCGACGCCAACGAGCGCTTCGACGCCTACTACAACGACAAGCTGTTCATTGCCCCGCGCGCCGGCGGCGCCGCCCGCGTGCTGCTGCCCGATGTCCCGTACCAGGTGATGAACGCGCAATGGACCGCCGACGGCGCCGGCATCGTCTTCGTCGCGAACCACGGCGTGCACACCGAGCTGATGCAGGTCGACGTGGCCACCCGCCGCGTCACTGCCCTCACCAGCGGCGAGCACTCCGTCGGCGCCTGGCGCATGTCGAAGGCGGGCTCGCACGTCTTCACGCTCAACACGGCCGAGCGTCCGGCCGAGGTCTACCTGATGCCGGCCGGCGGCGCGATGCGCCAGGTGACGCACGTCTTCGACGACGTGGCCCGGACGGTGGCGGTGGCGAAACAGGAGCGCCTGACCTGGAAGGGCCAGGACGGCCAGACCGTGGAGGGGCTGCTCTACTACCCGATTGGCTACCAGCCGGGCACGCGCTATCCGCTGCTGGTCTTCACCCATGGCGGTCCGGCCGCGTCCGACACGTTCGGCTTCGCCGCCGAGGCGCAGGTCTACGCCGGGAAGGGCTATGCGGTGCTGCGGCCCAACTATCGCGGGTCGACCGGCTACGGCGACGCCTTCCTGCGCGACATGATCAAGGGCTACTTCAAGCAGGCCCACCTCGATGTCCTGGCCGGGGCCGACGCCGTCATCGCCAAGGGGATCGCCGACCCCGAGCGGCTCGTCAAGAAAGGCTGGAGCGCCGGTGGGCATATGACCAACAAGCTCATCACCTTCACCAACCGGTTCAAGGTCGCCTCGAGCGGGGCCGGGGCCGCGAACTGGATCTCGATGTACGCCCAGAGCGACCACCGGGCGTTCCGCACGCCCTGGTTCGGCGGCACTCCGTGGCAGGCAAATGCCCCAATCGATCTGTATTGGGAGCATTCACCCCTGCGTCACGTGTCCAACGTGAAGACGCCGACGCTGTTCCTGGTCGGCCAGGAGGATCCGCGGGTGCCGCTGCCGCAGTCGGTCGAGATGTACCGCGCGCTGAAGTACAACGGCGTCCCGACCAGACTGTGGGTGGCGCCGCGCGAAGGACATGGCTGGTCGGAGCTGCGCCACGTCCTGTTCCGCGTTCAAGCCGAGCTGGAGTGGTTCGACAAGCACCTGAACGGCCGCACCTATGCGTGGGAAGTGGCGCCAGGCGACCCGCCGCCGGTCCCAGCGACGACGAGCCAAGGGCGGCAGTAATTATTTGGCAAAAACCAGAAATTTCCTGTACAGGCAAGGAAATCCGACCACTTCGGTTCCTTGTTAAACACCCGTCCGTCTGGTACAACTCCTTGCGAAAGTTTTCACAAACGACCGCGCCCCGCCCCCGAAGGTCTGCAGTCCAGCGTCGCCGCCTGTTGGGACTGGGTGTGATTCCGTGTAGAGTTTGCCCGCACCCTGCGGGGGAAGAGCAGTCACGGCGACTGCTGAAATAAACGGGTCATGCAGATCTTTCCGAAGAGCGCGAACGCCTGGTCGAAGGCCAGCATCTTCGCCGTGCTCGGCCTCGTCGCGGGCCTGGGCGGTGCGGTCGGCGTCATGCAGCGGTCGGATTTCGTCACCGCCGCCAACACCTTCCGGGACCAGCCGGTGCAGTTCAGCCACCAGCACCACGTGGGCGGCATCGGCATCGACTGCCGCTACTGCCACACCTCGGTCGAGGTCTCGTCGACCGCCGGCATCCCGCCGACCAAGACCTGCATCAACTGCCACTCGCAGATCTGGTCCGACAGCCCGTACCTGGAACCGGTGCGTTCGAGCTTCCGTGACGACAAGCCGCTCCGCTGGCTGCGCGTGCACGACATGCCCGACTTCGTCTACTTCAACCACAGCATCCACGTGAAGAAGGGCATGGGCTGCGAGACGTGCCACGGGCGCGTCGACCGCATGCCGCTCATGCGGCAGCAGAACACGCTGCAGATGGAGTGGTGCCTGAACTGCCATCGCAACCCCGAGCAGTTCGTGCGGCCCCGCAGTGAAGTCTTCACGATGGGCTACGTGCCCGCCGTCGACCAGCGCGAGCTCGGCCCGCAGCTCGTGGCCGAATACAAGATTCAGAGTCTGACCAACTGCTCGGTGTGCCACCGCTAGGCACGGATACCGAAGGACGAAGTCACGCCGTCGCGCGCCGGAGCTGCCCACGCAGCGAAGGCCGGCGAAGGCGGACGGTACCAGAACGATGAGTGCAGAGCCGCTAGATCTCAACGCCATCCGCGCCAAGCTGCAGGCCACGACCGGCCCGCAGTACTGGCGCAGTCTCGAAGCCGTCGCGGAGACTCCGGAGTTCCAGGAGTTCCTGCACCGCGAGTTCCCGGTGAACGCCTCCGAGTGGAACGACCCGGTGGGCCGCCGTGGCTTCCTGAAGTTGATGAGCGCCTCGCTGGCGCTGGCCGGCGTGGCCGGCTGCACCGCGCAGCCCGATGAGCTGATCGTCCCGTACGTGCGCCAGCCCGAGGAGATCGTCCCGGGCAAGCCGTTGTTCTTCGCCACCGCCATGTCGCTCGGCGGCGTCGCCACCGGGCTCCTGGTCGAGAGCCATGAGGGCCGGCCCACGAAGATCGAGGGCAACCCCGATCATCCCGCCAGCCTCGGCGCGACCGATCTGTTCGCCCAGGCGTCGGTGCTCACGCTGTACGACCCGGATCGTTCGAGCGCCATCACGGAACTCGGCGAGATCCGTCCGTGGAGCAGCTTCATCGTCGCGGTCAAGGGCGCGCTCTCGGCCCAGACCACCACGAAGGGCGCCGGCCTCCGCCTCCTGACGGAGACGGTGAACTCGCCGACGCTCGCCGCCCAGATCCAGCAGATCCTCGCCCGCTACCCCGAAGCCAAGTGGGTGCAGTGGGAGCCGACGCCGCGTGACAACGCCCGCGCCGGCGCGCAGAAGGCGTTCGGGGAATACGTCGAGCCGGTCTACGACTTCACCAAGGCCGATGTCGTGCTGTCGCTCGATGGCGACTTCCTCGCGGCCGAGAACGCGTTCGGCGTGAAGTACGCCCGCGCATTCGCGTCGCGTCGCCGGTTCGACAGCGGCGCGCCGATGAGCCGTCTCTACGTCGCCGAGGCGACCCCGTCGGTCACCGGCGGCCGCGCCGATCACCGCATTCCGATGAAGGCCAGCCAGGTCGAGGCCTTCGCCCGCGCCGTGGCGGCCGCCGTCGGCGTGAGCGGCGTGTCGGGCACCGCGCCGGAGGGCACGCAGGATCATGCCCGCGCGATCGCGGAGGATCTGGCCAAGCATCGCGGCACGTCGCTGGTCGTCGCCGGCGAGTCACAGCCGCCCGCCGTCCACGCCATCGCGCACGCGATCAACGCGTTCCTCGGCAACGCCGGCCAGACGGTCAGCTACCTGCCCACGCCCGAGGCCGTGCCGTCGGAACAGCACGCCGCCATGCGCCAGCTCGTCGTCGACATGGACGCCGGCCGCGTGCAGTCGCTGCTGATCATCGGCGAAGCCAATCCGGCGTTCACGGCGCCGGCCGACTGGAAGTTCGGCGAAGCGCTGCAGAAGGTGGCGTGGCGCGCGCACACCGGCCTGTTCCACGACGAGACCGCGGAGCTGTGCCAGTGGCACGTGCCGTCGACGCACTACCTCGAGATGTGGAGCGACGCGCGCACGGTCGACGGCACCGCGTCGATCGTCCAGCCGCTGATTCAGCCGATGCACGGCGGCAAGTCGCCGCACGAAGTCATGGCCACGCTGAGCGAGCGCGCCGAGCGCGCCGGCTACGACGTGGTGCGTGAGTTCTGGGCCGCGTCCACCGCGGCCGGATCACCGACCGCGGCGTCGGCGGGTCAAGTCCCGTCGGCCGCCGCGATGACGCCGGCGCTGCCGGCTACGCCCGCGCCGCTGGCCACCGCGGCGCCGGCCGCCGCGCCTGTCATGTCGGCATTCGAGAAGCAGTGGCGGCGCTGGCTGCACGACGGCTACATCGCGGGCACGGCGTTCACCGCGAAGACGGTGACGCTCGCCGGTGACTGGGCGTCGGGCGCGGCCGGCACGTCGGCCGCCGGCGTCGAGGTCGTGTTCAAGCGCGATGGCTCGATCTACGACGGCCGCTTCGCCAACAACGGCTGGCTCCAGGAACTGCCGAAGCCGGTGACGAAGCTCACCTGGGATACCGCGGCGCTGGTCGGACCGAGCACCGCCGAGAAGCTCGGCGTGCGCAACGGCGACCTGCTCGCCATCACCATGGACGGCCGCTCCCTCGACGTGCCGGCGTGGATCGACCCCGGTCACGCCAAGGACGCCGTGACCATCTCGCTCGGCTACGGCCGCAAGAAGGCCGGCCGCGTCGGCACCGGCGTGGGCATCAACGCCTACGCGCTGCGCGGCAGCGCGGCGCCGTGGTTCGGCGCCGCAGAGGTGGTCAAGGGCGACGGCACTTACCAGCTCGTGAGCACGCAGGACCACTGGTCGATCGAGGGTCGCAACCTCGTGCGCTCCGCGACCGTCGGGGAGTACGAGAAGGACCACGCCTTCGCCCACAAGATGGAGCACCTGACCCTGAAGGACGGGCTCACGCTCTATCCGAAGTGGGACTACTCGGGCGACTCCTGGGGCATGGCGATCGACCTCAACACCTGCACCGGCTGCAACGCCTGCGTGATCGCCTGCCAGTCCGAGAACAACATCCCGGTCGTCGGCAAGGACCAGGTCGCCAACGGCCGCGAGATGCAGTGGCTGCGCATCGACCGCTACTACGTCGGCGACATCGACAGCCCCGACACCTACTACCAGCCGATGCCCTGCCAGCAGTGCGAGAACGCGCCCTGCGAAGTGGTGTGCCCGGTGGCCGCGACCGTCCACTCATCGGAAGGCCTGAACGACATGGTCTACAACCGGTGCGTCGGCACGCGCTACTGTTCCAACAACTGCCCGTGGAAGGTGCGCCGCTTCAACTTCACGCTGTATCAGGACTGGGAGACCCCGTCGCTCAAGATGCAGCGCAACCCCGACGTCACGGTACGCAGCCGCGGCGTCATGGAGAAGTGCACCTACTGCGTGCAGCGCATCAACTCGGCGCGCATCCAGGCCAAGCGTGAGGACCGCGACATCCGGGACGGCGACATCGTCACCGCCTGCGAGTCGGCCTGCCCGTCGCAGGCCATCACCTTCGGCAACATCAACGACCCGAACAGCCGCGTGGCGAAGCTGAAGGCCGACCCGCGCAACTACTCGATGCTGGCCGAGCTCAACACGCGGCCGCGGACGACCTACCTCGCGGCGGTGCGCAACCCGAACCCCGCGCTGCCGGCGAATCCGACCGTGGGCGGTCACCACACCGAGTCCCACGAGGCGGCCGGCGGGAGCGAGCACTAAACCATGGCGCAGCACGTTCACGCACAGTCGTCCGCCGCGACGCTCGATCCCCCGGTGCTGGGGGCCGGCCAGGACTACGAGACGATCACCGAGGCGGTCGCCGAGATTCCGCTCGGGAAGCGGACGCCCTTCGGCTGGATCGTCGGCTTCCTGATCGGTCTCGCCGGCCTCGGCGCGCTGCAGCTCGCCATCGGCTACCTGCTGCTCAAGGGCGTGTACATCTGGGGCAACAACGTCCCGGTCGGCTGGGCGTTCGACATCATCAACTTCGTCTGGTGGATCGGCATCGGCCACGCCGGCACCCTGATCTCGGCGATCCTGATGCTGTTCAAGCAGCAGTGGCGCATGTCGATCGCGCGTTTCGCCGAAGCGATGACGATCTTCGCGGTGGCCTGCGCGGCGCTGTTCCCGCTGCTCCACACCGGCCGGCCGTGGCTGGCCGCCTACTGGCTGTTCCCGTATCCCAACACGATGGGCCTGTGGCCGCAGTTCCGCAGCCCGCTCATCTGGGACGTCTTCGCGGTCTCGACCTACGCGACGGTCTCGGTCGTCTTCTGGATCGTCGGCCTGATTCCCGACCTCGCCACGATGCGCGACCGGGCGACTTCGGCGGTGAAGCGCAAGGTGTTCGGCACGCTGGCGCTCGGCTGGCGCGGCTCCGCCCGCCACTGGCACCGCTACGAGGTGGCGAGCATCATCCTCGCCGGCCTGTCGACGCCGCTGGTGCTCTCGGTGCACAGCGTCGTGAGCTTCGACTTCGCGGTGTCGGTGATTCCCGGCTGGCACGCCGCGATCTTCCCGCCCTACTTCGTGGCCGGCGCCATCTACTCGGGCTTCGGCATGGTGCTCACGCTGGCGATTCCGATTCGCCACGCCTACCGCCTCGAGCACCTGATCACGATGAAGCACATCGACAACATGGCCAAGGTCATGCTGGCGACCGGGCTCATCGTCGCCTACGGCTACAGCATGGAGGCGTTCTTCGGCTGGTACAGCGCCAGCTTCTACGAGCGCTTCATGCTGTGGAACCGCATGACCGGGCCCTACGCCTGGTCGTACTGGCTGCTCATCTTCATCAATGCCGGCCTGGTCAACGTGCTGTGGTTCCGGAAGGTCCGCTACAACCTGAAGTTCATGTTCGTGATGTCGCTCATCGTCAACCTGGCGATGTGGCTCGAGCGCTTCGTCATCATCGTGACGTCGCTGCACCGCGACTTCGTGGTCTCGTCGTGGGACATGTATTCGCCGACGAAGTGGGACTTCATGATGTTCGGCGGCACCATGGGCCTGTTCCTGACGCTGTTCTTCCTGTTCATGCGCTTCGTCCCGATGATCTCGATCTTCGAGATGAAGACGCTGCTGCCTGAAGCCAAGGTGCACGTGCCGCACGGCCACGGCGACGGCCACGGTCACTGAGGCGGGATCCAGTCATGCACGTCAGCAACGAGAAAACGGGACTCTACGGCCTGATGGCCGAGTTCGACACGGCCCAGGGCATCGTGGACGCGTCGACCAAGGCGGTCGGCGCCGGCTACACGAAGCTCGAGGCCTACACGCCGTTCCCGATCGAGGAACTGAACGACATCATCCACAAGCGCCGCACGCACCTGCCGAAGGTGGTGCTGTTCATGGCGTTCTGCGGCATGGGCACCGGCTTCGCCCTGCAGTACTGGGCCTCGACCATCGCCTACCCGTTCAACGTCGGCGGCCGTCCGCTGGCGACGTGGCCGGCGTTCGTGGTGCCGTCGTACGAGCTGACCATCCTGTTCTCGGCCCTCACCGCCGCGATCGGCATGCTGGCGCTGAACGGCTTTCCGCAGCCGTACCATCCGGTCTTCAACGTGGAGCGCTTCACGACCGCGTCGACCGACAAGTTCTTCCTCGTGATCGAGGCCGAGGACGGCCGCTTCACGAAGGAACAGACGGGCGCGTTCCTGCAGGGGCTGGGCGCAAAGGGAGTCTACGACGTTGCGCACTGATGGACGTTTGCTGACCTGCGCCGTCGCGCTGGTGTCGGTGGCGGCCCTCGCCGGGTGCCGCCAGGACATGCACGACGCGCCCCGCTACGAGGTGTTCGAGGCCAACGCCTCGATGCCCGACGGCCGCGCGTCGCGGAACCTGCCGGCGGGCACCGTCGCCCGCGGCCAGCTTCGCGACGACGACCACTTCTACACCGGCAAGGTGAACGGCGAGTTCGTCACCGAGTACCCGTTCCCGATCGCGGCGGCTGACATGGCCCGCGGCCAGGATCGCTACACCGTCTACTGCACGCCGTGCCACGGGCAGCTCGGCGACGGCAAGGGAATGGTGGTGCAGCGCGGTCTCCGTCAGGCGGCCACGTATCACCAGGACCGCCTGCGCACCGTCGCGCCCGGCTATCTCTACGACGTGATCTCGAACGGCTTCGGCGCGATGCAGGGCTACGCGGAACAGGTGCCGGCGCGCGACCGCTGGTTGATCGCCGCCTACATCCGCGCGCTGCAGCTCAGTCAGAACGCCTCCGTGAACGACGTGCCCGCCGCTGATCGCGGCCGGCTCGATGCCCCGCCCGCCGCCGCCGGCGCACCGGCGGCCCACTAGGTCGGGACAGGGAAGACATGGCAACGGAAACCTACAATCCGCCCGACAGCCTCTCGGGCCTGCAGTCGAAGGGCATGATGGCCGCCATCGGCGGCGCCGTGCTGGCCGGCATCGGCTTCGCAATGGCGGGGGCCGATCGCTTCTTCGAGGCATACCTCATCGCGTGGGTGGCGTGGACCGGCGTGGCCGTCGGCAGCCTGGCGCTGCTGATGCTGCAGCACCTCAGCGGCGGCGCCTGGGGCCTGGTGATCCGGCGCATCCTCGAGGCGGCGACGCGCACGATCCCGGTGATGGCGATCCTGGGCCTGCCGATCTTCGCCGGCATGAGCCACCTGTATCACTGGAGCACCGCCGAAGGGGCCGAGGACGCGATGGTGGCCGCCAAGGCGGCCTACCTGAACACGCCGTTCTTCATCGCCCGTTACGTCCTCTTCTTCGCGGCATGGTCGTTCATGTCGTGGCGCCTGAGCGGCTGGTCGGCGGAGCAGGACCGCACCGGCGACCCGGCGCTGGCCGTCAAGATGTCGAACCTGTCGGGCCTCGGGATGGTCGTCTTCTTCCTCACCGTCACGTTCGCCGTGACCGACTGGACGCTGTCGGTGAACCCGCACTGGTTCTCGACGATGTGGGGACTGCTCTACGTCGTCGGCTGGGGCCTGTCGGCGCTGGCCTTCTCGATCTACATCCTGGCGCGGCTCTCGAAGGAGCGGCCGATGGATCACGTGCTGAACGCCTCGCACTTCCACGATCTCGGGAAGCTGCTGTTCGCGTTCATCATGCTGTGGGCCTATCTGTCGTTCTCGCAGTTCATCATCATCTACTCGGCCAACACGCAGGAAGAGATCCCGCACTACTGGATCCGGTCGAAGGGCGGCTGGCAGTACGTCGGCTGGGCGCTCGTCATCTTCCACTTCGTCCTGCCCTACGTGCTGCTGCTGGCCCGCGACATCAAGCGTGACTGGCGCCGCGTGAGCCTGATCGCGGCGTGGGTGGTCGGCATCCGCGTGGTCGACTACTACTGGCACGTCTCGCCGGAGTTCCACCTCGACGGGCTGGCGGTGACGCTGGTCGACGTCGCGCTGCCGATCGCGCTCGGCGGTGTCTTCGTGATGCTGTTCGCGATGCAGCTCAAGGGCCGTCCGCTGCTGCCGTTGCACGACGAGGGTCTTGCGAAGGCGCTGACGCACCATACGCACTGACGCGTGCAGGGACCGGGGACCAGGGACCGGGGACCAGGGAATATGTCGAACGACGCGGATCTCGAATACGGACCAACGCCACCGGGGGCGAAGTACGAGCACACGGACATCGATCCGGCCGTGGGCTACAAGTTCGGCCTGTGGCTGGCGGTGTCGATGGTGATCGGCGCGGTCATCGTCTACGGCACCTTCGTGTGGCTCGAGCGCGCCGGCAACGCCCGCGACGAAGTGCGGACGTTCCCCGTCGCCGCCGGCCGCGTGCAGGAGCCGCCGTCGCCGCACCTGCAGGCGCAGCCCTTCAAGGACGTCTACCAGCTCAAGACCGAGCAGCGGTCGGCGCTGCACGGCTACGGCTGGATCGACAAGGCCACCGGCGTCGTGCACATTCCGATCGAGCGCGCCATGGAGCTGACGCTGCAGCGCGGCCTGCCGGCGCGGCAGAGCGGATCCGCGGCGCCGACGATGGTCGTACAGGATTCGTCCGCCGGACGCACTTCGGCACCCCGCTAGCCCTGCGATGACGACGCGTCCCCACCTCCGCCACGTGCTCACCGCCACGGCCCTTGCCGTGCTGGCCGGCGTGTCGGCGGCGGCGCAGCCCGGGGCGCCGGGCCTCCGGCCGGCGCCGGGTCCGCCGTCGAACGCGATGCCGGTGCCGCTGCAGCAGGTGCGCTTCGACCAGAAGCTCGACGCGCCGCTGCCGCTCGACACCACGTTCAAGGACGAGCACGGCGCGACCGTGCGGCTCGGCGACTACTTCGGCAAGCGGCCGGTGATCGTGGCGTTCGTGTATTACGAGTGCCCGATGCTGTGCACCCAGATCCTCAACGGGCTGGTCAGCGGCGTGAAGGTGCTCGATCAGACCGTGGGCACCGACTTCGACGTCGTCGCCATCAGCTTCGACGCCCGCGAGACCCCGGTGATGGCGGCGGCCAAGAAGGCCACCTACATGGATCAGTACCAGCGCCCTGGCTCCGAGCGCGGCTGGCACTTCCTCACCGGGGACGAGGCTGCGATTGCGCAAGTCACGTCGGCTGCCGGCTTTCAGTTCGCGTGGGATGCCGCCACGCAGCAGTTCGCGCACGCCAGCGGAGTCATCGTGGCCACGCCCGAGGGCCGGCTGGGACGCTATCTCTTCGGCATCGAGTACGCGCCTCGCGATCTGAAGTTCGCGCTGATGGAATCGTCCGCGGGCAGGATCGGGTCGGTCGTCGACCAGGTGCTGCTCTACTGCTACCACTACGAGCCGGCGACCGGCACCTACAGTCGCGCGGCCATGAACATCGTCCAGCTAGGCGGCGCCGTGACGGTCGCGGCGCTGCTCGGGTTCGTTGCGATTTCGCTCCGGCGCGACGGCCGCGTCCCAGCCGGGCACTGAGTCCTATGCGAGGTATTCCGCTGTTCCCAGAGGCCGCATCCTCCTTCGCCTCGGAGGTCGATGCCCTCTATCTCTTCATCGTCGCCATCTCGGCGTTCTTCACCGTCGCCGTGTCGGTGGCCGTGATCTTCTTCGGCATCCGCTATCGCCGGCGGCATGCCGACGAGGTGGGCGCGCACATCGAGGGATCGCTGCCACTCGAGCTCGCGTGGTCGATCATCCCCACCCTGATCGCGATGGTGATGTTCGTGTGGGGCGCGAAGCTGTTCTACGAGATGCGCCGCCCACCCGCCGAGTCGCTGCAGATCTACGCCGTCGGCAAGCAGTGGATGTGGAAGTTCCAGCACCAGGGCGGGCAGCGCGAGATCAACGAGCTGCACGTGCCCACCGGCCGGCCGATCCGCGTGCTCGTCACCTCGGAAGACGTGCTGCACGACCTCTACTTCCCGGCGTTCCGCACCAAGATCGACGCCATCCCCGGCCGCTACATGCCGCTGTGGTTCACGCCCACCAAGCCCGGGCGGTACCACATCTTCTGCGCCGAGTACTGCGGCACGAAGCACTCGGGGATGATCGGCACGGTCATCGTGATGGAGCCGCAGCAATACCAGGACTGGCTGGCCGGCGGCGCCAGCGAGGGCACGATGGCGGAGCGCGGCGCCAAGCTGTTCAACGACCTGGCCTGCACCACCTGCCATCTCGACAGCGGCCAGGGCCGCGGCCCGTCGCTGAAGGACATCGTCGGCAAGGCGGTGGAGCTGAACGACGGCTCGACGGCCGTCGTCGACGAAGGCTACCTGCGCGAGTCGATCCTCAACTCGCAGGCGCGGGTGGTGAAGGGCTTCACGCCGCTGATGCCCACGTTCCAGGGACTCATCAGCGAAGAGGGCCTGGCGGCCCTGATCGAGCACATCAAGTCGCTGTCGCCGCAGGCGGCGGCGCAGGCCCCGGCGCTCGTGCCGGCGTCGGCGCCGGTGTCCGCGGCCGGCACGCCAGCCGCGCCGGCGCAGGGCGCGCGAAGGTAAGGCCATGGAAACGCCCGTCTATCCCGCGCACAACTACCTGTCGAACGGCCACGGCCTCAAGTCGTGGCTGCTGACGAAGGACCACAAGCGGATCGCGGTCCTCTACCTGATCTCGATCTCGATCTTCTTCCTGCTCGGCGGCCTGTTCGCCGTGGGCATCCGGCTCGAGCTGACGACGCCCGACGGCGACCTGTTCCAGCCCGACACCTACAACAAGTTCTTCACGCTGCACGGCGTGATCATGGTGTTCTTCTTCCTGATCCCGTCGGTGCCGGCCGTCATCGGCAACTTCCTCATTCCGCCGATGATCGGCGCGAAGGACCTGGCGTTCCCGCGCATCAACCTGCTCAGCTGGTACCTCTACGTCGTCGGCGGCCTGTTCACGCTGTTCGCCATCGTGGCCGGCGGCGTCGACACCGGCTGGACGTTCTACACGCCCTACAGCTCGGCCTCGTCGAGCACCAACGTCACGGCCACGGCTCTGGGCGTCTTCATCGCCGGGTTCTCGTCGATCCTCACCGGCCTCAACTTCATCGTCACCATCCACCGCATGCGGGCGCCCGGCCTGCACTGGTTCAAGCTGCCGCTCTTCATCTGGGCCCACTACGCCACGTCGCTCATCCAGGTGCTCGGCACCCCGGTCGTCGCCATCACGATCGTCATGATCTTCGTCGAGCGCGCCTTCGGCTTCGGCATCTTCGACCCGCAGCGCGGCGGCGACCCGGTGCTGATGCAGCACCTGTTCTGGTTCTACTCGCACCCGGCGGTCTACATCATGATCCTGCCGGCGCTCGGCGTGATCAGCGAGATCGTCTCGACCTTCTCGCGCAAGCGCATCTTCGGCTACAGCTTCGTCGCCTTCTCGTCGCTGGCCATCGCGGTGTTCGGCTTCATCGTGTGGGCGCACCACATGTTCGTCGCCGGTATCACCACCTATGCGGCGATGGTGTTCTCGTTCCTGAGCTTCTCGGTCGCGATCCCGTCGGCGGTCAAGGTGTTCAACTGGGCGGCGACGATGCACCGCGGGTCGCTGTCGTTCGAGACGCCGATGCTCTACGTCTACGGCTTCTTCGGGCTGTTCCTGATCGGCGGCCTGACCGGGCTGTTCCTGGCCACGCTCGGCACCGACATCCACCTGCACGACACCTACTTCGTCGTCGCGCACTTCCACTACATCATGGTCGGCGGCGCCATCATGGGCTACCTCGGCGGCCTGCACTTCTGGTGGCCGAAGATGTTCGGCCGGATGTACTCGGAGTTCTGGTCGCGCATCAGCGCCATCCTGGTGTTCGTCGGCTTCAACCTGACGTTCTTCCCGCAGTTCGTGCTCGGCTACATGGGCATGCCGCGCCGCTACCACATGTATCCGGACGAGTTCCAGGTGCTGAACGTGCTGTCGTCGGCGGGCGCGTCGGTGCTGGGCATCGGCTACATCCTGCCGGTGCTCTACTTCGCCTACTCCCTGAAGAAGGGCGAAGTGGCCGGCAACAACCCGTGGGGAGCCTCCGGCCTCGAGTGGCGCACGCAGTCGCCGCCACTGACCGAGAACTTCGTCGAGGTGCCCACCGACATCCCCGAGGCGTACGAATACACGCCGCAGGTCATTCGGGAGGCCAAGCTTGTCTGACGCGCACGCTCACGCCGCACACGCCCACGCGGGCGCTCACGGCATCCCGGCCGATCACGGCCACGCGCACCACCCGGCGCTGCAGCATCACTTCGACACGATGCCGCAGCAGCGCGAGGCTGCGGTGCTCGGGATGTGGGTGTTCCTGCTCACCGAAGTGCTGTTCTTCGGCGGCCTGTTCATCGTCTACACCCTCTACCGCACCTGGTACTACGAGGCGTGGGCGCTGGCCAGCAAGTCGATCGAGATCGTCCCTGGCCTCGTCAACACCGTCGTGCTCATCGGCAGCTCGTTGACGATGGCGCTGTCGGTGCGCGCGGCCCAGACCAACAAGCGCAAGGCCACGGTGAACTGGCTGCTCGCGACCATCGTGCTCGGCTCGGTGTTCCTGGGCATCAAGGTCTACGAGTACAGCCTGAAGTTCGAGCACCATCACGTGCCGGGCGCGTCGTTCGACTTCTACCATCACGCCGATTTGCTGGGCGAGACCCATGAAGAGCCGGCCAGCGGCATGACCATGGGCCGCGCGGAGATCAACCGCACGACGCAGTTGTTCTTCAGCCTGTATTTCGTGATGACGGGCCTGCACGCCCTCCACATGATCGTCGGCGTGGTGATCCTGTTCATCATCGCGTGGATGGCCCACAAGGGGCGGTTCGACAGCGAGTACCACGCGCCGGTCGAGATGACCGGCCTGTACTGGCACTTCGTCGACATCGTCTGGATTTTCCTGTTCCCGCTGCTGTATCTCGTCGAGCGGCACTAGGCGGCTAGGACGGCATCATGTCATCTGAACACTCTGGCATTCACGTCTCGCCGCTCAGCATCTACTTCACGATCTTCGGCGCGCTGATGATCCTGAGCGCCATCACGGTGGGCGCCGCGTTCGTCAACCTGGGCTCGTTCAACCCGATCGTGGCGCTGCTGATCGCCTGCATCAAGGCCACGCTGGTCATCCTCTACTTCATGCACGTGAAGTACAGCAGCCAGCTCACCAAGATCACGGTGGTGCTGAGCCTGTTCTTCGTGGCCATCCTGTTCGCCGAGACGCTGATGGACTACGCGACGCGCGGCTGGATCGGCGGCGGCGGCGTGCCGCTGCACTAGGTGCACGACCGGACGGGCCGCCACGGTCCGTCCGCGAGGCATCCATGCGGCCGGCCCGGCCCTTCCTGACCGCACGCTGGGAGAGCCTGCTCCTCCTCAACTACGCCTGCCCGCGCGAGCGGCTGCTGCCCCTCGTGCCGTCCGGCACCGAGCTCGACGACTGGCGGGGCGAGACACTGGTCAGCCTGGTCGCGTTCCAGTTCGTCGACACCCGCGTCCGCGGTGTGCCCATTCCGTTCCACAGGGACTTCGAGGAAGCCAACCTGCGCTTCTACGTCCGCCGGCGCGCGGCCGACGGCACGATGCGCCGGGCGGTGGTCTTCATCCGCGAACTGGTGCCCCGCTCGGCCATCGCGTGGACGGCGAGACTGACGTACAACGAGCCCTACGTGGCCGTGCCGATGTGGCACGACGTCGACCTCGATCCCGGCCGGGGCGGCCTCGTGGCCTACGGATGGCGTCATCGCGGCGCCGCCTACCGCATCGCGGCCAGACCCACGGGCCCGGCCGCGCCGTTCCCGCCAGGCTCCGAGGCCGAGTTCATCACGGAACACTACTGGGGCTACACGCGCCAGCGCGACGGCGGCACGCTCGAGTACCAGGTCGAGCACCCCTCGTGGCCGGTGTGGTCCGTACCCGACGCGATCTTCGAAGGGAATGCCGCACCGCTCTACGGGGCGGACTTCGCGGACGTCCTCGCGGCGCGCCCGCAGTCGGCGTTCGTGGCGGTGGGGTCGGAAGTCGCCGTGCACGTGGGCCAACGGCTCCAGTGAGAGAACTGCAGCAGTTCGACCGCTGCGGCGCCTTTCCGTATTCCCCAGCCCCCAGCCCCCAGCCCCGGCCCGATGTGCCACAATCCTCCCCGCGCCGGCCATCCATCTCGGCCGGGCATGATCGCCGCTGGAGTCCTGCATGAAGCCCTTCGTCACCGCCGTCGCCCTGGTCGCCCTCGCCGCCTGCTCGTCGCCGCCTCCACCCGCGCCCGCCGAATCGCCGGACGTCGCCGCGTGGCGGACGCGCGCCGCGGGCGTCACCATCACCCGTGACGATTGGGGCATCCCGCACATCAGTGCCAAGACCGACGCCGACGCCATCTTCGGGCTGATGTACGCGCAGGCCGAGGACGACTTCAACCGCGTCGAGACCAACTTCATCAACTCCCAGGGCCGTCTCGCCGAGGCCGAAGGCGAGAAGGAGATCTGGCGCGACCTGCGGATGAAGCTCTTCATCGATCCCGAGGATCTCAAGGCGCAGTACGCCAAGGCGCCAGACTGGTTGAAGGCGAACATGGACGCCTGGGCCGCCGGGTTGAACTTCTACCTGGCCACGCACCCCGACGTGAAGCCGCGCGTCATCACGACGTTCGAGCCGTGGATGGCA
Organism: uncultured Acidobacteriota bacterium; assembly: GCA_902826065.1. Taxonomy (GTDB): domain Bacteria; phylum Acidobacteriota; class Vicinamibacteria; order Vicinamibacterales; family UBA2999; genus CADEFD01. The sequence continues at coordinate 790 of CADEDM010000054.1, read as the reverse complement.
CTGAGCTTCAGCGAGGGCTCGATCGGGGGCGACATCGAGAGCGTGAACCTGGCGCGGCTCGAAGCCTTCTACGGCAAGAATCCGGCGGCGCTGGCCCGCGTCGAGCCCGATCCGATGTACGCGCCGGTGCCACCGGAGCCCACTGGGTCCAACGGCTTCGCCATCGCGCCGAAGCTCACGAAGGACGGCAAGGCGTTGCTCTTCATCAACCCGCACACCTCGTTCTTCTTCCGTGAGGAGGCACAGGTCACCAGCCAGGAGGGGCTCAACGCCTACGGCGCGCTCACCTGGGGCCAGTTCTTCATCTACCAGGGCTTCAACGAGAAGGCCGGCTGGATGCACACGTCGAGCGGCGTCGACAACATCGACGAGTACCTGCTGACCACGACGAAGAAGAACGATCAGCTGGTCTACAAGTTCGGGAACGAAGATCGTCCCCTGCAGACGAAGACCATCGACATCCCCTATCGCACCGCCAACGGCATGGCCAAGCGGACCTTTACCGTCTACCGCAGCCACCACGGACCGGTGGTGCGCGAGCAGGGCGGCAAGCTCGTGGCGGTGCGCTTGATGGAAGAGCCGCTCAAGGCGCTGACCCAGTCGTTCAGCCGCACGAAGGCGAAGAACATCTCCGAGTACAAGCAGGTGATGGAGGCCCACACCAACTCGTCCAACGACACGCTCTACGCCGATGCCGACGGCAACATCGCCTACTTCCACTCGAACTTCGTGCCAAAGCGCGATCCGAAGCTCGACTGGACCCAACCCGTCGACGGCAGTACTCCGGCCA
>CADEDM010000053.1 GCA_902826065.1 uncultured Acidobacteriota bacterium | reverse complement strand
CGCGTGTGGGCGATCATCGACGCCGCCGGCGCCGATCAGGGCATCTATCGCACCGACGATGGCGGCGAGACCTGGACGCACCTGACCGACAACGCCGACCTCACGCAGCGACCGTGGTACTACCACCACCTCGTCGCCGATCCGAAGGACGCGAACGTGGTGTGGGCGTTGAACGTCGAGTTGTGGAAGTCGACCGACGGCGGCACCACCTTCACCGAGGTGGCCGTGCCGCACGGCGACAACCACGATCTGTGGATCGACCCGCAGGACCCGATGCGGATCGTCAATGGCAACGACGGCGGCGCCACCGTGACCTTCAACGGCGGCAAGTCGTGGTCCACGATCCTCAACCAGCCGACGGCGCAGCTCTATCACGTGGCCGTCGACAACCAGGTGCCGTACCGTCTCTACGCGGCGCAGCAGGACAACACCACCATCTCGGTGCCGAGCCGCTCCGACCATGGCCGCATCACCATCGAGGAATGGGAGACCGTGGGCGGCGGGGAAGACGGCTACGTGGCGCCGCATCCCACCGATCCGAACATCATCTACGCCGCCGATCACCACTGGCTGCACCGCTACGACCGCCGCACCAAGCAGGTGCGCGACATCTCGCCCAATCCCGAAACCCACTACGGCTGGGGCGCGGCCGACATCAACTTCCGCTTCTGGTGGACCTTCCCCGTGATGGTGTCGCCTCACGATCCGAAGACGCTCTACGTCACGTCGCAGGTGGTGCACCGCACCCGCGACGAAGGCCAGAGCTGGGAAGTGATCAGCCCGGATCTCACGCGCGCCGATCCGAAGACGCTGGAGAAGACGCCCTCGTACATGAGCCCGTCGCCGGGTGAGTACTGGGGCCCCATCACGCGCGAGGCCTACGGCCCCGAGTGGTACGCGACGATCTTCGCGTTCGCCGAGTCGCCGAAGCAGGCGGGGGTGCTGTGGGCGGGATCGGACGACGGCTTCGTGCAGGTCTCGCGCGACAACGGCGGCTCGTGGACGAAGGTCACGCCGCCTGACCTGCCGGAGTTCGCGCTGGTCAGCATCATCGACCCGTCGCCGCACGATCCAGCCACGGCCTATGTCGCCGCGACGCGCTACAAGCTGCAGGACAACGCGCCGTACCTCTACAAGACGTCCGACTACGGGAAGTCGTGGACCAGGATCGTCAACGGCATCCCGGGCCACGACTTCACGCGCGTCATCCGCGAAGACCCGGGCCGCAAGGGCCTGCTGTACGCCGGCACCGAGACCGGCGTCTACGTCTCGTTCGACGACGGCGCGCGGTGGCAACCGCTGCAGCTCAACCTGCCGGTCGTCCCGGTGCACGATCTGGTCGTGAAGGACGGCGACCTCGTGATCGCCACGCACGGCCGCTCGTTCTGGATCCTGGACAACGTCGCGCTCCTGCACCAGCTCACGCCGCAGGCGATGAGCGACGCGGCGCACCTCTTCCAGCCGCGCACCACGGTGCGCTTCGGCCGCGGCGCCTCACTCGCCGGTGCCTTCGCCACCGCCACCGACATCGACGGCGTCAATCCGCCGAACGGCGTCGTCGTGCCCTTCTACCTGAAGGACAAGCCCGCGGGACCGGTGACACTGACGATCTCGAAACCAAGCGGCCCCGGCGCGGGCGTGATCCGCACCGTCACGTACGATCCCGAAGGCACGCCGGCCGGGGGACCGCGGCGGCCGGTCGCGCGCACCGGCGCCAACACGTTCGTGTGGGACATGCGCTACCCGGCGCCCACCGTGCTGCCAGGGGCGGTATTCCAGGGCCGCGCCGTCGGCCCGGTGGCGGCACCGGGCACGTACACCGTGGAGCTCTCGGCGGGTGGCGTGCAGAGCCGCACCACTGCGACCATTGTCAAGGACCCGCGCCTGGCCTACACCGACGCCGAACTCGAGGCGCAGTTCACGTTCCTCCTCGACGCGCGCGATCGGCTCACCGAGACGATGGCGGTCGTGAAGCAGGTGCGTGACACGCGGACGATGGCCGAAGACCTCGTGAAGAAGGCCAAGGAGTCGCGGCGCGGACGAACGCCCGAGTCGCAGGCGCTGCTCGACAAGTCGATGCAGGAGCTGAACAACAAGCTCTACACGATCGAAGAGCGCCTCGTGCAGTATCGCGCCCGCGCCGGCCAGGACCTGATCGCCAATCCCACCGGCATCGACAGCAAGCTGGCGCGACTGATCGACTTCGCGTCGATGGGTGACGGCCCGCCCACCGACGGCTCGAAGGATCTGATGAAGCGCCTCATCGAGGGCATCGAGGAGCGGCGCGCCGCGCTCGGCGCGGTCGAGAAGACCGAGCTGGCGGCGTTGCGGCGGCTGGCCGCGACGCTCTCGAGATAGCGCGCGGCGCTCGTCAGTCGCGTGCGGCGGCGGTGCGCGCGCCGACCAGCCCGATCCAGAACACCGGAATCGGGATCAACGCGAACAGGTAGGCGCCGCCGAAGCCGCGCAGGACCACGATGTCGAGCGGGTCGTCGGGGTTGTACCAGCACGGCGTCGTGCCGCCGACGCTCCACTGGGCCAGTTCGGTGGTGCGCCCACCCTGGCCGCCGACGCCGAGCCGCGAGCCGGTGTCGTATCCCGACGAGTAGGTCTCGCGCCCGTCGACGGCGTACTTCAGCCCGAGCACCGGCACGTAGTTGGTGTCGTCGCGCGGTGCGCCTCCGGTCGTGCGCGTGCCCGACCGCGTCGTGGACTGCGCGCTCAGGCGTCCGCCCAGGATGGTGCAGGTGGTGCCGGGCCACGAGAGCGATCGGTAGTCGCGCCACGCCATCGTCGCGAACAGCACCCAGAAGCCCATCGAGAGGGTGATCGCCGCGGCCGCCGCCGCCGGTCCGACACGCGAGGCGAGAACGCCGCGCCCGGCGCCGCCGCCCGGCGTCCTCCGCCGGCTGCCGGACAGCGACTGGAGCACCAGCCACAGCAGCACGCCTCCGCCGAGCACGCTCAACACGACGATGCCGGCACGGGTCACGCGCACGCCGCCCAGGGGCACGCCGGGGTCGGCCAGCCGGGTGTCGATGGCGACGGCGGCCTGGTCGTAGTGATCGGTGTTGCTGGCGAAATGCGACATGCGCAATGCCAGGCGCAACGTGTCGCCGCCGGAGTCACGCGGCGCCAGCATCCGCACCGCCAGCCGATGCTCGCCACCAGCCGGCAGCGGCAGGTTGAGGGTGATGCGCCGCGCATCGTGGTCGACCTCGGCGCCGTCGACGCCGCTCGCGTCCACCAGGAAGCCCATCAGCGGCCAGTCCACGGTGACGTACACCGAGCCGGCGTCGTCAGCGGCGGAGTTGCGCAGCCGGATGGTGAAGGTGACGAGCTCGGCTTCGAGCGGCGCGGCCGGCGCGATCTCGATGGTCGACGTCGAGAAGACCGGGGCTGCGGCCGCAGGCGCCGCCAGACCAAGCGCGAGGACGACGGGCGCGCCGGCGCGGACGAGGAGCCGCATCAAGCCGTGGATTGTACCGCCGGCATCGCGGTCAGACGCGCATCGCGGCGACCGGATCGACGCGCGCGGCCCGGCGCGCCGGCAACCAGCTCGCGATCAGCACCGCCGCGAGCAGGACACCGGCCGTCGCCGTCAGCGTGAGCGGATCCTGCGGCGCGATGCCGAACAGCATCGATGCCGCCACCCGGCTCACGGCTACGACGCCCACGGCGCCCACCGCGCAGCCGAGGACGGCGAGGATCAGCGACTCCGTCACGACCAGCCACGCCACCGACCTCGTCGACGCGCCGATGGCCATGCGCACCGCGATCTCGCGCCGGCGCTGTGCCACCGTATACGCCAGCAGCGCGTAGACGCCCGTGGTGGCGGTGACGAGTCCGGCCACCGCGAACAGCGCCACGAACAGCATCGCGAAACGGTCCTGCTGCATCGTGTCGTCGAGCAGCCGCTCCATCGTCGTGACGGAATGCACCGGTTGCTCGGGATCCACGCTCAGCGCCTGCGCGCGCGCGGTCGGCGCCAGCCCTGCCGGATCGGCGGCGGTGCGCACCGCGACGTTCATGACCAGGTAGGGGTTCTGCGCGTGGGGGATGAAGATCTCCGGCGCCGGGTCGCGCCGCGGGCCGTAGTTCCGCGCGTCGCGCACCACGCCGACGACCTGCTTCGGCGCGGGCCCGTTCTGGTAGTCGAGGATGAGCGTGCGGCCCACCGGGTCGTCGCCGGGCCAGGTCCGGCGCGCGAGGCTCTCGTTGACGATCACGACGGCGGGCGCACCGGCGGCGTCCTGGCCCGAGAACTCGCGGCCCGAGACCAGCGGCAGCCCGAGCGTGGCGAAGTACTCCGGCGTCGCCATGCGGACGTTCGCGACCGGCACGGTCGTGCCCTCGGGACGCGCGCCCTCAACCCAGTACGGGCGGTAGAAGTCCTGGCCGATGGTGCTCATGGGCAGGAACGTGACCGCGGCCACCGACGTCACGCCGGGCACCTCGCGGATCGCGTCGAACACACGGCCGTAGTAGTCGACCACGGCCTGGCCGCGATAGCGGGTGACATCCGGGGCGATGCGCAGCACGAGCAGCCGATCGACCTCGAAGCCCGGATCGACACGCTGCAGGCCCGCGAAGCTGCGGGCGAGCAGGCCGGCCCCGACCAGCAGCACCACCGTGACGCCGATCTCCGCGACGACGAGCCCGCGACGCAGGCGGCTGGCATGCTGTCCAGACGACAGCGCGCCGTCCTTCAGCGCCGGTGCGATCGCCGGTGATCGGCCGCGCAGCCCCGGCAGGACCACGGCGATGAGCGTGGCGAACAGCGCCGCCGCCAGGGCGAACGACGCGACGCTGCCGTCCATCGCGACCTCGTGCAGTCGCGGGATGGTCGCGGGCGCGAACGCCACCGCGGCGCCCAGCGACCACGCGGTGAGCACCAGCGCGACGCCTGCCGTCAGGGCCGCACACAACGCGCTCTCGACGAGGTGCTCGCGGACCACCCGCGCCGTGCCGGCGCCGAGCGCCAGGCGAATCGCGACCTCACGCATGCGGGCGGCGCCACGCGCGATCGACAGGCTGGCGACGTTGGCACACACGAGCAGCAGCAGCGCGAACACGGCGCCGAACACCAGCAGCAACCCGGTGCGACTCGACCGCACCCATTCGTCCTGCAGCGGCACGAGCTCGAGGCTCCAGCCGGTGTTTGTGCGTGCATGATCGATCGCGGCCCGGGCCGCGAGCACCGCCATGCGTTCCGCCGCCGCCTCCCGTGACAGCCCCGGCTTCAAGCGTCCAACCGCACGCAGAAAGCGGAAGTCGCGCGGCGGGCCGTCGGGGAACCGCGGACCGCGATACGCCTCGCGGACGTCCCACGGGGTCCAGAACGCGGCCTCCGCGTTCGGCACCGCGAAGTCGGGAGGCATCACGCCCAGCACGCGCCAGGTGCGGCCCTCGATGAGCACGGTGTTCCCGACCAGCGCGGGATCGCTGCCCAGGCTCTGCCAGAGGCGATGACTCAGCACCAGCACCGGCTCCACGCCGCCGGTGAGACCCGAGGCAATCGACGGCCGGCCCACGTACTCGTCCGTGGTGAAGGTTCGCCCGACGAGTGGGGTCCGCCGGAAGACCTGGAAGAAGCCCGCCGTCACCTGGACGCCGTTCACCGGAGCGCTGCCATCGCGGCCACGCAGCGTCGCCGATGTCGTCCACCACGCCGTGACGGCGTCGAAGGCGTCGTTGCCCGCGGTCCAGTCGTCGATGCTGCCCGGCGACGGCCCCTCGCGCAGCCGCTTCTGCGGCACGTTCGATTCCCACACCATCATCAGCCGCTCGGGCTCGTCGTAGGGCAGCGGCTTCAGCAGGACGGCGTTCACCAGCGCGAACAGCGTCGTCGTGGCGGCGACGCCGAGGCCGAGCAGGAGCGACGCGGTCACGGTGAACCCCGGCGCGCGTACCAGGGAACGCAGCGCGCGAGCCACGTCGTGTCCACTGCCGGCGGCGAGATCCCACAGCAGGCCGGCCCAGGTGACGGTGACTTCCGCACGCCCCTGCGCGCGGGCGGCGTCGAGGAGACGATCGGCGTCGTCGCGCATCTCGCGCTGTTGCCGGGGTTCGCGCGAGCGCAGCAGCGCGGCGAGCCGGCCGTAGAACCCCGGCCGCGTCGGCGGACGCGGATCGGCCCTCACGCCCGTTCCAGCCGGCGCAGCGCCACGCTGGCGCGCGCGTGGTCGACAATGGCCTCGAGGCGCCGTACTTCCGCGCCGAGTACCCGCGTGCCGAGCGGGGTCAGCGCGAAGTAGCGGCGCCGTTCGTCGTCGCCGGTGGGCCGGGTGTCCGACTCGACGATCCAGTCGAGCTCTTCGAGCTCGCGGAGCGCGCCGTAGAGTGCCGCCGGCCACACGCGGATCCTGCCGCCGGTGCGCGTCGCGACCTCCTGCATGATGCTATAGCCGTGACGCGGGCCGTCGGCCAGCGTCAGCAGGACGTGCAGCACCTTCGGCTTGAGGGGCAGCAGGTGATCGACGCCGCGGGGCCGGTCGGGCATGGGCGCCGACTGTATATCGATCGATATACAAATGCAACGGTTGCTATTCAGGCCTGCCGCCGGACGCCCGTCGCCGGCGCATCACGTATGCTTGGCGCCGTCCGCGGGCGGGGGTCGCCCGCACACCCGCGTCCGGAGTCATGCCGATGTCGACAGAGCGCGATCGAAGCGAGTCCACCGACGGCCGTCCGTCGACGGCCATCACGCGGCGGCACTTCAACGCTACGCTGGCGGCCGGCGTGACCGGGGCGGCCGCGCGGCCAGCGCCGCTCGCGGCGCAACCCGCGACGCCGGCCTCGGCGTCCGAGCTGTGCGGGATGACGGCGGTGGAGTTGGCCTCGCGCCTGGCCCGCAAACAGGTGTCGGCCCGCGAGGTCATGACCGCGCACCTGGCGCAGATCGAGCGCGTCAACCCGAAGGTCAACGCGATCGTCACCCTGGTGGCCGACCAGGCCATGGCCAACGCCGCGAAAGCCGATGAAGCCATCGCCCGCGGCGGGCCGGTGGGCGTGCTGCACGGCCTGCCGATCGCGCACAAGGACCTCGTCGAGACCGCCGGCATCCGCACCACGCAGGGCTCGCGCTTCTACAAGGACAACGTCCCGACCCGCGACGCCATGATCGTCACGCGAATACGGGCCGCCGGCGCCATCACACTGGGCAAGACCAACACGCCGGAGTTCGGGGCCGGATCGCAGACGTTCAACGAGGTCTTCGGCGCGACCCGCAACCCGTACGACGTCACCAAGACCTGCGGCGGCAGCAGCGGCGGCGCCGCCACCGCCGTGGCCGCGCGGATGCTGCCGATTGCCGACGGCAGCGACACCGGCGGCTCACTGCGCAATCCTCCGGCGTTCTGCAACGTCGTCGGTCTGCGGCCGGCCCCGGGACGCCTCGCCGGCGAAGGCTCGTCGTGGTCGCCGCTGTCGGTGTCGGGCCCCATCGCCCGCACGGTCGCCGACGTCGCGCTGTTCCTGAGCGCCATCGCCGGACCCGGCCGGGATCCGCTGGCGATCAACGAAGACCCGGCCAGGTTCCGCGCGCCGCTGGGCCGCAGCTTCAAGGGCGTGCGCGTGGCGTGGTGGAAGGACCTGGGCGGCATTCCGTTCGAGGCCGACGTCCGCACCGTCGTGAACGGCACGCGGAAGGTGTTCGAAGATCTGGGCTGCAGCGTGGAAGAAGCCGAGCCCGACTTCACCGGCCTCGACGAGGCGTTTCCACGGCTGCGGTTCGTGAGCAACCACGCGCGCTACGCGGCACTCATCGCCCAGAACCCCGACTGGGTGAAGGACACGATCAAGTACGAAGTCGAGCAGGCGGCGAAGACCACCGGCGCCGAGATCAGCCGCGCCCAGGGCCGGCAGTCGCGGATGTTCGCGCAGAGCCGCGAGTTCTTCGATCGCTACGAGTTCTTCATCCTGCCGGTCACGCAGGTGTTGCCGTTCGACGCCACGACGCCGTATCCGACCCAGATTGCCGGCACGCGAATGGGCAACTACATCGACTGGATGCGGTCGTGCTGGTACGTGACGATGATGACCAACCCCGCCATCTCGGTGCCGGCGGGCTTCTCGGCCAGCGGACTGCCGGTGGGACTGCAGATCGTCGGCCGGCATCGCGACGAGTGGAGCGTGCTGCAGCTCGCGCATGCCTTCGAGCAGGCCACCCGCCACGGCGCGAAGGCGCCGGCCGTCTCGACCTAGGCGCGCGTCAACCCCGGCCGGCTGACGCCGTCGCCATCACGACGGCGCGCGCGTTGAATGCGACGAGGCGGCCGCTGCCGGCGCGACGCACGACCACGGCCTCGACGCCGCCGACGCCATCCACGCACACGAGCTCCGTCCCGGTCATCACCATCACCCGCCGGCGGACGTGGCCGGCGGCAGAGCGCATCGTTCGCCGAACGTGAGAGACGTCGCCCTGGTCCGCCGGTCTCAGCACGATGAGCACGCGCTCCCCTCGGCGCGCCGCAGCGACCGCGGCGTCGAGGCCCGCGGCCCCACTGCCCACGACGACGAGGTCGACGGCACGGGTCACCGCGGGGTGCGGATCCCGACGGCCCCCGACACACGCACGGGCCCGGTGAGCGTCCCGAGGAACCGCTCCAACTGCCGGAGTTCGCCGGTCTCGAGCCGCAGGGGATGCAGCTCCGAGTGCCCGAGCGGCGCCGCCGGCGCGCGGTTGTAGTGATCGAGCACGTCGGCGAGCGTGGCCAGCTGGCCAGCATGCATGTACGGCGGTCGCTCGGCGACGTTTCGCAGCGACGGCACCTTGTAGGCGCGCTGCTGGGCGCGGTCGCCGGTGATCACGTAGTCGAGCTCGGGGCAGCGGCCTGCGGCATCGCTCCACTCGCTGCGGCAACTGAACTCGTCCTGCAGCGCGGCCGCCGCGCCCGCCAGCCGGCCCCCATCGACGGGCAGGCCCGTGCGCGCCGGCACGCCGGTATTGTGAAACTCGTAGTTCGTGAACAGCGGGCCGTTGTGGCACTCCGTGCAATGGCCCTTGCCGATGAAGAGCTTCAGCCCGGCGACCTCGTCGCTGGTGAGCAGACCCGCGGTGGGCCGGCGGGTCAGCAGCGCGTCGACGAACCCGTCGAACCGCGAGGGGCCGACGTCGAGGCGCCGCTCGTACGCCGCGATGGCCTTGCCGATGTTCGTGAACACCCGGGTGACGTCGCGACGCTGGCTGACGCTGAGGCCATTCCATGCCGTCACGGACGCGGTGTCCCCGGACGGGCCGGCGGCCGCCGGCACCGCCGCCAGGTCGGGCAGCGCGCCGAACACCGCTTCGTACTCCGCCCGGTAGTGTTCCATCACGACGCGGGCGTACTGCGCGCGCGTCCCGCCGTGCTCGACGGCGCTCTCGAGCGGACCGAGCGCCTGCGCCCACTGGCTGTCCTTGCGTCCGTCCCAGAACAGGAACGGCGCCCGCGCCATGCCGGCAATCGGCATCGTCCGCTTCGCCGTCGTGCCCACGCCCTGGCCCAGCGGGAGCCCGTCCTGGAAGTCGCGATCGGCTAAGTGACACGTTCCGCAGGCCACGCGGCCGTTCGCGCTGAGGCGCGTGTCGAAGAACAGCCGCTCGCCCAGCGCGGCGGCCCGCGCGTCGTCGGCGACGCGATTGCCGGGGTCGGGCGGCAGCGGCTCGAGGTCGCGCAGGGACAGCGACTGCAGCATAGCGACGTCCGCGACGCTCCAGCCCTGGAGCCCGGACGACGCGGTGGCCACGATGGCGCTCACCAGCGTGGCGGTGACCGTGATGAGCAGGCGATGGAAGCACATGGCCGGCGTCCTCGTCACAGTTCCAGGTTGAAGGTGACGATGTCGGCGCCGGCGCTGCCGGCGATCGCGACGCGGAACTCCCACCAGCCGCCCATGTTGAAGCGCACGCCGTCGATGTCATAGGCGCCGTCGCCGAGCGTCCGCGTGACACGGGGGCGCGTGGGCAGGCCGTGTCCGTGCTGCGGCATCCCGCCGTCGATCGTGAGCGTCGCGCCGTCGATGGCCTGCCCGCGATCGTCGGTGACGGTCACGCGCACGGTCTGCATCTGTCGCGGCCGCAACGGCCGTTCCGGCGCGAGTGTCGCGATGTAGCGGCCCTGCGCCGAGGTCCGTGGGCCGAGGCCGAACTCTGAGGCCGCCGGGCGTCGGGCGCCCGCGCCCGCCAGCATCATGGCGTGACTGCAGGCCGTCAGACCGACCGCGGCCGTGACGACGAGCGCGAGCAGGACGGCGCGGGTGGACCGCAGGGGCGAGCGTTCATGGAAGGACGTCATCGCAGTGCTCCTTGAAGGGCTGTCTGACGGGCCCGCATCGACCAGGCCAGCCACACGCCGGCGCCGATGTCGAACGCGGCACAAAAGGGCGGCCACCACTCGGGCACGCCGGGGTTGGTGATGAGGTGGGCGTGCACGACGTCGAGCCCTCCATGCGTGACCAGGCCGGCGGCGATGAGCCACGGCGTTCGCGTGAAGCCCCAGACGGCGGCGGCAGCGAAGAACAGCATCACCGCGCATTCGGCGAGCACCGTCTCCACGGTGCCGCCCATCGCCGCGAACAACACGTAGTAGTGGGCCACGACGATCAGCACCGTGGCGTAGAAGGCGCGTTCGCGATCGAAGCGGTTGACGGCGGCGAACGCCGCCACGCCGAACGCGACGGCCAGGCCGATGGCGAAGGCGGGGGTCATGGGGTGGCTCCGTGGTGCCGTGAGGCGTGGTGAGGGGTGGATATGGAGGCCGGCGATGCCCAGCACGGGGTGCCCGAGGACATCGCCGGCGTCCCGTCTACCGAGCGCCGCAGCGGCAGGTCCCGGCGCAGCGGCAGTCGGCGCCACAGCGGCAGGCGTTCGAGGGTGACGACATGGTGAGGCTCCTTGTGTGGCGTTGACGTCATGTCAACGAGCAGGAGTCTCGCACCCGGCCTGGCCGGCAGGATTGGACGGAACGGCTGTAGTGCTTGAACGAATCGGCTATTCCGCCGGACGCGGGAATGGCCGGCCCGCGCTCTCGGTCGCCTGGGCGGCGAACGGCGAGGCGATCTCGGTGAAAACGCCGCGCATCAGCACCGACGGCGCCATGCCGACCATCTGGTAGAACGTGCGCGTCAGGTGCGCGGCATCGGCGAAGTCGGCGGCGTGGGCCGCGGCGGCGAGCGTCCGCTCCGAGCCGATGGCGACCATCGCCCTCGTCATCTTGCGCCACAGCATGTAGCGGCTGAAGGGCAGGCCCACCTGATCGCGGAACAGATGGGCGAAACGACTCGGCGACAGGAAAGCCCTGGCGGCCGCGTCGCTCAGCGAGATGCGCAGATCATCCGACGCCCGGATCGCGTCGAGCACCGTCGTGACCCGCGCGTCCAGGCGCCGTTCCGGCGCGCGCCCGGGCCGCAGGTGGTGGACGGCGCGGCGGATCAGCCCCTCGATGTCCGCGACCTCGTCGGGCGCGTCCGCGACCGCTCGCAGCTCGTGAACCACGGCGTCGAGCCGCGCGTCGGGGACGACGGAGATGTCCTGCGTCAGCGAGGCCAGGAGCCACGCCCCGTCGCTCGATTCGGGATCGACGAACACCATCGCGCCCACGGCGCCGTTGCAGTCGAAGGAATGCTCGACGTCTGGTCGCACCACCACGTTCCGGCTCGTGCGCCAGACGCCGTCGGGCCCGGCCAGGGCCACGAGCCCCTCGAGCGCGATGACGATCTGGATGGCGTGATGCGCGTGCGCGGGCACGATGCCCTGAGCGCTGGCGACCAGCAGGAAGCCACCCTCCCAGAGGTACCACCGCGGCACGCTCAGCCAGCGATACGCTCCGTCGGTCATCGGTCTCGGGGGCGGCCGTCAGTTGGCCTCGCGATGGCCGGCCGGCGCCCGCGATTCTAGCAGCCGGCCGCGCGGTGTGAGATGCCATGCGAAGGCAGCGCCCAGCGCTGATACAGTCTGCGCGGCCGCATGCTGCTTGCGCTCGTCATCCCGCTCGCCCTGGTTGCCGCCGCGTATGCCATCGCGCTGGTCCGCGAGGCCGTGGCCCGGCGCGCGGGGCCGTCGGTCGAAGGCCTGTGCCTCGGCGCGGTCACCAACTTCCTCGACACGCTCGGCATCGGCTCGTTCGCGCCGACGATGGCGTGGTTCAAGTTCCGGGGACTCGTGGACGACCGCCTGATTCCCAGCACGATGATCGCCGGCCACACCTTGCCCGCGGTGATCCAGGCGCTGATCTTCCTCGTCCTCCTCGGCGTGTCGGTCGATCCCGTGCTGCTGGCGGGCTGCATCCTGGCCGCGGCGGCCGGTGCGGTGTTCGGCGCACCGCTGGCCGCGCGCACGCGCATCTGGGTGGTGCAGGCAGTGGTGGGCGTCGCGCTCGTGATCGCCGGAACCCTCTATGCGGCGACGAACCTCGACCTGATGCCGGGCGGCGGCGTCGCGACCGGCCTGCCGCTGCCGTTGACGATTGTCGCGATCGTCGCGTCGGCCGTCTTCGGGGCGCTGCTCAACTTCGGGATCGGCAACTATGCACCGACGCTCTTGATGCTGAGCCTGATGGGCATGGACCCGCGCCTCAGCTTTCCGATCATGGCCGGCGGGTCGGCCCTGGCCGGCGCCAGCGCGAGCTTCAGCAATCTCTCGTCGGGCCGGCTGAACCTCCCGGTGGCCGTGGGCATCGCGATCGGCGGCATTCCTGCGGTGCTGATCGCCGCGTTCATCGTGCAGTCGATGTCGCTGACGTGGTTGCGGTGGCTGGTGGTGGTCGTCGTCGCCTACGCGGCCATCGTGATGTTCCGGGCCGCCGCCCGCGGCGCCCGGCGCGCGCCCTGACCCGCGTGTCCCGACCGTGCCGCCGGACGCGCCCGCCCGGTTGATAGAATTGCCGGCGTTTCTCGACCCTCGGACGCCGGTCGCTTCCGGCCATCCACGTGTCGCAGCAGGAAGCAGGTGCAGTGATGATCCGGCGCAGACTCGGTTGGTTCGGCCTTCCCGGCGCGGTGGCCGTGTGCGTCGCGACGCTCGCGCTCGGTGAGGTCCTGTCGGGTCAGGCGCCCGCCGGCGCGCAGTCGGCCCGCCGGCCCGCGGCCGCCGAGACGCAGGATGCCGACTACGCCGCGTTCGTGAAGCAGGCGACGACGCGTCCGGAGTACCTGTCGCCGCTCGTGGACCACCTGCCGCGACGCCAGGGTGTGCCGACGCCGAAGGACGTGCTCGGCTACCACATCGGCACCGAGAAGAAGCTCACCTACACCGCCGACGCCTACAAGTACTTCCGCGCGCTCGAGACGGCGCTGCCCGGCCGCGTGAAGATCGTCACGACCGGAAAGACGGAAGAGGGCCGCGAGATCCTCGTCGCCTTCATCAGCTCCGAAGCCAACATCAAGAACCTCGAGACGAACCGGCGCAACCTGAAGCGGCTCGCCGATCCGCGCGGGCTCAGCGACGCCGAGGCGAAGACGATCATCGCGGCGACCAAGCCGCACTACCACATCTCCGCGGGCCTCCACAGCGCCGAGACCAGCCCACCTGAAGCCGTGCTCGAACTCGGCTACCGGCTGGCCGTGGGCGACGACGCCGCGACGCGCCGCATCCGCGACAACGTCGTCGTCAGCATCACGCCGGCCACCGACGTCGACGGCCGCGATCGCTACGTCGACTGGTATTACGCCTACAAGATCGACGAGGCCTACGACGGCGGCGAGAACTACGGCGGTCCGCCCTACTGGGGCAAGTACGTCTTCCACGACAACAACCGCGACATCAACTACGGCGTCGACTCGCTGCGCGCGCACTTCGAGTGGTACCTCAATTGGGTGCCGCCCATCTGGCACGACCTGCACGAGGCGCAGACGCTGCTCTACACGTTCAGCGGCCAGCCGCCGCAGAACGCCAACCTCGATCCGCTGCTCTACACCGAGCTGCCGTTCTTCGCGACCTACGAGGTGAACAAGCTCACCGGCTACGGCATGCCCGGCGTGTGGCACTTCGGGTTCGTCGACATGTGGTCGCCCGGCTATCTCGGCTTCGCCGCCGCCAACCACAACGGCATGCTGCGGATGTACGAGATCTTCAACCAGGGCGGCGCCAACACGAAGAAGGCGCGGCTGCAGGGCGCGCAGACGACGCGGCAGTGGTTCCGGCCGAATCCCGCGCCTGCGGGCGAGGTCGACTGGTCGATCCGCAACTCGGTGAACTATGCCGAGACCGGCGTGTTGACGGCACTCGATCTCGCGTCGACCTTCCCCGGGATGATCGTCGAGAACTTCTACCGCAAGTCGCTCGGCGGCGTGAACGCCGGCCGCGACAAGGCCCCGCACGGCTTCGTGATCCCCGCCGGTCAGCGCGACCAGACGCAGGTCGACCGCGTGGTGAACCTGCTGCGCCGTCAGGGCATCGAGGTGCACCAGGCCGGTGCCGCCGTGACGGTGAAGGAAGGCACGTTCGCCTCCGGCTCCTACGTCGTGAAGTTGAACCAGCCGTACGGGCGGCTGGCCAAGACGCTGCTCGAGAAGCAGACCTATCCCGATCCGGCGCTCACCACCTACGACGACAGCGCGTGGACCATGCCGTTGGCCAACAACATCGAGGTCAGGACCATCGAAGACAAGGCGATCCTCGACGCCGCGGGCAGCCTGCTCACCGCCGACGTCGTGACCGCGGGGCGCGTGGCCGGCACGGCGTCACCGACGGTGATCGTGCGCCACACCGGCTCGCTCAACCTGATCACGCTGCGCTACCGGCTGAAGGACGTGCCGATGCAGGGCCTCAAGGCCGAGACCAAGGTCGGCGACGTCACCGTGCCCGCCGGGTCCTTCGTGATCGCGACCAGTGGCGCCGGCGTCGACGCGCGCGTGCGCAAGGAAGTCGAGGCGCTGGGCCTCGACGCCGTCACGGCGCCGGCCGGCACGACCTTCGAGACGGTGCCGGTGGATCTGCCGCGCATCGCGATGTACACGACGTGGGCGAACACTGAGAAAGTGGGCTGGGTGCGCCTGGCATTCGACCGGTTCGAGATTCCGTTCGATCTCATCCACAAGGACCACGTGCAGGCGGGCGCGAACCTGCGCGCGAAGTACGACGTCATCCTGGTGCCGCACCAGACGCAGAACGGCAAGGCGGTGGTCTACGAGCAGCCGAAGCTGTCGAAGCCGCTCGCCTACAAGAAGAGCGACCGCTTCAAGTCGCTCGGGATCTACGCGGAGACCGACGACATCCGCGGCGGCATGGGGCTCGAAGGCGTGAACGAGTTCCAGAAGTTCCTCGACGCCGGTGGCACGGTGATGACCTTCGGCGTGTCGAGCTACTTCCCGGCCGAGTTCGGCCTCGCCAAGGGCGTGGACGCGCAGCGCCCGGCCGCTGGCTGGTATGCCCCGGGGCCCTACGTGCAGAGCGAGATCCTGCGCCCGGAGCATCCGCTCTTCTACGGCTACGGCGGCCAGAAGACGCTGCCGATGCGCTGGGCCGACGGCCCGCTGCTCACCGCGGGGCCGCCGGCCGGCTTCGAGGCGTTCATCGGCAGCTCGCCGGAGCGTCCGCAGGTGCTGGCGCGCTATCAAGGGGGCGATGCCGGCGTGTTGAGCGGACTCGCGCGTGGCGCCGATCAGTTGCGCAACCGCCCGGCGATCGTCGACGCGCCGTCGGGCAAAGGCCGCGTGCTGCTCTTCGTCAACAACCCGATCTATCGCTGGCAGACGTTCGGTGAACACAGCCTCGTGTTCAACGCGCTGCTGTTCTGGAACGACCTGCCGGGGGCCACGCCGGCGCCGGCGCCGACCACGCGATCGGGGCAGTAGTCGAGCGTGCCCGGCGGCCGCCCGGCGGCGTCATCGGCCGCCTGGCCCGGCCGGCGTCTCGGCGAACGCCTGGGCATCAGCCGGCGCCACCGGGCGCGCCAGCGCCGCGAACGCCGCATGGATCACCTCGTCGGGATACAGCTCCGGCGTGAGAATCCGCTGCGTCACGAGTCCTTCGATCAGCGCATGCACCACGCGCACGAGCGCCTCGGCCGGCATCGGCAGCTCGCGCGGGTCGAACCCGCGCAGCCATCCCGCCCCGAGCTCGAAACTGCGCGTCGTGACATCGAGGACGCGGGCGCGCAGGTCCGCGTTCTGCAGGGTGTAGGCGATGCCGGTGAGGCGGCCCACGGCCGCGGTCTCGCGTTCGGCGACGGCTTCGATGGTGGCGGCCGCCAGGGCGCGCATGGCGTCGGCGAACGAGGCCCCGGCGGCGACCTTCGGCCGGACGGGCGCCCAGTAGGTCAGGCCGAGGGCGATGAAGAGCTCGCCCCGGTTCTTGAAGTTCCCGTAGATGGCGCCGGTGGTCATGCCGGCGCGGCTGGCCACGTCCTCCAGGGTCGTGCGCTCGTAGCCCTTCTCACGCACGAGCTGACGGGCGGCTTCGAGCAGCGCCCCGCGCGTGCGGTCCCGCTTGTCGCCCTTGGGCTTCCGGCGAGCCGACGCCGCGATCTCGCTTGTCACGGATAAATAATAATGTAATTATTAAATAAATCAATCATGAAATTATCGAATCTCGCACGTTCTGATGCCATTCGCGTCGCCATCCAACCTGCCGTCGACGCCGGCGAACTCGCCGGCGCGGCGGCCTTGAGGTGGCGGCCCGATGACGGGCCGGCCACGGTCACGGTCGGGCGTCGCGACCTCACCACGGGGCTGCCGGTCGAGCGCGACACGATCTTCCGGGTGGCCTCGATGACCAAACCGGTGACGACGGCCGCCGCGCTGATGGTCTGCGCCGACGGCGCCCTCGACCTCGACGAGCCCATCACCCGCGTAGCGCCCGAACTGTCGGCGATGCGCGTGCTGCGCGATCCTGACGGCCCGCTCGATGCCACTGACCCGGCCGGACGCGCCATCACGTTCCGCGACCTGCTCACCCATCGTGCCGGGTTGACCTACCCGGAGATGCACACCGGGCCGATTGGCGCCGCCCTGGCCGCCACCCTGGGTCCGACCATCGACAACACGCTCAGCCCCGACGAATGGATCGCGCGCCTCGCGACGATGCCGCTGGTCGATCAGCCGGGCGCCGCGTTCCACTACGGCGTCTCGACCGACCTGCTCGGTTTCCTGATCGCGCGCATCGACGGCACGTCCCTGGGCGAGGTGCTGTCACGCCGCGTATTCCAGCCACTCGGCATGCGCGACACGGGCTTCACGGTGCCGGCCGAACATCGCGGACGCCGTGCGGGCCTCTGCGGCTTCGACGCGCACGGCCGTCTCGCGGCGCTCGTCGCCACGCCTGGTGGTCACGCCCTCGCCGAGCGTCCGGACCCGATGACGTTCGAGTCGGGCGGG
Organism: uncultured Acidobacteriota bacterium; assembly: GCA_902826065.1. Taxonomy (GTDB): domain Bacteria; phylum Acidobacteriota; class Vicinamibacteria; order Vicinamibacterales; family UBA2999; genus CADEFD01. Next base: position 9,160 of record CADEDM010000053.1, on the reverse strand, counting down.
CAAGGGCTGTGGTCGACGGCGGGCGACTACCTCGCCTTCGCGCGGATGTTGTTGGGCGACGGCGAGGTCGACCTGCTGCGCCCGGATCTGCGCGCGATGATGACCGCGAACCAGCTCTCGGCCGATCAACGCGCGGCGGCCCGACTCCTGGGACAGCGCCTGTTCGCGCGGGGCCACGGCTACGGGATGGGGGTCGCGGTGGTGACGGAGTCCGCGCACGCCGACGTGCTCCGCGGTCGCGGACACGCGGGCACGATCAGCTGGCCGGGCGCATTCGGCAGCTGGTGGCAGGCCGACCCGGTCGACCGCTCGATCCTGATCTTCCTGACGCACAGCATGCCCGAGCTGTCGCAGATGGCAGAGGGTATCGGGCTCGGCGCGTGGACGACCATCGCCCGCTTCCATGGCGCGTGCACGGCGTCGTAGCGCCGGCAATCACTCGCAACGCCCGATGGCGTGCTGATGCACCCATCGGGCATCCTGTTTGCACCACCTCCACGATGGCGCGGACTGGGAAACGCGATGCCCACAGTGGATAGCGACGCACGCTATGCCGATCGGCGCGAGGCCGGCCTCGCGTTGGCTGAACGTCTCGTGCATCTCGCCGGCCGCGACCTCGTGGTGCTGGCGCTGCCGCGAGGGGGCGTCCCCGTGGCGTTCGAAGTGGCTTGCGCGCTCGATGCCTCGCTCGACATCTACCTCGTGCGGAAGCTCGGCGTGCCGGGACAACCCGAGCTGGCGGTGGGCGCGATCGCCTCCGGCGGCGTGCGGGTGCTGAACCCGGACGTGGTCGCGGCCTTCGCCGTGCCCCGGCGCGTCATCGACGAGATCGCCCGGCTGGAGCAGGTGGAGCTGGAGCGCCGCGAGCAGACCTATCGCGAAGGCCGGCCCGCAGTGGCGCTCGACGGCCGCGTCGTGGTCCTGGCCGACGACGGACTCGCCACCGGCGCGTCGATGAAGGCCGCCGTCAACGGCGTGCGACAACACCGTCCGGCGCGCGTCGTCGTGGGTGTGCCCGTGGGATCGCGGGACGCATGCCGCGACCTCGAGAGCGTGGCCGATCAGGTGGTCTGCGTTCGTGCGCCGGCCGACTTCGCGGCCGTCGGGCAGTGGTATCGCGATTTCTCGGAGACCACCGACGGGGAGGTGCGCCGGCTGTTGCGCGAGCGCATCGCCATGCGCGCCGCCGGCGGTGGTCCGGCCTGACCCGCGCGCTCACGCGCCAAGGCGTGGCGCGAGATCATCGCGGGCCGGCGGCGACCGGCATCGAGTCGTGCCGGACCAGCACCGGCAGCGGCCGGCGCCGGCGTAGCCGCCACAACCAGTAGCCCATCACGACGAACGGCAGCACGATCAACAGCAGCCGCAGCGGCAGCGCCGTGAAGGGCTCCGGCAGCACGGCTGCGACGCGCGCGCGGATCGAGAAGAACGAACCCGCGGCGATGAAGAGCGCGAAACACATGCGCCACAGGTGACGCGCCAGGCGCGCGCCGCCTCGTGGCGGGCCCGACCGCAGCACGCGCCGATCGCCGAGGGCCGCCAGACCCAGGATCGTCGCGAGGAAGAAGAGCATCTGGTACGGCACGCCATCGAGGGTGCCGCGCGGGCGGTTGAAGGCGGTGATGCCGCCGAAGACGTTGAGCACCGCCGCGCTGGCGGCGAGGAGCATGCCGACAGTGGTGAGACCGCGCGTCCACGACGACTCCGGACGGACGGTCGTCAGCGCCGTGGTGACGAAGTACATCGACATCAGGCCGGCGAAGACGTTGCCGTCGGTGGGGCTCTTCAGGAACGCCATCAGCGCCCCGCTCCCGCCCATCGCCAGCATCGCGTAGACGAACAGCAGGCCGGCGCGACGGTGCAGCGTGCCGCCCTTCGTCACCGAGATCGCCACGGCGCCGAGCACCATGGCCAGCCCGCCCGCGGCCACGTGGACCGGCAGCAGCATGCCCGGATTCGACGAGCCGGTCAGGCGGGAGGTTCATCCCGTTCGATCAACCGGGCCCGAACGTTGAACTCCTTGACGCGACGCCCCCGCTCGCCGAGGAGTCCCATGTCACCGACCGCAACTGACCATGCAGGACGGATCACTGACCCCATGACGTGGCTGGAGGCCAACGTCGCGGTGGTGTCGCAGGCGGTCAATCGCGTCGCCCGGCGACGGCGGCTGCCACCCCCGGACCGGGACGAGCTGCTGTCACAGGTGTTCGCACATCTGCTCAAGGACGACTGTCGCGCCTTGCGGGTGTTCAGGGGCGAGAGCTCTCTGGGCGCCTATCTGGCCGTGATCGCCGAGCGTCAGTTCCTGGACCTCCGAGCCGCCCGCTGGGGTAAGTGGCGCCCGTCGGCGGAGGCGCGTCGGCAGGGACCTGCCGCGGTGCGGCTCGAACGGCTGATCTGCCGCGATGGCATCGACCCCGCACAGGCGCGGGCCATGCTGGGTGGCCTGCCGGCGACCGAGGCGCCAGCCCCCACGCGCGGCCGGCGGCCATCACGGCACTTCGTCGGTCTGGACGCCGTGTGCGATCACGGCACCGCCGATCCCAATCCGCTCGAGCAGTTGCTGCAGTTCCATCACGCCGTCGACCGCGCGCGACTCAGAGAGCAGGTGGCAGCGGTGTTCGCGCAGCTGTGTCCGGCCGATCGCACGATCCTCAGGCTCCGTCACGCCGACGGGCTGCAGATTGCGCAGATTGCCCGGCACCTGCGGCTGGAGCCGCGCAAGCTGTATCCGCGCATCGCGGCGCTGCACGCGCGCCTTCGCCGCATGCTCGCCCAGGCCGGCGTCACCGCGCCGTGCTGGAACTGAGCGCGCGATGCGCGCCTGCCGCGCCCCGACAGACTGGTGAGTCGCCCGTGCCGTGACCCAGGGCACGGGCGAGGATGCGGGCGAGGGTGCCAAGCCTCGATCAGCGGCCCGGGTTGTCGAGCGTCAGTTGCCGTACCCAGACGCCGCGGGCGGTCTCTTCGCCAGCCGGCAGCGGAACGCCGAACTCGGCACGCAGGCCCGGCTGCGCATCCACTGGTGGTCCTTTCACCAGCCCGCCCACGCCTCGCAGGGCCCCCACCATCGCGGATGACATCCGCTGAGGCGTGATGGCCCGCTCGGCACTGGCGTGTGGAAGCGCATCAATCAGCCCCTGGAACGCCGGCGACAACGGTTGCGGACTGGCGAAGATCAGGAAGTGCTCGCGTCCCCCCGTACTCGACACGGTCCAGTAGACGCGTTCCTCGGCACTCGCACCGGGAAGCAGATGAGTCGAGCCGGCCGGCAACGGGTTGGTGGTGCGCAGGCCTGGCAGTGGAAACAGCAGGTACGACTCGCCGCGATCGTCTTCGTTGATGACGTAGACGTAGGTGGGCACGGAACTGGTGACGTGCAGCGCCAGCCGATCGCGTCGCGCCACGCGGGCACCCGCGCCGAGGCGGACCTCGCGACTACCCTCGACACGGTAGAACGCGGCCTGAATGCGGTAGGGCGCCTCGGCGTCCGCCGCCTGCGGGGCGGGCGGCGTGACGAGTCCGGCAGAGGCCACGGCGGGGCTTCCCGGCGTCGCCGCCGGCGCCGTCTCAGGAGTTCGCCACGTCATGACCGCCAGGGCCAGGACGGCGGCACTGGCGAGGGCGGTGACCAGCAGGCGCGACGGGCGCGACCGGGGCCGCGGCACGTCCACCTCACCGGTCAGCGCCGCGTCGAGCCTCAGCGCCTGATTCAACGCCTCCTCGAATTCGCCGGCGGTCTGGTGGCGACAGGATGGGTCGACGTGCGTCGCGCGTTCGACGACGTGGATGAACTCGGCCGGCAGATCGGCGCGAACGTCGCGCAGCCGGCGGCGCGGCACCCGCTCGAAGTGCTTGCGCTTCACATCGGCGCCGGTCTCGCCGTCCACCGGAAACGTGCCCGTGGCGAGGTAATACAACAACACGCCGACGCTGTAGATGTCCGCGACCTGCGTGCGGGCGTTGCCCGCGAACACCTCGGGCGCGAGATAGAGCGGCGTGCCGGTGAGACGGTGTGCCGCGGCGGCGTCAACCTTCACGTCGTACCCGGCACCGAAGTCCATCAGCACGGTGCGTCCGCCGGACGCCCGCATGACGTTCTGCGCCTTGATGTCGCCATGCACCAGGCGGGCCCCGTGCACTGCGGCCAGGCCACGACAGATGTCGGCGCCGATGAGCATCGCTTCCCCCGCGCTGAACGGCCCCTGATGCACCACGAGATCGTCCAGCGTGCGGCCGTGCAGCAGCTCCATCGCCACGCCCACGTCGTCGCCGCGCCGCTCGACCCGATAGATCCGGACCACGTTCGGATGGCTGACCTGCGCCAGCAGCCGCGCTTCGTTCAGCGCGCGACCGGCGTCCGACAAGTGCGTCGACTGCCGTGGCCGCAGGACCTTCAACGCCATCTCGAGGTTGAGGTCGGTGTCGAGCACTCGATAGACCGTGCCGTAGTTGCCGTGACCCAGCTCGCCAAGGATCGTGAACGACCCCCACGACCGCGCCTGTCCCTGGCTGGCGTGCGCCACATCCTCGACGACCCGCAACTCGTCGAGCAGTGCGGCCGTCGTGTCGTCGGCGGCGGCGGCGGCATGGTCCCAGGCCACCGGCACGCCTTCCGAGATGGACGAAGCCACCGACAACAGCGAGTGGCCGTCAGCGCCGCGCGGTTCGTTCATGGACCATCTCCTCGGCCAGCCGCACCAGCGCGCGGCTGACCGTCATGTGTGCGGCCGCCGCGCTGGGCTTGCCCAGGGCGGCCGCGATATCGGCGTGCGAGAGCCCGAGTTCGACACGGGCGATGACCGCCTCGCGCTCCTCCGGCTTGAGGCGTTCCAGCGCGGCCTCGTAGCGGGCCAGGGTCTCCCTGCCGATGGTGACCTCCAAGGGCGATGGCGCCAGCGCCACGATGTCGGAATCGACGGGCGACGACGGTCCGCGGCGGGCCTGCGTGCGGGCGATGTCGCGAATCCGGTTCCACAACGTGGTCCACACGTAGTCGCGAAACGCGCCCGGATGGCGCGGCTCGAAGTCGTCGAGACGCTGGAAGACGCGAGCCAGCGTCTCCTGCACCAGATCCTGGGTGTCATTGGCGCCGCGCGCCGAGACCGGCAGCCGGCCGTGGGCCCAGCGGCGCAGCCGCACCTCGTAGCGGGCGAACAGCGTGTCCAGGGCCGCCCGCTCGCCGGCGCGAGCGCGGTTGACCAGCTCGATGGTGGCCTCTGGGTCGTCGTGGAGGCCACGGTCGGGAACAAGCGGCGGGTTGCCAGCGTCGTCCATGGCAGGCTGGCCACCGGGGGTGGCGGCCGGGCTCATGATACGGCCAGCCGAAGGCGGCGGCGGGGCAGGCTCCTGGAATGACATGGGGCGGTGCTTCCCTTGCTCATTGGAGGTCAACGCCGGGCCGCGAGATATCGAACAGGCCGTTCGATCGGGGGACCGCCGGCGTTAGCTTCGGTGTCGCCGCTGTCCGGCCAGAGATTGTTCTACCGGGCGGTGCCCTGCGGGGCTATGCTCTGCGTCCGGCGAAACCGAGGAGTCCAGCCGATGTGGGACAAAGCCACCCAAGACAAGCTCGCCGCCATCCACAAGAAGAACGCCGCGCTGAAAGCCCCCCGCAAGAAGACATGGACCGTAATGGTGTTCATGGGGGTGACGGATTACGCCGGCCGCCAGGACTTGCGGTCTGCCGCCAAAGACGACCTGGCCGAGATCGAGGCTGTCGGCGGCGGTGGCAGCCATGGGCTGAACATCTTCGTCCAGCAGAACTTCGGGCGGGGGAAGAAGGCCGTTCGCACGCACTTCTTCGCCGAGACGGACATGGTCGATCCCGCCGACGGCATCAAGAAGAAAATGAAGCGACTCGACGACAAGGTCGCCGACGACGAGGCCGACTACCGTGACGGCAATGCGCTCTCGGCCTTCGTCTGCGACTCCCTGTGCCGGGCCGGCCATCGCGAAGACGACTTCTCGCTGCTCGTGCTGTGGGGACACGCCTACGACTTCACTTTCGGACAGTTGCTCGGGCCTGGCGGCGGCAGCAACACGGCCCTGAACTTCACGGCCATCGGCGACGTGCTGGAGCGCGTCCAGGTCGACGCCAAAGCGGTGATGAGTCCCGGCGTCAAGGGCGGCCCGTTGCCGAAGCTCGACATCCTGGGCTTCGACGCCTGCGACATCGCTACCGCGGAAGTCGCATATCAGTTGCGCGACGTTGCCAAGTTCCTGCTCGCATCGCAGATCGGCGTGCCGATGCCGGGTTGGCCCTATCACCTCATCCTCGACCGCATCCGCAAGCCTCGGGGCAGCGAGCCCATCTCGCCTCCGGAGCTTGGGTCTTACGCCGTGCGCAGATACTGCGGCTCATACGAGGCCACCGCGGCAGTGAGCCTAACGATGCTGAATCTCTGCCACACCGAGGAGCTGTTCCGGTTGACCCAAGGCGTCGCCGTCGAACTGGCCATGGCCATCTCGAACCCGGAGATGTGCGAACGGATGGCGCGAACCTTTGCGCGGTCGCAGACGGAGCTGGGCAAGCCGTTCGTGGACGTGGCCGACCTGTGCCTCAGCCTGCTCGACGAAGTCGAGTATCCAGGGCTCGTGGAGAAGGCGCGCGCGCTCGGCGACATCGTGGCGCAGTCGCGGCCCGAGGTCGTCGAGAACGCCGACGACCCAAGGAACTGGTCGCTCGTCGTCGACCACGACCGCAACTCCGGCGAGCTGGTGCGCCTGAACGGCGTCAGCCTGTATGCGCCAAATGTCGCGCCCCCCAGAGACCTCGACGGCGTCGCCGCGCTCTACCGGCAACTGGACTTCGTCAAGAACGGCCGTTGGAGCGGCGTGGCGCACCAACTCGCCACACAGTGACGGGTCGCATACAAGGAGCCGAATCATGGCAGACGCGACGACACAGGCCCAGTTCGAGGCGAAGCGACGGAACACCCGCGGTCTCGAGATCAGGCGGCGCATGGAATCCGCCCGCGGCATCGAGCTGAAGCGTGGGATCGAACTGAAGCGTGGCATCGAGCTCAAGCGCGGCATCGAGTTGAAGCGCGGGATCGAGCTGAAACGCGGCATCGAACTCAAGCGCGGGATCGAGCTCAAGCGCGGCGCATCGGCGCTCGACGAAGCGCGCCTCGGCGCGCTGCTCGACTTGCTCGACGCGGCCGACGCCCTGGGCGGACAGGTCGAGATCAAGATCCTGCTGGGAGGTTCAGCGGACACATAGGGCCCGGGGGCCTTTCGTGGCCCGCTCGGGCGTACGACGATGTCGAGAGCAGTGCCGCGCCAGGCCATTCGAAGACTCGTCGCGCCGCGCCTCGTGGTCGCGGCGGTCGCGGCCTGTGCTGGCTTGTCATTCGATCAAAGTCCGTCACCACGGAGCGGCGATGTCGCCGCGCTGGTTGACGCCGGCCGATACGACGACGCCGAGGCCGTGGCCCGCCGCGTGGTCGAGGCGCTCGCTCCCGATCAGCGGACGGGCGAGCACGCCGACGAAGGCCGGGACGCGTTGGTCGCAGCGCTCATCGCGAATGGCCGCGACGCCCTCGATGCCACGGGGGCGACGGCACTCGAGGCGCTGCGTCTGCGCGAGCAGCGCGCCGGTGCGGATGACGGCAGCCTGCTCACGCCCCTCCGTCAGGCGGCAGATGTCCTCATCGCGGCCGCTGCGTACGATCGGGCCATTGCGCTGGGGCGACGATGCCTGAGCGTGGCCGAGCGTCTGTCCGGCGCGGACTCCACTGCCGCCGCCGACTGCCTCGATCGCATCGGCGCTGCGGAAGTCGGCCGCGGCCGCTACGACGACGCGGTGTCGCTGCTGCAGCGCGCGATCGCGATCCGCGACCGTGGCCCGGCCGACGGCCTGCCGGTCGTTCACACACTGCAGGAACTCGCCTTCGCGCTGCAGCGGCAGGGGCGCTATCCCGCCTCGGGGCCGATCGTCCGTCGCGCCGTGGCGATGGTCGAACGGTTGCGCGCCGGCCATCCGGCGTCGCTCCGGGCCCTGAGCGTCCTCGCCGATCAGCTCTGGTTCGAGGGCGACCTGGCGGCGGCCAACACCGTGTCCGAGCGGGCGCTGGCGATTGCCGAAGGCACGCTGCGTGGCGATCATCCCGCGATCGCGATCGCGCTGCGTGACCTGTCGGGAACCGTCGCGGACCTCGGCGACCTCGAGCGATCACGCGACCTCAAGTCGCGGGCGCTGACAATCGCCGAGACCAACTACGGACTCCGCCATCCGCTGACGTTCGAATTCACGTACGGCCTCGGACTGGCCGAGCTGCGCGCCGGAAACTACTCCGCGGCGCGCGGCTACGTGGCCAGATCGCTGGAGGCATTCGAACGTCGGCTGGGTCGCGAGCACGAGTACGTGGCAACGGCGCTCACCGTGCTGGCCATGATCGACGCCAGGCTCGGCAACTACGACAACGCGCGGCGCGAACTCGCCCGGGCTGTCGCCATTCACACTGCCACCGGTGGCCCGAATCATCCCTTCGTCGCGCTGGCACTCACCGAGCTCGCCACCGTGTACGCGGAAGAACGCCGGAGCGGGGAAGCCGTTCCCTTGCTCGAACGCGCACTGGCCATTCGCGAGTCGTCGCTCGGTCGCGACCACCGGGATACCGCGAGAACCTTGGCCGATCTGGCGTCGGCCCTCGCGGTGCAGGGTCGGGTGACGCGCGCACAGCTGCTAGCGACCCGCGCGGTCAGGATCTGGGAGTCGCTCGACGCTCCCGATGCGCCGGAGTTCGCAACCGTGCTCTCGCTCTACGCAGATCTGCAGGTCCGTCGTGGCGACCTGGCAGCGGCCCGCGACTACTACACGCGCGCATTGGCGATCCGCGGCAAGGTGTTCGGGCAGGACAACCCGCTCTATGCGCGAGGGCTGGTCGGATTGGCGTGGGTGCTCGCACGGGTTCGCGACCCGGGCGCACTGGCGACCGCGATCGACGCCGAACGAACCGGCCGCGAGCATCTCAGGCTGATGCTGCGCTCGCTGCCCGAGCGTCAGGCGCTGCAGTACGCGACGGCGAGGCCACGCGGCCTGAGCCTGATGCTGTCGATGGCCGACACCACCGCCGACGCCGCCCTGGCAGCCGCGGACGGCCTGCCTCGCCCTCGCGCCATTGTCCGCGCCGAGACCTCCGCGCGCCGTCCGCGC
>CADEDM010000052.1 GCA_902826065.1 uncultured Acidobacteriota bacterium | reverse complement strand
GGCCGCGGGTGCGCTTCAGCAGCTCGCCGACGTACTCGACCCGCGGGTTGTCGAAATGGTCGGGCGTGTTGTCGGGATACACGCCGACGTGGTTGTTGTTGGCCTTGTGGCCGGTGGAATACGACGACATGCCCGGCGCGGAATCGGTGACCGTCGCGTTGAGCGACGATGTCATCACCAGGCCCGTGACCGGCATCGTGTCCATGGCCAGCGGGCCGTTGGTCTTGCCGAACGTCTGTCCGCGCGACACGATGCGGGCCGCGGTGCGGGTCGCGATGCCCATGCCGTCGCCCACCAGCATGATCACGTTGCGGGCCGCGGGCGTGCCGGCGCGCGTCGTCTGCCACGCCGCCACGTCGTACGAAGCCGACGCGGTGGCGCCGTCGGCCGTGCGCGCGGTGACCTCGTGGCGTCCTGCGGTCGCGAAGCTCAGGGCCCGCACCAGCAGGTTCGACGTCGTCGCCGGCGCCGGCGCTGCCGGACGGTTGCTGGCGTCGAGCGCCGTGCCGGTACCCCCAAAGCCCAGTTCGCCGTTGAGTCCGGGCGCCAGGGAGTTCTGCGTCGTGATGTCCTTGCCGTCGAGCAGCACGGTGAGACCACGCGGCGCCTCGATCTCGCCGGTGGCCTCGACTCGCAGGTCGAAGCGCTGGCCCGCCGCGAACGTCGCGCCCGACGGCGGCATGATGCGCAGCTGGGTCTGGGCCGAAGCCGGAGTCGCGACGGCCGCGAGCGCGGCCAGCGTGCAGGCACCGAGGCGGGCAGTCGAACGCATGCCGAATGCTAGCAGGGGTCAGCCAGCAGGGTCCGGCCCCATTGATGGTCGGCCCCGAGTTCGACGGCGACGGCCGTGTAAAGTCACGGCGACGAACGGGTCTGCCCCCCGGTCAGCCGGCGAGCTGATCGAGCAGCGGCCGCCATCGGCGGCGTGACACTTCCACGCTCGTGCCGTTCGACAGCATGACCACGCCGGTGCCGTCGGTGTGCGGCTTGGCCTCGCGCACGTGATTCAGGTGCACCACGACGGCGCGCGACACCTGGAAGTAGTGCGCCGGATCGAGGCGGCGCAGCAGCTGCGTCAGCGTGGGCTGCATCAGGAGCTGCTCGGTGGCCGTGTGCAGGCGGGTCTGGCCGTCGTCGAAGCTGAAGGCGACGACGTCTGCCGACGGCACGACGAGGTAGCGTGCCCCGCGCCGGGCCAGGAAGCGCGCCGGCGGTCCGGCCGGCAGATCCGATTCGGCCGGCGGCTCGGTGTCGTCGGCCGGCGCCGGCGAGGGTGGTGCCGTCGCCGGGCGTTCGGCGACCCGCGACAACGCGGCATCGAGCCGGGCCCGCGTCACCGGCTTGAGCAGGTAGTCGACGGCGCGCAGCTCGAACGCGTCGACGGCGTGCTGATCGAACGCGGTGCAGAAGATCACGGCCGGCCGTCCGCCAGAGAGCGAGGCCGCCACCTCGAGTCCGGTGCAGCCCGGCATCTGGATGTCGAGGAACACGACATCGGGCGCCAGCTCCTGGATGCGCTCAATGGCCTGGACGCCGTCTTCGGCTTCGCCCACGACCGCCACGTCGGCACGCTCCGACAGGATCTGCCGCAGGCGATCGCGCGCCGGCGCCTCGTCGTCCACCAGCAGCACCCGCAAGCTCACGCCGTCCTCCCGAGCACCAGCACCGTCACGTCGTCCTGCCCCTGATGCGCGCCGCGATGCGTGCGGATGGCATCGATGACCGCGGCCGCCAGCGCCGGCGCGTCGTGGCGATGACGAGCCACGAGGTGCGACACCTCGGTCACATCCCACTCGGACCCGGCGGCGTCGAGCGCCTCGGTCACGCCGTCGCTCACGACCACCAGCGTATCGCCCGGCGCGAGCGCATGGGTCGCGGCCGGGAACGACGGCGCCTCGAGCAGGCCCACCGCCGGTGCGGTGGCGGAGAGGCGCGCAGTTTCGTGGCCGGCCGCGTCGATCACGAGCGCCGGCGGATGTCCCGCGTTGACGTAGCGCAGCGCGCCGGTGGCCGGATCCAGCACTACGTGCACCAGGGTCGCGTAGCGCGAGCCCTCGGTCGAGGCGAAGACGTCGTGATTGAGGGCCGTCATCATGTCGGCGAGCGCGAGGTCCTCGTGGCGCAGGGCGGCTTCCCAGCGCGCCTGCACGCTCGAAGCGATGAGGCCGGCCGCCATGCCCTTGCCGGACACGTCGCCGAGCACCATGGCGAGCCGAGGGCCCACCGGCACCGCGGCATAGAAGTCGCCGCCCACCCCCCGTGCCGGCAGGATCGCGGCGCCGAGCGCGTAGCCAGGCAGCGACGGCAACACGCGTGGCAGCAGGTGCGCCTGGGCCCGCGATGCCTCGGCCAGCTCGCGGACGGCCTCGCGACGCGCCGCGATCTTCGAGTGCAGCCGGCCGAGCGTGGCCTGCAGTCGCTGGCGCGTCACCGGCTTCAGCAGGTAGTCGGCGGCGTCGTACTGGAAGGCATCGACGGCAAAACGCTCGTACGCGGTGGCGAACACGACGAACGGACGCGGCTCCGGCAGCGACGCCGCGAGGTCGGTGCCACGCTCCTCCGGCATCTCGATGTCGAGAAAGACCACATCCGGCGTGTGCGCCGCGATCTGGACCCGGGCGGCATCGGCGTTGTCGGCTTCGGCCACCACGGTCACGCCGCCCACCTCGCCGAGCAGCGCGCGCAGCCGGGCGCGCGCCGGCGCCTCGTCGTCGACGAGCACCGCACGCATCATGCCCGCAACTCCACGGCGCCGGCGCCCCGCGCGTCCGGCGTCACGACCGGGAGCTCGAGGCGCGCCACGGTGACACCGCGGGTCTCGTCGCGTTCGAGCGTGAACCGCGCGTCGGCGCCGAAGTGGCCCAGCAGTCGATCGCGCACGCTGCGCAGGCCGAACTGCTCACCGGCCTTGCGCGCGAACGCCGCCGCCTCGGGGGTCGATTGCGGACCGGGACCGTTGTCGGTCACCGCGAGCACGAGCCGGCCGTCGGCGGCGGAAGCCTCGATGTCGATCGTGCCCACGCCGCGCCGCTGCGCGATGCCGTGCTTCACGGCGTTCTCGACCAGGGTGTGCACGAGCATCGACGGGATCAACGCCCGTCGCGACGTGGCATCGGCATCCACGGTGTAGCGCAGGCGATCGCCAAAGCGCGCCTCCTCCACATCGAGATAGGCGGTGGCGAACGTCAATTCCTGGTCGAGCGGCGCCCATTCGCTGTCGCTGCGCCGCAGGGTGTGGCGGAACACCTCGGAGAGCTGCTCGACGGCGCGATCGGCACGGGCCGGATTGCTGTGGATGAGCGACGCCACGGTGTTCAGCGCGTTGAACAGGAAATGCGGGTTGATCTGCGCGCGCAGCGCTTTCAGTTCCGACTGGCTCGACTGCACCCGCAGCTCCTGTTCGAGCAGGTCCTGTTCCTGCCGCCGTTGCTGCAGCCGCACGTTCTCGACGAGATACGTCACGACCGTGCCCAGCGAGCGCAGCAGCGTCAGGTCTTCGCTGAGCAGCGTGCGTTCGCCCGGCACGTGCGGCACGACCACCCAGATGCTGGGGTCGGCGACGCTGCCGTCGACCTTGAACGCGACACGGGCATCCTCCGGCGTCACGTCCTCGGTGCCGAGCCGCACGGTCACACCCAGCACTTCCTTCAGGCTGGTTTCGGCGGCGGCAATCAGCGACGCCTCGTCGGTGGCCGACTGCATCGACGCGAGCACCGTGGTCACCGCCGTCACGGGCGTGAAGTAGCGACCGAACCACGCCCGATCGAGCTGGCGGCTGAGCACGCGCGCCATGCGTGGGGCGCCCATCATGAGCGGCACCGCCGCCAGGGCGAAGAGCCACGGCCGCGTCGTGTCGCGCGGCAACGCATCGAGCAGCGGCAGCGCCACCGCGAAGAACGCGCCCAGGGTGAGCAGCGTCGCCAGCAGCATCGCGCCGCGCTTCACCAGCAGGTCGTAGAACTCGAAGCGGTTCTCGTAGTAGGTCGTCGCCGAGAGGAAGAGCAGCGGCGTCACGCTCATCATCTGGCCCAGCGTGCCGAAGCTCAGGGCGCTCGTGGACGAGAACACCGGCACGAAGTTCATCAGCGCCAGCACGATGAAGAGCCCGTTGAGCACCCGGCGCAGGCGGTGGCTCTCGGCCGTTGCGGCGCGCCGGGGATTGCGTTGCAGCACCAGGCCCGAGAACACGCCGGCCAGCGTGAACAGGCCGGCGATGGTGAGGCCGATGGCGAGATCGGCGTTTGGCACCCGCAAGAGTTGCAGCGCCACTGACCCGGCGAAGACGGCACCGGTCGCGCCCAGGACGTAGCCGAGGGCGAGCACGCGTTCGGCCCACCGCCGCGGACGCGGCGGCCACTCGGCCACGTGGGACTCGCGCATCGTGGTGCTCATGATGAGCGGCGGAAAGCCGAACACGAGCAGCAGCTGGACCAGGTCCAGCCAGCTGCGTCGCGTGAACCCGGTCGCCATGTCGATGAACTGGTCGAGGCCGAGCACCACGAACCACACCGCCGACCAGGCGAACAGCGCCACGCCAGACGCGCCGAGCGGTCCGCTGCGGCGCGCGGTCGACCAGACGGGGGCGGCCTGCCGCAACGACAGCGTCAGCGCCGACGCGTAGGCGAACGCGCCCAGGACGTAGACGACGAGGAACGCGATGTCGATGGCGGTGGCCATGCGTCTGCCAGAGGATACGCCGCCCCGGCCGCGTCCGGTCGAGGGGCCCCGCCCGGCGGCAGCACACGGTGGTCGAGTGGCACGGACCGCCGCCCGACCGGCCCGGCGGCCGCTCGCGATAGCATCGAGCGACCGCATGCTGCTCTCGCCGGTGGCGCTGACGGCTCGACTTCCGCCGTTGCCCCTGACCCGCTTCGCGCCGGCGCCGACCGGACAACTCCACATGGGCCACGTGGTGAACGCCATCCACGTGTGGGGCCTGGCGCGAGCCAGTGGTGGCCGCGTCCTGCTGCGCGTCGAGGATCACGACCGCCAACGGTGCCGCCCCGAGTACGAGGCGAGGTTGCTCGAGGATCTCGACTGGCTCGGCTTCACGCCGGATGTCTTCCCGACCAAGGCCTTCCGCGCCGGCCGCTGCGAGGGGCGGCAGTCGGATCGCGACCACGTGTATCGCGCGGCCGCCGCCGATCTCGCCGCGCGCGGCCTGATGTACGGCTGCACCTGCACGCGTCGCGAGATCGAGGCGGCGGCGGGCGACGAGGCGTCGGCCGGGGAGCTGCGCTATTCCGGCACCTGCCGCGATCGTGGTTGGCCGCTCGACGAGGCGCACGCCTGGCGCGTCTGCCTGCCTGACGACGCCATCACGTTCGACGACGCCCGTCACGGCCCGTCGACCCAGATGCCGTCCTCGCAGTGCGGCGATCTGCTGGCGCGTGACCGCCTCGGCAACTGGACCTACCAGTTCGCCGTCGCCGTGGACGACCACGCGCAGGGCATCGATCTCGTGATCCGCGGCGACGATCTGTTCGCGTCGACCGGCCGCCAGATCCTGCTCGGCCGCCTGCTCGGCCGGACGACGCCGGCCACCTACTGGCATCACCCGCTGGTGATGAAATCGCCGACGCAGAAACTGAGCAAGTCCGACGGCGACACCAGCGTCCGCGATCTGCGCGGGGCTGGCTGGACCCCGGCGCGCGTCATCGGGCATGCCGCGCACGCGGCGGGCCTCGGCGGCGACGCCTCCGAGATCGCGGCGGTTGACGTCGCGTCGTTGTTCAGCGCTCGCCGCTAGCCGACGTCGGACATCGCCGCGGTGGGATGCGTGTGCGCCGCCCGGCCCGCGGGAATGGCGATCGCGACGAGCGTCACGGCCGACAGCAGCCCGACCACCGCCGAGAGCACGACGGGATCGAGCGCGCCCACACCGTACAACTGCGTCTCGAGGGCGCGGCGCACGGCAGCGGCGCCGGCGAGGCCGAGCAGCGCGCCCGTCACCACGATCAGCAGGCCCTCGCCGAGCACCAGCCGGAACAGGCGCGGACGGTCGGCGCCGAGCGCCATCCGGATGCCCAGTTCGCGCGTGCGCTGCGCCACCTGGTAGGCCAGCACGCCGTACACGCCGAACGTGGCGAGCAGCAGCGCGACCGCGGCGAAACCTGCCGCCAGCAGCGCCGGCGTCCGTCGATCGAAGAGCGAGCGGTCGATCAGCGTGTCGACGCCGGCGACGCCAAAGAGGGGCAGCTCCGGATCGAGTTCGGAGAGGGTGCGCCGGACGGCGCCGACCACCAGATCCGGATCGCCCTCGGTGCGCAGGGCCAGCCCCATCCCGAGCGTCGGCCGCTGGGCGAAGGGGTAGTAGCAGACGCCGTTCGTGCGGATGCCCGGGTCGTCGACCACATCGGACAGGCGGACCTCGGCGATCACGCCCACCACGGTGTAGCGCTGGTCTTCCGGTGGGATCTCGTGCATCCGCTCGGTGCCGCGCAACGGCCACATCCGCCGTCCAACCGCATTCCCGTCGGGGAAGAAGCGCCGCGCCAGTCGCTCGTCGATCACGATCACGCGTGGCCGTCCGTCGACATCGCCATCGGCGAGCCAGCGCCCCGCGACCAGACGCGCGCCGATCGTCTCGAAGTAGCCGGTCGACACCGAGACGTGATGCACCGAGACGATCGACTCGCCGGGCGCCATCTGGTAGCCCTCGGCGAAGACCGGGTTGCTGCCGGGCGCCTGACCGAACGGCGTCGCCGACGCCACGCCCGCGGCGACGACGCCCGGCAGCGGCCGGACGCGCTCGAGGAGGCGGTCGGCAAAGGCGCGCGCCGCCTCGGCCGATCCGTAGCGCACCCCCGGCAGGTTCATCTGCGCCGTCACGAGGCGGTCGCGGCGGAAGCCGAGATCGACGTCGAGGATCCGCTGCAGGCTGGTCAACAGCGCGGCGCCGGCGACGAGCAGGATCAGCGCGCACGCGACCTGCGCGGACGCGAGCACGCGACGCATCACGCGGGCGCCGCGGCTCCCGGTGCCGGTGCGCCCTTCGTCGCGCAACACCGCCATGAGACGCGCCGAGCGATGCGCGACCAGTGGCAACACACCCAGCACCGTGCCGCTGACGATGGCCAACCCGAGCACGAACGCCATGACGCGCCCGTCGAAGGCGATCTCGGTGCCGCGCGGCAGGGCGTCCAGCCCCAGCGCCGGGGCCAGCGTCAGTGCCCACCGCCCGAGCAGCAGGCCGACGGCCACACCGGCCGCCGCCAGGACCCACGCCTCGATCAGGCTCTGGCGCAGCAGCCGCCGCGCGCCGGCACCCAGGGCCAGGCGGGTCGCCCATTCGCGGCGCCGCGCCGCGGTCCGCACCAGCACCATGTTGGCGAGGTTCACACCGGCGACGAGCAGGACCACCAACGCCCCGCCCCAGAGCAGGTACAGACTGCCGGCCGCTTCGCCGGCGACGAACCGCTGCAGCGGCATGACGCGGGTCGTGAAGCCGATGTCGATCAACGTCTGACGCAGGTCCGGCGCCTGTTCGACATTGACGGCGTTCAGGGCGTCGAGCTGGCTCTGAAGCACCTCGAGACTGGCGCCAGGGGCCAGGCGCGCCACCTGCCGCCAGTTCTGGTTGTTGTAACGCCGCGCCGGCGCGCGGTCGGCCGCCGAGAACGCGGCCGGAATCACGATGTCGAGCGTGGGGTCGATGAAGCGCCAGTCCTCGGGCAGCACGCCGACGACGGCGAACGGCGTGCCGTTGACGCGCAGCGTCCCGCCCACGGCCGAGTCCCGGCCCGCGAACGCGCGCTGCCAATAGCCGAAGGTGAGCAGCACCTTCTGCTCGGCGCCGGTGACCGCGTCTCCGTCGAGCAGGAGACGTCCGCGCCACGCCTTCGCGCCGATGAGCGGGAACAACGAGGGGCTGGCGCTGAGCCCGACGACCCGTTCGGCGGCCTCGCCGTCCTGCCCGACCGTCAGCCCGAGCCGCTGATAGGTCGCGAGGCCGGTGAGGCCCTGGAGCGGTTGGCGATCGAAGAAGTCCATCGGGCTGTTCGGTGCGACGTCGCGACCCGCGCCGGGGAAGGTGTTGTAGATCGCCACCAGCCGATCGCCATCGGGGAAGGGCAGCGGGCGCAGCGCCACGCCGTCGACGACCGCGAAGATGGCCAGGTTGGCGGCGAGGCAGACGGCCAACGTGAGCACGACCACCGCGCAGTATCCGGGCTGCTGCACGAACTGCCGGACCGCGGCGCGGACGTCCAGCCAGAGGTCGGTGAGCCCGGCCCCCGTGGGCGCCGCCGGAGTGATCGGCTCGGGCGGGTGCGCCTGGCGCAACGGCGCGAGTCGCGACGCCAGCGCGGTGCCGCTCTGGAACTCCTCGAGCGAGAGACGGCCGGCCTCCTCGGGCGTGGCGCCGCCCGTGACGAGCTCGTCGTAGCGATCCTGCAGGTGCTGCGTGAGCTCGTCGACGATCTCGGCCTCACGCGTGGGCGACAGGCGTACGGACGCCAGCCGCGTGCGGACCTCGCGGGCCCAGTCAGGCATGTTCGCCTCCCGTGACCTGGCGGACGGCGTCGACGAACGCGTCCCAGGTGCGTCGCTGATCGGCCAGCACGCGCCGCCCGGCCGGCGTCAGCTTGTACACGCGCCGCCGCCGTTCATCGGGCTTCTCGACCCACGTGCCCTTGATCCACTCGCGCTCCTCGAGCCGGTAGAGCAGGGGATAGAGGGAGTCGATGTGGAACTTGAGGCGACCGCCGGAGCGCGCCTCGATCAGCTTGCTCAGGTCGTAGCCGTGCCGCGGCTGCGCGTCGAGCAGCGCCAGGATCATCAGCTCCGCCGCGCCCCTCTTCAGCTCGCGATCGAGCGCCCGCATGTCTATATCTGACATGAACAGATATTAGGTAGACAGACATCAACTGTCAACCGTGTTGGACGACGGGACGCGGCCGCCGGTTCACCGGCCAGCGCGCCGATGCCGCGCCGTGGCGGGCGCGATCGGCCGGTCGGGCTAGCGCGTCGAGGTGACGATCTGGCCGGGGCGGGCCGTCGTCTGCGCGCCTCTGGTCACGACGGGGATGCCGTTGACGAGCACGTCGCCGAGGCCGTCGGGATACTGGTGCGGCTTGTCGTAGGTGGCGCGGTCGGTCACGGTGGCCTCGTCGAAGATCACGAGGTCGGCGGCGAAGCCTGGCGCGATCGTGCCGCGCGTCGTGAAGCCGAACTGCGACGCCGGCAGCGACGTCATCTTGCGCACCGCCTCCTCCAGCGTGATGACGCGCTTCTCGCGCACGTAGAGACCCAGCGCGCGCACGGCGTTGCCGTAGCCGCGCGGATGCGGCACGCCACGGCCCAGCGTGTTGAGGCCGCTGTCGCTGGCGATCGACACCATCGGATGCGTGAGGATGCGCGTGATGTCGTCGTCGGCCATGAACTGGTAGACCATCGACGCTCCGCCGGCGCGCAGCATCGCGCGCATGGTCTCGAACTGCGCGTCCAGCTCCTTCGAGCCCTTCAGCTTCTGCGCGACGTCGGGGATCGTCAGCCCGTTCATCGACGGGTCGGCGGGGTAGTTGGCGATGCGCGCGAACGAGTAGTTCTCGAGGCCGCGCTCGCGAATCAGCTTGTGCATCTCCTGCTTGATGCGCGCCCAGGTCTTCTCGTCATCGAGCCGCGTGTTGATCGCGGGCTGACCGCCCTCCAGCGCCCACGACGGGAAACGGATCCCCAGGTTCGAGCTGGCGGCGTCGTAGAGATACTGATCCGCCATCACGCGCATGCCCCTGGCGCGCGCGGCGTCGATGAGTGCCAGCGCCTTCGCGCTCGCGCCCCAGCGGCTCGGCGCGTCGACCTTCAGATGCGACACCTGCACCGCCATGCCGGCGCGCTCTCCGATCAGCAGCGTCTCGGCCACGGCGGCCTCGAGTTCCGTGCCCTCGTTGCGCATGTGCGAGGCGTAGACGCCGCCGGACTTCGCGGCCACCTTCGCGAGGGCGACGATCTCGTCGGTCTCGGCGTAGGTGCCGGGCACGTATTGCAGGCCGGTGGAGAAGCCGACGGCGCCGTCGGCCATGGCCCGGGCCACGAGGCCTTCCATCTTCGTGAGCTCGTCCGCCGTTGGGGCGCGCCGCGCCGTGCCCATCACCGCCTCGCGCACCGAGTTGTGGCCCACGAAGGTGGCGAAGTTGATGGCCGTGCCGGTCGTGCGAATCTTGCCGAGGGCCGCGGCGACGTCCACCGGCGAGCTGCCGCAGTTGCCGGCGATCACCGTGGTGACGCCCATGCGCGCGAAGTGGGCCGCGGCCGGATGGTCTGCCAGTTCGTCGGCGTGCGTGTGGACGTCGATGAAGCCGGGCGCGACGATGCGGCCGGTGGCGTCGATGACGGTGGCGGCGGTCGCGTCCGCGGGCAGGCCGACCGCGGCGATGCGGCCGGCGCGGATCCCCACGTCTGCCCGAGTGCGAGCCGCGCCCGTGCCGTCGATGACGCTGCCGCCCCTGACGATCACGTCGAATGGCGTCGGCGCCGGCTGCGCCTCGAGCGCCGGCGTCGCGACGGCCACCATCCATGCGAGCGTGACACTCGCGCACCCCATCCACAGACGACCTGGCGACATGCGGCGAGTATAGCCAGCCGGATTGTCGCCTGACAGACCCCCTTACAATTGGGCAGATGACGATCGACGCGATCCGGCCGCCGCTGCTGCCGCTGCGGCGCTCGCGGCCGTCGCCCGACGACACCGGCGCCGGTCATGACGTGGCCGTCGTCGACGACGCGGCGCCACACGGGCCGTCGATGCTCACCGTGCGCCGCACGGCCAGCCAGGACGTCCAGGACCGCCAGGTCTACCTCTCGGTCGACGGCGAGGAGTGGGCCACGCTGCTCTACGGCAAGGCGGTGACACGCGAGATCGCCCCGGGCCGCCACGTGCTGAAGGCCAACAACACCCTGGTGCGGCGGTCGGTGACTTTCGACGTCGCACCCGGCGAACACGTACGCTTCCAGTGCGTGAACAAGGCGCACTGGACGGCGATGGTGTTCATGGCGTTCCTGGGCGCCGCCGTCCTCACCGTGACGCTGACGCGAGAATCGGCCGACGTGCCGTAGGCGGCCAGCTCGGCTGCGCGTACACTCGGCCCATGCAGGACCTCACCACCGGCTCGCTCGTCCGGCACCTGTTCGCCACGGCCGGGTTCATGCTCTTCACGATGATCTTCCAGACGCTGTACTTCCTGGCGGATCTCTACTGGATGGGGCGGCTGGGCAAGGAAGCGGTGGCGGCGGTGGGCGTCGCCGGCAACTTCACGTTCGTCGTCCTGGCGCTCACCCAGATGCTGGGCGTGGGCACGACCACCCTGGTGTCGCACGCGGTGGGCCGCAAGGACCCCGACGGCGCTCGGCGCATCTTCAACCAGGCGCAGTCGCTGTCGCTGCTGGCCGGCGCGCTGTTCCTCGTCATCGGCCTGGCGGTGACGCCGGCCTACTCGCGGGCCTTCGCCGCCGACGAGGCCACGGCGGCGCTCGTCCGCCAGTTCCTGTGGTGGTTCATCCCGGCCATGGCCCTGCAGTTCGCGCTCATCGCGGTGTCGTCGGCCCTGCGCGGCCTGGGCGATTTCAAGCCCGGGATGATCGCCGGCAGTTCCTCGGTGGTGCTGAACATGGCGCTGGCGCCGGTGCTCATCTTCGGCTGGGGCACGGGGGTCGCCATGGGCGTCGCCGGGGCCGGCGCGGCGTCGGTCGTGGCCGTCGCGGTGGC
This sequence comes from uncultured Acidobacteriota bacterium, assembly GCA_902826065.1. Lineage (GTDB taxonomy): Bacteria > Acidobacteriota > Vicinamibacteria > Vicinamibacterales > UBA2999 > CADEFD01. The sequence goes on along the minus strand of CADEDM010000052.1, from coordinate 15,531 downwards.
CGTGACGTGGCTCTATTTCTATGCGGAGCGGCCGGGGTCGATCCTGCGCCTGCGCCGTGACGAGATGGTGCCCGACGCCGGGACGTGGAAGCGCCTGCTCGGCATCGGCCTTCCCGCCGGCGTGGAATTCGGGCTGATTGCCGTCTACATGGGTGTGGTCTACGTGCTGAGCCAGCCGTTCGGCGCTGCCGCCCAGGCCGGGTTCGGCATCGGCCAGCGGGTGGGGCAGGCGGCGTTCATGCCGGTCGTGGCCCTGGGCTTCGCGGTGGCGCCGGTGGCCGGCCAGAACTTCGGGGCCGGGCGCGGCGACCGCGTGCGGGCCACGTTCCGGACGGCAGCGCAGCTGGCGCTGTCGGGGATGGCGATGTTGGTGCTGATCTTCCAGTTGTTCCCGGCGGCGATGATCCGCGTCTTCTCGACCGACCCCGCCGTCGTGGCGGTGGGCGAGGAATACCTGCGCATCGTGTCCTGGAATTACATGGCGGCCGGCCTGGTGTTCGTGATGTCGAGCATGTTCCAGGCGATGGGCAACACCCGGCCGTCACTGGTCACCTCGGTCATCCGCATCATCATCGTGGCCGTTCCGTCGATACTCCTGTCGAGGCTGCCGGACTTCCGCCTGACGTGGGTGTGGTACCTGACCGTCGTCTCGGTGTTTCTGCAGATGACGATCGGCCTGTGGCTGCTGCGCCGCGAGTTCCGCCTGCGGCTCGACGGGATGCCCGTCGCTCCCATGGCGCAGACGTCAGGCGCCTGACGCCTCACGGGCACCTGCGCCGGGCTCGAGGCCCGTTCGAACGCCGCTTCCGAGACCGTCTGACAAGAAACGTAATCGGTCTGTGCCGAATTTGGGCACTGTCTCGACCGACGATCTCGTCATTTCCGGCCTAAACGGCCGATTCGTCGTCACTTAGGCCGGCCCCGGCGTCGGTGGCCCGACGCTTGCTCATCCGGGCGGCATGACCGCTTCGAGTCTTCGCCGCTCCGAACGAGGCTTCTCGCTGATCGAGACGCTGGTCGTGGCTTCGCTCGCGATGGTGCTCATGGCCATGACCCTGGTGCAGATCCGGGCGGCCCGCGCCACGTTCGTCGCCGACAACGCCATGCGCCTGGTGATGGGCGAGTTGTCGCGGGCTCGCGACGCGGCCATCCAGCAGCGCCGCTTCATGCAGGTCGAGTTCGTGGGCGTGAACGAGATGCGGCTGACCCGGCGCGAGATTCCGCTCGGCACGACGCTGGTGCACCGCACGATCATGGAAGGCAACCTCCGCTTCGCCCTTCCGGCCGGCACGCCCGACACGCAGGACGCCTTCGGCGCCGGCGGCGCGCTCGACTTCGACGGCAAGCCGCTCTCGGACATCTGCTTCAACGGCGACGGCATGCTCGTTCAGTGCAGCACGGGCGAGACCATCAACGGCACCATCTTCCTGGCCGCGCCGAACGATCAGTTCGCGACGCGGGCGGTGACGGTTCTCGGCTCGACGGGCCGCGTGCGCGGCTTCCGTCGGCTCAACTCGACGTGGGGGCGGGTGTAGTCATGCGGACGAACATGCGATCGGACTCCGGATTCTCGCTGGTCGAGACGCTGGTCTCGATGATGGTGCTCACCGTGGGCGTGCTGGGCCTCACCCAGGCGTTCGTGCAGGGCGTGCAGAAGTCGACCAGCTCGCCCTATGAAGTGCTGGCGACGCAGAAGGCGGCCGAGGCCGTCGAGAGCGTGTTCGCCGCGCGCGACTCGCACACCATCTCGTGGGCGCAGATGAAGAACATCGCCCAGGGCGGCGTGTTCGTCGGCACGGCCACGGCGATGAAGACATCGGGCGCCGACGCCGTGCTCAACACCATCGACGACGGCGCCGTCGAGACATTCCAGTTTCCCGGCCCCGACGGGATGGTCGGCACCCCCGACGACAAGACCCTGGTGCTGAACGACTTCACCCGGAAGATCGAGATCGTCGAGCTGTCCGGCTTCCTGCGGCAGATCACGGTGACCATCACCTATCCCGCCAACGGCCAGACGAAGACCTACACGGTTACGGCCCTCATCTCGCAGTACGCGTAAGGACCACCGCCATGACTTCGCTTCGATCGTCCCGCGGCTTTGCGCTCTCGGAATTCCTGGTGGCGTCGGTGATCACGCTGGCCGTGATCGGCATCGCCATCAAGACCTTCGACGACGCCCTCAAGCTCAACGACGCCACGTTGAAGCTGACCGACGCCGGCCAGAACATGCGGTCGGGCGTCAACCTGCTGGTGCGCGACCTGCTGCAGGCCGGGCGCGACATCCCCACCGGGGGCATCCCGATTCCCAGCGGCGCCGGCGCGACCCTGGTGCAGCGGCCGAGCCCCGCCGCGTTCTCGTATGCGTTCGACAACACCACGCTCACCACGCTGGGCGCGGTCACGACCGGCAACAACCTCGGCATGACGGTCGCCGGGCGCCAGACCGACATGATCACGCTCATGATGAGCGACCCGTTCCTGCCGTCGTCGGGCGTGCCGAGCCCGTACACGACGCCGATCACCGCCGGCTTCGTGGTGAAGCCGAGTTCGGCGTCGGGCTCGGGCCCGAAGCTGTCGTCGAATGGCTCGAGCATGTCGATGGGCAACCAGGGGCCGTGGTTCGCGGGCAACCTGCAGGACGGGGTCGGACCGATCAAGACCGGCGACATCATCCTGTTCAAGGGCGCCACGGGATCCGCGATGCAGGTGGTGACCAGCGTCGGCGGCGGCAACGTGCAGTTCGCGTCCGGCGATCCGTTCAACATGAACCAGCGCAGCGCCGCGAACGGCAACATCACCGACCTGCTCGGCACCGACCTCACGATTCAGCGCGTGCTGATGATCAGCTACTTCGTCCAGGAGACGACCCCGGGCGAGCCGCGCCTGATGCGCGCGCTCAACATGTTCCCGGCGCAGGCGCTCGCCGGCGTGGTCGAGGACCTGCAGCTCACCTACGACCTGGTCGACGGCTCGACCAACCCGGCGGGCGTCCTCGACCTGCCCTACACCGTCAGCGGCAACACCTTCACGTCGAGCCAGGTCCGCAAGGTCAACCTGCGCGTCGGCGTCCGCTCGGAAGAGAAGTCGCGCTCCACCGGCGACTACATGCGTCACTACGTCACCACGGTGGCGAGCCTTCGCAACCTGGCCTACGTGGCCGAATACAAGTAGCTCCCCATGAGGACCTCAGTCATGTCAGCCTCGAGTGCCTTCCCGTCGCCCCGCGGTGAACGCGGCATCGCCCTGATGACCACCATCCTGATGATGGTGCTGATGTCGGCGCTGCTCGTGGGCTTCACCACGGCGGTCATGAGCGACCAGAGTTACCGTGCGATCGATCGTGACCGCGCCCGCGCGTTCTACGGCGCGCAGTCAGGCATCGAGAAGCTGAACGCCGACCTGGCGCGGCTCTTCATCAACCAGGTGGGTCCGAGCGACGCCACGGTCACCGCCCTGGGCGCCGCGGTCAATCGCCCGTCGATCCCGCAGGTGACCTTCGTCGACGTCGGCTCCAGCCCGGCCTACCGGGTGCAGCCGCTCGGTCCCGCGGCCTCGGGCATCATCTCGTCCGGCCCGTACGAAGGGCTGATGGCGCTGAAGCGGCAGTTCCAGCTCGACGCCACCGCGCGCGCCGTCGACGGCGGCGAGGTGCACCTGAAGCGGGTGGTCGAGGCAGTCGCGATCCCGGTGTTCCAGTTCGGCATCTTCTCGGACGTGGACCTCGCCTTCAACGCCGCCGACGCCTTCGACTTCGGCGGGCGCGTGCACACCAACCGCAACCTCTATCTGGCGGAAGGCTCGGGCTCGACGCTGGTGCTGCGCGACAAGGTCACGGCGGTCGGCGAGGTGGTGCGTCAGTTCCTGTCGAACGGCGTCAGTATCTCGTCGGCGGGGCAGTCCGGCACCGTGAACATGACCCGCGGCAACAGCAGCGGGCCGTTCCGCGCGATGGCGGCCAGCGAGGGCAGCGTCACCGGCGGCCCGACCTCGTCGCTGAACGGCAGCTGGCCCACGATCTCGCTGAGCACCTACGTCGGCAACATCCGCAACGGCCGCACCGGCGTGAAGGCGCTGAACCTCGACCTGGTGGCCGCCAACGGCGCCAACATCGACCTGATCCGCCGTCCGCCGAGCACCGAGACCCAGTCGTCCGCGATCTTCGCGGAACGCTATTTCAAGAAGGTGAGCGTCCGGATCCTGCTGTCGGACACGGCCAACGACATCACGTCGATGCCCACTGTCTCGGGCACGGCGCCGGTGCGGCTCGGTGACGACGGCACCTGGCCGCCGGCCGGCTACGTGTTCGCCGCGGGGCGTCCCGACGTGGCCCGGTCGATGGGCCGGTATCCTGACGTCCCGGCGGGCAGCATCAATGCGCGGCCCAACGCGAACGTGGCCTCGGGCACCAACGTGTCGTTCACCTTGCAGGTGGGCGTCACGCCGACGATGCCCGACTACTTCAAGGTGCCCACCGGCATGCGCATCACGACCGTCCTCGGGATCGACCTGGTGACGGGCATCTCCTGCACCGGAAACAAGACGCAGACCAGCATCACGGCATGCTCGAAGACCGCGCCCGGCGGGGCCATTCTCATTCCGGCGGGATCGCTGCTGCAGGGCACGGGCCGCGACGGCAAGGCGCTTCCGGCGGTGCCGCTGAACGGCTTCACGTTCAGCACGGCCGCCACCAACACCCTGACGGCGTCCGCTGCTGCCGCCACCTATCCGCTGCTGGCGTATTCGGTGAACACGTTCTTCGTGAAGGACAAGAACATCCAGGTCACGTGCTGGGGTTACACCGCGCCGGCGACGTTCAACGGCTGCAACGTGCCCAACGGCTTCCAGTCCACTGACTTCATCGAGACGGCCTACCTCTCGAACGCCGGCAACAGCATGCTCGGCGGGTTCCTGAAGGTCGAGATCCAGACCTCGGAGAACAACTGGACCGACGTCACGACGGAGTGGCTGAACTACGGCATCACCGGCGCGAATCTCATCGGCCGTCCGTGTCCGACCGGCAACGGCAACGCCATCATCCGGCTGCAGCGCTATCGCGACAACAACGAGCCGAGCCGCGGCGCCGTCGCTCCGCTCAATAACTGCACCTACGACGGCTCGACGATGGGCATCGACTACTGGCCCAACGTCCTGTTCGACGTCCGCGAGGCGCTGTCGCGCGACGAAGAGCCGGCCGGCCACGTCAATCGCGTCATGCTCGGCGGCCTCATGCACTACGTCGAGCTCGATGCCACCAACCTGTCGCGCTGGTTCGCGCGTCAGGGCGTGTATGCGGCGGGCACGGGCAACCAGGCGATCCGCGAGGGCGGGTCGCCGACGGCCGGCTTCTCGGTGTACTTCTCCGATCGCCGCAACAATCGCAATCTGTCGAATCAGGAGACGGGCGACTACGGTTGGGAGGACACGATCAATCCCGGCAGCGCCACCGGCGCACCGGACGGGGCGCTGAACCAGGGCGAAGACGTCAACGCCAACAACACGCTCGACACCTACGGCCAGTTCCCGAACTTCCAGGGCGTCTACAACAACGTGCCGCCTGGCGCCATTGCGCCGCTGAACGGCACGGCGCGGCCGTTGACCTTCATCTCGGGCGGCCAGGCCAAGGTCAACCGGCAGTTGATCTTCCGGCGCGCGCTCAAGGTGGTGAACGGCAGCATCGGCAACCTGATCAGCCCCGGGCTGACGATTGCAGCCGAGAACCCGGTGTACCTCTTTGGCGACTGGAACGCCAGCACCGGCGCCGGGTGGACGGGATCGTTCGTCGCCACGTCGATCGCGGCCGACACCGTCGTCGCGCTGTCGAACAACTGGAGCGACGTGAACTCGTTCGGGCCCACGGGCAACCTCAACCCGTACGACATCACGGGCCGCCCTCGCAGCGCTGCCACCTACTACCGCGTCGCGCTCATCTCCGGCAAGGGCACGATCTTCCCGGCCGGCACCGTGGGCGGCACCTTCGGCACGGACGGCGGCGCGCACAACTTCATCCGCTACATCGAGGGCGACGGCGGCGGCGGCGACATGGCCTACTACATGGGGTCGATGGTCAACTTCTTCTACACGCGGCAGAACCTCATGCCGCACAAGTGCTGCGGCGGCATCGTCTACGGCGTCCCCAACCGCAACTACTCGTTCGACATCACCTTCCTCGACCCGGCCAGGCTGCCGCCGCTGACCCCGGCATTCCGCGACCTGAACGCGTTGGGCTTCTCGCAGGAAACGAGGCCGGGCAAGTAACAGGCCGCGGCATCTGGCCGTTCACGTCGTGAACGGCAACGGGCCGGACGTCCGTGGGGGACGCCCGGCCCGAATCTTGTACGGACCACGGTGACCTCGGCGACGTGCGCGAAGGCGCACCGGCCGGCGGGCGCGAGCCATCCGGCTGAACAATCCGAGGGCTGGCCCCGTCTTTCCTCGCGGACCCGGGTGACGCCGGGGCCGGGGGGAGACTTCGTGCTGCACGACATCCTGGGAGACCTGCGCACCTCGTTCCGCCAGCTCAACAAGGCCCGCACCTTCACCATCGCCGCGGTGCTGGTGCTGGCGCTGGGGATCGGGCTGAACGCCGCCGTCTTTGGTGTAGCCCACGCGCTGGTCTTCGCGGGACGTCCGTTCGCCGACCCGGCCGCCATCGTGCAGCTCTACTCGCGCCACGCGAAGGACGTCGACTCGTATCGACAGTTCTCATACATGGCGTTCGAGGTGCTGGCCGCGCGGGACGACGTGTTCTCCGGCATCACCGCGCACGCCCTGGGCACGGTGGGCGTGCGTGAGTCACGCAACGCCGATGCCCGCCGCACCTTCGCCGGCTTCGTCTCGACCAGCTACTTCGACGTGCTCGGCGTGCCCGTCGTGCAGGGCCGGGCGTTCACTGCCGACGAGGGCCGTCCGGGCGCCGGCGCCACGGCAGCCATCGCGACCCACGCCTACTGGCAGCGCACCGGGCGCCGCGCCGATCTCGTCGGGGCGACGGTGTTCATCAACGAGCGTCCGGTGACCATCGTCGGCCTCACGCCGCCAGGGTTCACCGGCACGATGATGGTGATCGGGCCGGAGCTGCTGCTGCCCCTGGGCGCCTACGACGACTTGCGCACCGAGTCGTTCGAGGCCGAGCGCCGCCCGCTCGACGATCCCGGCGTGTTCTCGCTGATTCTCGTCGGGCGGCTCGCGCCCGGGGCGAGCGTGGCCACGGCGGCGCCGCGGCTGACCGCGGCGGACGCCGCCCTGGCCGAGGCGTTCCCGGCCCAGTATCGCGATCGCCAGATCTCGATCGCGCCGTTGCCGCGCTTCGGCACCAGCACGAGCCCGATGGACGAGCGCGTGCTGACCACCGTGGCGATCGTGTTCCTGGGCCTCACCGGCGCCGTGCTGCTCATCGTGTGCCTGAACCTGGCGTCGGTGCTGGTCGCCCGTGGCGAGGCGCGGCGGCGCGAGTTCGCGATCCGCCTGGCGCTGGGTGGCGGACGCGGCCGCATCATCCGCCAGCTCCTGGTCGAAGCGCTGCTCATCGGGGCGGTGGCGTCGGTGGGCGGCGTCCTCGTCGGCATTCCGGCCATCGAGACGTTCCTGGCCACGCTGCTCGCGCGCCTGCCCATCTCGCTGGCGCTCGACGCCTCGACCTCGGGCGCCGCCGCCGCCGGCGCGTTTGTCTTCGGCCTGGTCGCGGCGGTGCTCTTCGCCATCGGCCCGGCGCTGACTCACTCGCGCGACCGCAACTTCGTGGATCTCAAACACCAGCTCGGCGACACCGCGCCGACCCGGCGGCGCTGGGTCCGCTCGCCGCTGGTCGCGGCGCAGATCGCGCTGTCACTGGCGCTGCTGGTCGCGGCCGGACTGTTCGTGCGCCTCGCCCGCGAGGGCACGTCGATCGATGCGGGCATGGCCCCCGAGGCCACGGTGCTCGCCGATCTCGACGCCTCGCTCGCCGGCTACGACGAGGCCCGGGCCCTGCCGCTCTACGCGGCGATCGAGTCGCGCCTGGCGTCGTTGCCCGGCGTGGACGCCGCCGGCATCGGTGTGACCGTGCCGTTCGGCGCCGTCAACCTCGGCTACGAGATCCGCCGCGCCGGCACGCCACAGGTGCGCGGTGAACGTCCCGCGACGCCCGAAGCGGGCCGCGCGTTCGAGGCGAAATGGAATGCCGTGGGCGCCGGCTACATGCGGGCGATGGGACTGGCGGTCCGTCAAGGCCGCACGTTCACCGACGCGGAGGCGCAGCGCGCCGGGGCGCCGCCGGTCGCGATCGTCGACGAGATCCTGGCCCGCCAGCTCTGGCCGGCCGGTGACGCGCTGGGCCAGTCGATTCACATCGGCGGCGATCCGCCGGCCGCGGAAGGACAGGCGCCGGTGGCAGTGCAGATCGTCGGCATCGTCTCGAGCCAGGCCACCAACGTGTTCCCGACACAGAGTGAGGGCACCGTCTTCGTCCCGTTCGCGCAGGGCTACCGCAGCGGGGTGCACTTCCACGTGCGCCCGCAGACCGGCATCGGCGGCGACCTGGTCGCGCAGGTCCGCCGCGAGATTCAGGCGGCGGCATCGGCGGTGCCGATCTTCGGCGTCACGACCTTCGGCGCGCATCTGGACGCGTCGATCGAGTTCTGGGGCCTCCGGACGCTGGCCACGGTGATGACGGCGGTGGGCGGGTTCGCGGCGTTTATCGCGCTGGTCGGTGTCTACGGCGCCAAGTCGTATGCGGTGGCGCGGCGATCCCGCGACATCGGCGTGCGTCTCGCCGTGGGCGCCAGTCCGGCGCAGGTGCGTCGCGAGGTGCTCGGCGAGGCGGTGTGGATCGGCGCCACCGGCGTGATCGTCGGCACCCTGCTGGGGCTCGCGTTGGGCCGCGCGCTCGACGCCGTGTTCGTGGACATCGTCGGGTTTGACGTGTGGCTCTTCACCATCGCGCCCCTCGCGCTGCTGGCCGCGTGCGTCGCCGCGGCGTGGGTGCCGGCGCGCCGCGCGTCGCGCCTCGATCCGTCGCAGGTACTGCGCGCGGACTGATCGGCCCGCCGCCGATGCCGCCGCAGAAAGTTGACTTGACGTTTCGCCTTGTGTTCGCCTATCGTCACACAGCCCGTTGTCGGAGTGGTGGCGCCGCATCGAGAGCGGCGTTCCGGAATGCGCGCCGGCCGTATGCCGGCACCACTGTCACCACGGGCTGCTAGGCTCGGCACGTTGATCTGGGCCGCCCGCGGCCCCTGCTCCCTGGAGATTCCACGATGACGCCTGACAATGCTCAGTTCCTCGCGAACCAGTACGCCGCGCTGATGAACGGCGAGTTCTCCGCGACGTGCAAGGTGCTCGCGGCCGTGAAGGACGACACTCGCGACTACAAGCCCGACGACAAGTCACGCTCGGCGTGGGAACTCGCCACGCACCTCGCCACGTCCGACGTGTGGTTCCTCGACAGCATCCGCACCGGCCAGTTCGCCTGGGACGCCGACAAGGTGAAGGAAGTGGAAGGCCAGTTCAAGACCGTGGCCGACGTCGTGGCGTTCTACGAGAAGACCTTCCCCGAGAAGCTGAAGGCCATCCAGGCGATGGCGCCGGCCGACCTGGCGAAGTCGATCTCGTTCTTCGGCATGATGGAGATGCCGGCCGCGTCGTTCCTCGGCATGGCCAACAACCACAGCATCCACCACCGCGGCCAGCTCGCCGCCTACCTGCGCGCCCACGGGTCGAAGGTGCCGGCCATCTACGGCGGCAGCGCCGACGAGCCGATGCAGGGGATGTAGAGGCGGCTCGGCCGTCGCGGGACGCGCGCCGTCGCGCGTCCCGCTCGGAACCTGCGACAATGTCCGACGGATGCCCGGCCCGTTCGTCGCCGCCTTCGACCGCCTCTCGCGCGACATTCCTTTCCAGGCGATCGGCGACGATGGGGGCGGCATCCGCGTCGCCGGACGCGGTCCGCGCGCGCTGATCCTGCTGCCCGGCATCGTCGGGGCGGCCGACGCGCTGGCCGCGCTGGCCGACGGTCTCGACGGCCACACCCGCGTCGCCTTCGTCACCTACCCACGGGTCGAGTCGCTCGACGCGATGCTGGCGTGGCTCGAGCAGGTGCGGGCGCGCATGGCCGGGCAGTCGCGCATCGCCGTCTACGGCGGCTCCTACGGCGGCCTGGTCGTGCAGGCGTGGCTGCGGCGCGCGCCGGCGTCGCTGGGCGACATCGTCATTTCTGGCACCGGTCCGCCGGAGGTGGCGCGCGCCGACAAGAACGCCCGCACGCTGTCGCTCGTACGGCGCGCACCCATGGCCGCCTGGCGACTGGCGCTGCGCACCGCGGTGCGCGTGACAACCAGGCGGGCGCCCGACCGTGAGATCTGGCGCGCCTTCTACGGACGCGCCATCGACGGCCTCGCCAAGGCCGATCTGGTGTCACGCTATCGCGTGGTGATCGACCTGGATCGCATGGGCCCGCCGTCGTTCAGCGACCTGGTCCCGTGGCGCGGGCGGCTGCTCGTGCTCGAGGGCGCGCGCGACGGCGTGGCCCGCGAACGGGCGCGTGCGGCGCTGCGGACCACGTATCCCCAGGCCACGTTCCACGTCTTCGACGACGTGGGACACGGCATGGCGCTCGATCGCCCCGACGAGTGGTTGCACGTCGTCAGCGGCTTCCTGCGCCAGGCGCCGATCGACTGACGGTCCCCGCCGGCGCGTAGACGGTGGTCGCCGGGTGATAGGTGCGCCAGTCGAACCAGTAGTCCGAGATGTGCGGCACGCGCGTGAGCTGCCGGCCCTCGAGCGGCCCCGACACGGCGCGGCCGCTGAAATCGAACTCCGAGCCGCTGCGCTCGTCGATGTAGCGTGCGGGGCGGCTGTCGACCTTGTGCAGCAGGTCCACGGACTGCCCGTCGAGCGTGCGTGAGAACACGCGGATGGAGTGGCCGTCGCCGGCGTCGAGCACGGCGATCGCCCTGCCGCCGAGATCGTCGAGGATCGCCCGCGTCTTCGACACGACGTCTTTCGGGTAGGCGCGAGCGGCATCGCCGACGGTGACGCCGATCACGAGCGCGCGTGGCTCCAGTGGATCGCCCTGCACCGAGGGCGTGACCACGGGCGCCTTCGCGGTGCCGGTTTCCCATGTCGACGAGATCCGCGAGCCGCGGTCGTCGAGGCCGAGCACCTGCGTCTCGGGATACTCACCGCGCCACAGCGCGAACGTGACCTCGTCGTGCAGCACGTGTGTCAGGCGGCGGCCCTTCATCGGCCCAGACACGGCTTCGCCGTTGACCTGCTGCCACCACGAGCCGGTCTCAAGGTCCTCCATCAGGAAGTTCTGGTTGTTGATGCCGATCAGGCGGAAGCTCAGCGTCCGCCCATCGAGTGCCCGCTCCCACACCAGACCGGTGTGACAGAGCGTTCAATACGTGGCGACGATCGGCACGTCGCCGAGCGTCGCGTTCACCAGGTGGTGGTAGCCGATGCGGGTGATGGGGAAGGCGAGTGCGGCGCCGTGGCGAGCGACGCCGATGACGGGCTCCTCCGCCGGCAGATCGGTGGCGGCGCCGGCAGCGACGAAGCGCGGATCGGAGAATGGCCGGAACATCCACTCGAAGTGGTTCTGGCGTGCGAACCAGGCGACCCCGCTGACGACTGCCACGGCCGCGGTCAGCACGACGACGCGCGCGACTCGCCGGGCGCGTGTCCGCGACGGTTGGCCGGCGAGCAGCGCCGCGCCGCCGACGACCACGAGCCAGGCGATGACGGTGAGGGAGGGCGCGATCTGGCGCAGTTGCCACGACCACGCCACGCCGGAGCCCGACTGCGCCGAGAACGGCTGGATCAGCCACACCGGCAGGCCGACGACGGCCACCGCCACGACGAGCGCGCCGGCCATGGCGAACCAGGCGACACCCGCGCGGGTCATTGCGGCGCCGGCGCCGGTGAGACGCAGCGGAAGCCGATGGTCGGCTGGGCGGTGTCGGGCGCGGTGAAGTTGCGGTAGTACACGGTGCCGAGCCGCGTCTCGCCGTCGGCCCAGCTGCCGCCGCGGATCACCTTGTAGCGGCCGCTCGCGGGCCCGGTCGGATTGTCGACCGGGCTCTCGGAGTAGTAGTTGAGGTCGTACCAGTCGGCGGTCCACTCCCACACGTTGCCCGACACGTCGGCGAGCCCGAACGGGTTCGGCGGGAAGGCGCCGACGGCCACCGGCCCGGTGCTCGAGCCGCTGTGCGCGCGCTTCGTCGCCGCGCCGCCTGGCGTCGTGTCGGTGTAGTCGTTGCCCCATGGGTAGTCGAGGTCGGCGACGCCGCCGCGTGCGGCGTATTCCCACTCGGCCTCGGTGGGGAGGCGCCCGCCGCTGTACTGGCCGCAGAACTTCTGCGCCTCGTGCCACGTGACGTTGTAGACGGGCAGGTTCTCCTTGCCTGCCGGCGGGCGCTGCCCTCCCCAGTGGAACGGCGGGGCGAGACCTGCGCCCGCCGCGATCATCGCGGCATAGGTCTGGTTGGTGACTTCGTGGATGTCGATCGTGAAGGCGTCGAGGCGCACGCGATGCACCGGGCGATCGTCCATGCGTTCGCGGATCTGCCAGCCGATCTCGTCCATCAGCCACAGGCGCGTGCGCCCCATCCAGAATTCGCCGGCGGGAATGGGAACGACGGAACGCGCGAGACTCGCCTCCGCGACGTCGATCGTCACCACGCCCGGCGGCGGCAGCGTTTTCAGATGGGCGGGCGGCTGCAGACCATCGACCCGCGGCGGCGGGACGCCCGGCTGCCGTGCGCCGATGGCGAGCGGGGTCACCGCCACTCCACACGCGACGCCGCAGGCGAGGCAGAGGCGGCGAAGCCGTGATGCGGACATCACCCGGTTCACGCGAACAGGGTGCCGATCTCGTCGGCCTCCATCATCGCGCTGCCGCCCAGGTTCACCGTGTCGACGTAGTGATAGGCGCGGCCCGAGGGCGTGTTCTCGACCACCTTGGTCCAGTCGATGCCCAGCGCGGAGTAGATGGTGGCGACGGTGTTGTCCATGAACGGCTGCGACTTGTGGCGCCAGCCGGTCTCGACGCAGGTGCTGCCGTCGGCATCGGTCTTCCCGAGCACGAGGCCGCCCTTCACGCCGCCACCGGCATAGAGCCCGGTGTAGGCGCCCTTGTAGTGATCGCGGCCGGCCACCGGGTTCATGCCCGGCGTGCGACCGAACTCGCTCTGGCAGACGATGAGTGTCTCGTCGAGCATCGTCTTCCCGGGCGCCGACCCTGGGGTGCCCGCGAGATCCTTCATCAGGCTCACGAGCCCCTTGTCGAGGCGCGTGCAGGTCCGGTAGTGGTTCCACTCGGCGCTCTTGTCGAAGATGCCGGCGTGGTGGTCCCAGCGGTCGCCGTCGTAGACGTAGATCATCCGCGTGCCGGCGTTCTGCTTCAGCAGGTTGCGGGCCAGGATGCAGCCGAGGCCGAACTCGTCGTCGCCGTAGCGCGTCTTGTCGTCGTCGCTGGCCTTGAAGACCTGCGGCCAGCGCTCGTCGGTGAGCAGCTTGTGGGCGTCGTCGTAGAAGGTCTGGTAGTCGGCGGCGCGCTGGCCCATGGCCTGGCGCTGGCCTTCGTTGATCTTCGACAGCGCCGTCAACAGCTCCCAGCGCTCACTGAGCACCGCGTTGGCGCCGGTCATGTCGCCGCCGAAGGCCGCGAAGACCGTGCTGGGATCGAGATCCAGCCCGGTCGTCCACGTGGGCAGGAAGCCCGAGCCGATCGACCCGGCCCGCGCCTTCGTGAGGTTGGTGCTGACGTAGGTGGGGAAGGTGTCGCGCTCGCGCCGCTGCGCCGCGAGTTCGAACGCGATGACCGACCCGAAGGCCGGGATTTCGCGCGCGATGGCCGGATTCAGCGAGCGGCCGGCCTGCGTGTGGTACTGGCCGTTGAAGTGGATCAGCTCCGGCGCCTGCATCGAGCGCACCAACGCGACCTTGTCCATCTCGCTCACGAGCTGCGGGAACAGCGTGCGCGAGAGGTAGAGGTCCTTCTTCACCTCGGTGACGTCGAGGTCCTGCGGCGTCCAGCGCGTCTCCTTGAAGTCCCAGCAGTCCATCGGGCTGATGGCGCCGCCCAGCTCGATGAAGATGCAGTTGCGCGCGGTGCTGCGCGGCGTGACCGCCATGCCGTTGGCGCGGATGTCGAGCGGCCACACCAGGCCGTCGACCCAGGTGCCGGCCAGCGCCACGCCGCCCCACTTCAGGGCGTCGCGTCGCGAGGGGAGGAGGTCGGTGAGCAGACGGGTCATCGCGGACGTCCTCAGCGGTTCACGAGGAACTCGGGGCTGTTGAGCAGCACCCAGAGCAGGTCTTCGGTGCCGCGCGTACGATCGCCGGTCAGCGCGCGACGCGCGACGGCACGCTCGGCGGTCGAGGGCATCCGCGCGCCGGTGGCCATGTAGAGCTCGTCGATGATCTCGTCGTCGCTGCGCGGCGAGGCGACGAGCTCGCTCACGCGGCCCTTCGCCGACGCCTGCACGCGGTCGTTGACGACGTTGGACTTCATCATCAGCAGGGCCTGCAGCGTCGACGGCCGGTTGCCGGTCTGCGGCGGCGTGCGCCGGTTGCTCTGGAAGAAGCTCTGCAGGATGGCGTCGATGGCCATGCCCTCGCCGCCGCGGCCGATGTCCTGCGGCGTGGCGAGCTGCTTCACGCGCGTCATCGTCTCGCCGCCGAGCGAGAACTTCAGCGGCACGCCAGTCACGACCGACACGGCGTCCACCACTTCCGGCCCGGTGAGCACGCGGGCGTAGTGGCGCGGGTAGAGCGGGATGTAGTCGTCCTTCCACGTGCCCGGGAAGCTCGACGACAGCTGATACGCGCTCGACTGCAGGATGGTGCGGATCGTGTGCTTCAGGTGGAAGCCGCTGGCGGCGAAGTCCTGGCCCAGCGCCTCGAGCAGCTCGGGGTTGGTGGGCTGCGGGTCCTTGCCGGTGAGGCGCAGCATGTCGAAGGCGTCGTGCGGCTCCACGAAGCCCACGCTCATCAGCCGGCCCCAGATCACGTTGACCGTGGCGCGGGCGAACTGCGGATGCGCCGTGATCATGCGCGCCAGGGCCGCCCGCGGCTCTTCGCCGGCGCGCGGCTTCTCGCCGGTGAGCATGAACGCCGGCTCGTGCGAGCCCTTGGGCCGTGGGAACTGGCTCTCCGCCAGCGTCAGGAACGGCGCGTCGTCGCCGCCGTCGTAGCCCTTGCCCAGGTCGTCGACGTGCAGGTCGCGGTCGACGTTGCGCGACTTGTCGTTCCAGTTGCCGATGAGGCGCGTGCCGCCGAAGAAGGCCGACATGGCGAAGAACTCGTCGCGCGTGCGTTCGGCCAGGTACTTGTTGACATCCTCGAGGTGCAGCGCGCCGTCGTGACACGAGACGCACGAGGCGTTGAGGCCGAGGAACACGCGGCTCACGTCGATAGTCAGGGCGTCGATGTGATCGAGCCGGTTCGAGATACGGTAGTCGTCGACGCTCTCGACGAAGCGGCTCTTGAGCTGATTGCTGCGGCCGATGATGGCGAGCGACGGAATCGTGGCGTGCACCTTCGACGACG
>CADEDM010000051.1:11185-27964 GCA_902826065.1 uncultured Acidobacteriota bacterium | reverse complement strand
CCCGCGTGAGCCGGGACTTCACGGTGCCGACGGCGATGTCGAGCGAGAAGGCGATTTCTTCGTAGCTCAGGCCGTCGAACTCGCGCAGCACGATGGCCGTGCGTTGATCGAACGGCAAGCGCTCCATCGCGCCCCACAGGCGCGCGGCCGCTTCCTTCCGCGCCAGCACGCGATCCGGGGCCGCCAGGTCGCCCCGCTCCGGCAGCTCGCCGTGCGCCTGCTGGTGCTCGTCGAGCGACACCTGGTCGCCCTGCCGGCGGCGGCGGAACCAGCGCTGGCGGTTGCGGGCCTGGTTGATGACGATGCGGTAGATCCAGGTGCGGAGTGAGGACTGGCCCCGGAAGGTGCCCATGGTGCGGAAGACCCGCAGGAAGACTTCCTGCGACAGGTCGAGGGCTTCTTCGCGGGTACCGAGCAGGTGGTAGGCCAGCTGGTAGACCATCCGCTCGTGCGTGGTGACCAGATCGGCACACGCAGACTGGTCGCCGGCTGCACAGCGCCGCACGAGATCGGCTTCATCAGCGCCGACATCCGACCAACCGAGGGCTCTAGCGTCCTTCACAGCTGGGGTAGCGAAGAGGCGTCCCATGTCAGTGTAACCGCAGATGGCGATGGTGCGTGTACCCGAGTTAGAACCCGCCATGCCCGAAAGGTTCCCTGCGCTACCATCGGCACGTGGCGAGGTTCCTGGGCTGGCCCTTGGCCGTCACCGCCGCCCTGGTCGTGGCCGTGGCCGCCGTCCTGGCGCTGGTGTCGATGCGCACCGAGCGCGAGTACGCCCGCCTGGTGGCCGCGGGTGACACCGCGCTGGCCGCCGCCGACCTGCCGGGCGCCATCGAGGCCTATACCGGGGCGATCACGATCAATCCCGACTCGATGGCGGCGCATCTCAAGCGCGGCCTGGCCTACCGTCAGCGCGATGAGCTCGACGCGGCGCTCCGCGATCTGCGCCGTGCCTCCGAACTCGACCCCACGACGCCCCGCGTCTTCGAATGGCAGGGCGACGTGCACCTCGAGCTGGCGCGCTACGCCCGCGCCGCCGAGCGCTTCGAGCAGAGCGTGGCGCTCGACGAGCGGCAGCCCGACGTCCACTACAAGCTCGCGGTGGCGCGCTACCGCGAAGGGCGGGCCGGTGCGGCCGTGGCGCCGTTGCGCCGGGCACTGGCGCTCGATCCGCGGCACGCGCAGGCGCACTACCTGCTCGGCGTGTGTCTGCGTGATCTGGGCCGGCTGGGGGAAGCGGCCGCGTCGCTCGACGAAGCGGCACGACTGTCGCCCGGGCTGCTCGCGGTGCGCGAGGCCCGCGCCGACGTCTTCCAGGCGCGCGGCCAGACAGCCCGCGCCGTCGACGAGCTGAACGCGCTGGCGGCGCTCGAGCCAGAGCGTCCGGAGCGGGCCGTGGCCGTCGCCGCCGCCTACGCACGCGGCGGCCGGCACGACGCGGCGGTGCTGGCGCTGGGCCGTGCGGCGGAGCGGTTTCCCGACGCTGCCGTGGTCTACACGACGCTGGGCAGTGTGTGGCTGCGCGCCGCCGAGGGCGGCGACCCTGTGGCGCTGGACAAGGCGCTTGCGGCACTCATCCGCGCGGCCGGGCTCGATGACGCGTCGGCCCAGACTTTCGCCCTGCTCGGCCGTGCCCGCCTGCGCGCCGGCGATCTCGACGGCGCCGAGGGCGCGTTGCGCCAGGCCGTGGGCGGCAAGCCGGCGGAGCCCGAGGCCTACCGCGCCCTTGCCGATGTCCTCGAGCGGCGGCGCGACTGGGCGGGGGCGCGTGAAGCGCTGGCCAACTTCGCGGCGCTCGAGGCCGGCAGCGCGGCGGCGGCCGCGGTGACGCCGCGCCTCGGCGATCTGGCGATGCAGGCCGGCGATCCGCACGCCGCGGCGTACTGGTACGACCGCGCCGCCGGCGAGCTCGGGGCGTCTCCGGCGCTGCTCGTGAAGCGCGCTCAGGCCGAGCTGAATCGCGGCGATCGCGACCGCGCGCGGGAAGCCGTGACCGACGGCCTGGCGCTCGATCCTGCACACCCCGGGCTGCTCGCGCTGTCACGGCTGCTGGCCCGTCCCTGATCGCCGCCCGTCGACACCGAGCCGCGCGCTGAGCTTCGCGAGGCCCTGTCGCGTCATGCCCAGTTCCCGAGCGACCACGGCCGGCCGGCGTCCGCAACGCTCGAACGCCGCCAGGACGAAATCGCGCTCGAACGCCGTGCGCGCGTCGGCCAGCGTGCACGGGACATCGCGGGCGGCCGCGGCCCAGAGGTCCGGAAGATCTTCGCGGCCGACGAGGCCCCGCGGCGGCCCCGCCGCGGCGATGGCGGCCACGACGTTCTGGAGCTCGCGCGCGTTCCCCGGCCACGAATGGATGCGCAAAGCGGCCACCACCGACGGCGCCAGGCGCGCCGTGCGGCGCAGACGCTGCATCGTCTGCTGCCAGAAGTGCAACGCGAGCACCGGGATGTCGTCGCGCCTCACGCGCAGCGGTGGCACGTGCACGCGGAGCACCTCGAGGCGGTAACGCAGATCCAGCCGGAAGCGGCCGGCGGCGACCTCGTCGACCAGCGCGCGGTTGGTGGCGGACACCACCCGGACGTCGACCGTGCGCGCCTGCGTCTCCCCCACCCGCCGCACTTCCCCCTCCTGCAGCACTCGCAGCAGCTTCGCCTGCGCGCGCGGCGAGAGCTCGGCCACTTCGTCGAGGAACAACGTGCCGCCGTGCGCGGCTTCGACGAGGCCGCGGCGATCGAGCAAGGCCCCGGTGAAGGCGCCCTTGGCGTGCCCGAAGAGCTCCGCGTCGACGAGCTCGTCGGAAAACGCCGCGCAGTTCACGGGGACGAAGGGGCCGCCGCGTCGCGGTCCGGCGGCGTGCACCGCGCGCGCGACCAGCTCCTTGCCCACGCCGCTCTCGCCTTCCACGAGCACGGGCATCGGGGCGGCAGCGAAGCGCGGAATCTGCTGGCGCACGCGGCCCAACGCCTCGCTGACCCCGACCAGCCCGTATTGTGCCCCTGGTGTCGGCGCCGACGGCCACGCCTCCATGGACGCCACCAGCGGCGCGACGATGTCCGCCGCGGCGAGCATCAGGCCGCGATGCGCACTGGCATCGATGGGGCCGCACCACGTGAGTTGGGCGACGGGATCATCGCCGTAGACGACGGGCATCGCCTCGACGCCGAGCCGGCCCGGGTGTGGCAACAGCCCCGATCCAGCGACGACCGCGGGCGGATCGGCGCGCCAGACCGCGACGCCGTCGGCGCCCAACGCCGCGCGCAGGTGGCGGCACACCCGCTCGACCACGTGGTGGTCGTGCACGCTTCCGGTCACCGCCAGCGCCATGCACCGCACGTTTGCAAGGCGCGGACCGGCGTCGGGACGCGTCGATCCGCCGCACCGCCGGACCGGACGGCGCAGAAAGTTCGTTTACAATTCTCTGGAAATGCTGCGATTTCTCACCGCCGGCGAGTCACACGGCCGCGGACTGACCGTGATCGTCGATGGGGTGCCAGCGGGCCTCGCGCTCGATGTGTCGCGGCTCTCGGCGCTGCTCCGCCGCCGCCAGGGCGGCTACGGCCGTGGCCGCCGCATGGCCATCGAGTCCGATACGGCCGATGTCACCGCCGGCGTGCGGCGCGGAGTCACCACCGGCGCCCCGCTCGCCATCGCCATCGAGAATCGCGACTGGGTCAACTGGCAGCGGACGATGCACGCGGAGCCGGAGACGCCCGAGGGCGCGACCGGCGCGAACCGGGCGCCCGTGGTGCGCCCGCGACCGGGTCACGCCGATCTTGCCGGCGCGATGAAGTACGACCTCGACGACATCCGCGACGTGCTCGAGCGCGCCAGCGCGCGAGAGACGGCGGCGCGGGTCGCCGCAGGTGGCGTCGCGGTGCAGATCCTCGAGGCGGTGGGCGCACGCTTGACCAGTCACGTGATCGGCATCGGCGAGGTCACGCTGCCGCCGGATCGCGTCGTTGCCTTCTCCGACGCGGCCGCGCTCGCGGCCGACGCGCCGCTCCGCTGTGTCGATACCGACCTCGAGGCGGCGATGATCGCCCGTATCGATCGCGCGAAGGCCGACGGTGACACCCTGGGCGGCTCCTTCGAGGTCATCGTGACCGGCCTGCCAGTGGGGCTCGGCAGCTACGTGCAGTGGGACCGCAAGCTCGATGGACGTCTCGCCCAGGCGGTGATGTCGATTCCCGCCATCAAGGGTGTGGGCATCGGCATCGGCGCCGAGGCGGCGCGGCGGCCCGGGTCAGGCGTCCACGACGAGATCCTGCCGCCGGAGGGACACGGTCCCGTGCGTCCGACCAACCGCGCCGGCGGCCTCGAGGGCGGGGTCACCAACGGCGAAGACGTCCGCGTCGTCGGACACATGAAGCCGATCGCGACGCTGATGCAGCCGTTGCGCTCGATCGATCTCACGACCCTCGAGCCGGCGCCCGCTGCCATCGAGCGCAGCGACGTCTGCGCGGTGCCGGCGGCAGCGGTCGTCGGTGAGGCCATGGTGGCGATCGTGCTCGCCGACGCGCTGCTCGAACGGTTCGGCGCCGACTCGATCGCGCAGATCCGCCGCCATCTCGAGGCCACGACCGCGGCGGTCGTCACACGCGTCAACCGTCGGCCGCGAGTCTGACGTGAGCCGGCCGGTCCTGAAAATCGGCGCCGCGGCGCTGCGCGCGGCGGCACGTCCCGTCGAGGCGGTGACCGCGGAGGTGCAGGCGCTGGTCGACGAAATGGTGGCCGCGATGTACGCGGAGCGCGGCATCGGGCTCGCGGCGCCGCAAATCGGCGTCGGCCTGCGCGTCTTCGTCGTCGACCTGTCGAGCGGCCGCGAGGCCGGCGCCCTGCGGGTCTGCATCAACCCCGAATGGGGCGAGCGCGACGGGATGCAGCTCGAAGAAGAAGGGTGCCTCAGCCTGCCCGGGTTCAGCGCCACTGTCGCCCGGCCAGCGCGGGCGGTCGTCCACGCCCTCGATCGTGAGGGGGCGCGCCACACCGTCGACGGGACCGGGCTGATGGCGCGGGCGCTGCAGCACGAGATGGACCACCTCGAGGGCACGCTCTACGTCGATCGCCTCCGCGGGCTGAGCCGCTCGATGATTCTGAACCGGATCAAGAAGCTCGATCGCGACGGCAAGTGGTGACCCCGGTGCGCATCCTGTTCTTCGGCACGCCCGATTTCGCCGTGCCGACGTTGCGCGCGCTGGCGGCCTCGCCGCATCCGATCGCCGGCGTCGTGACGCAGCCGGACCGTCCACGCGGGCGGGGCCAGCACGTGTCTCGTGGCGCCGTGGCCGCCGCCGCCGACGCGCTCGGCCTGCCGGTCGTGCAGCCCGTCAAGTTGAGCGACCCCGGCGTCCGCGAGACGTTGGCGGCGTTCAACGCCGACCTCGGCGTGGTCGCGGCCTACGGAAAGATTCTGCCGGCCTGGCTGCTGGCGCTGCCGCCACGCGGCCTGATCAACGTCCACGCCTCGCTGCTGCCGGCGTGGCGCGGCGCGGCGCCGGTGCACCGCGCGATCCTGGCCGGCGATCGCGAAACGGGTGTCACGATCATGCGCGTCGTGCAGGCGCTCGACGCCGGTGCGATGCTGGCCCGCGTCGTCGTGCCGATCGACCAGGCCGTGACGAGCGACGTGCTCGAGCGTCAGCTGGCGGAGGCGGGCGCCGCGGTACTGGCCGAGACGGTCAGCAGGCTCGCCCACGGGCCGATCGACGAAGTCCCGCAGGATGACGCGCGGGCGACCTACGCGCCCAAGATCACCCGCGCCGACAGCGCCCTCGACTGGACCGCGCCGGCGCACGCCGTGCACGACCGCATTCGCGGCCTGCACCCCTGGCCGCACGCGTCGTCGACGCTCGACGGCCATCGGCTGATCCTGCATCGCAGCGAGTGTCTCAGCGCCCGCTCGACCGCCGAGCCCGGGACGGTCGTGCAGGCGTCGCCTGCCGGCCTCGAGGTGAGCGCCGGCGACGGCGGTGTGGTCCGCCTGCTGGTGCTGCAGGCCGAGAACGGCCGCCGCCTGCCGGCGGCCGAGTTCCTCGCCGGCCGCCCCATCGCCGTCGGCGCCAGGTTCGAGGCACCGTGATCGCCCCCGCCCGCCGCGCCGCGTTCGCCGCCCTCGTGGCCATCGCGCGCGGACGGACCGACCTGGACAGCGCGCTCGACCGGGCCCGCGACGCCGTGGACGACGCCCGCGACGTCGCCCTCGTGCGCGAGATCGTGACCGGCACGCTGCGCTGGCAGGCCCGCCTCGACTGGGAGCTGGCGCCGCTCTCGCGCATCCCGTGGGACAAGCTCGATCTCGAGGTGCAGGTCGCCCTGCGGATGGCGGCACATCAGCTCACGCTCGATCGCCTCCCGGCGTCGGCCGTGGTGCACGACGCCGTCGCGCTGGTGCGGCAGGCGCGGAAGTCGAGTGCGTCGGGTCTCGTGAACGCGGTGTTGCGGCGCCTGGCCGCCGGAGAGCGGCGTCCGTGGCCCGAGGCCAGCCTCGACGCGTCCGTGGCCGACCGTGCGGCAGCGCTGGCCGTCCGCGAGTCGCATCCGGCGTGGCTCGTCGAGCGGTGGCTGCACCGCGAACGGCCCGCCGACGTCGACGTGTGGCTCGCGTTCGACAACGCGACGGCGCCAGTCACGCTTCGCGCCAATCCACTGCGCGGCGCGACGCGTGAGGACGTCGCCGTGGCCCTCGCCGCCGACGGCGTGCGCACCACGCCGTGCCGCTTCGCGCCGCTGGGCCTCGTCGTCACGGACGGACCGGTCCTCCACGCCGCGGCCGTGCTGGACGGCCGATGCCACGTGCAGGACGAAGGGTCGCAACTCGCCGCGCTGGTCGCTCCGGTGCAGCACGGACAACGCGTGCTCGACCTCTGCGCCGCACCTGGCGGCAAGACCCTGGCTTACGCCGCGGGCGTCGGCGAGGGCGGCGGCGTGGTCGCGTGCGACGTGCGCCTGCGCCGTCTCGCCATGCTGCGCGAGACGCTGGACCGGGGCGGCGCCGTACGAACGCCGGTCGTCGCCGTCGACCCCGACGCGCCGCTGCCCTTCGCGCCGGCGTTCGACCTGGTCGCCGTGGACGCGCCCTGCAGCGGCCTCGGCACGTTGCGCCGCGATCCCGACATCAAGTGGCGCCGGTCGCCCGGCGACCTGGTCTGGTTCCGCGATCGACAGGTCGACCTGCTGACGCGGGCCGCGGACGTCGTGAAACCCGGGGGAGCGCTCGTTTACACCACGTGCTCGACCGAGCCCGAAGAGAACGTCGAGGTGATCGCCCGGCTGCTGGCGTTGCGATCCGAGTTCGCGCGCCGGCCCGTCACCGATGGGCCCGCGGGCGCCTGGCTCAGGCCCTTCGTGTCGCCGGAGGGCGATTTCGTGACGCACCCGGTGCGCCACGGGCTTGAAGGGTACTTCGGTGCCGTGCTGACGCGGGCGCCGCGTGGACCTGCCACCGGGGCTGTTGTACAGTGATCGATCGCAGATGGCGTTACCCACTCGAGTGTGGACCGTCGGCCGGCTCCTCGTCATCGCGGGGAGCCTGGCGGCGACGTACCTCGTGTTCGCGGCCATCGCCGTTCGCGTCGCCGTGCGCGCCCGGGATGTCGTGGTGCCCGACGTGCTGGGCGTGACCGTGGGCGAGGCGACGGCGCGCCTCGGCGCCCAGGATCTGCAGATGCGCGTCGACACCGCCGAACGGCCGAGCACCGAGGTCGCGTCCGGCCGCGTGCTCGGCCAGGAGCCGTCCGCCGGCACGCCGTCGCGCCGGCAACGCTCGGTGCGAGTGTGGCTGTCGTCGGGGCCGCGGGTCGCCTACATGCCGTCGCTCATCGGCGAGGCCGAACGCGCCGCGGCGATGCGGCTGTCGCAGGAAGGGATCGACCAGCCGCTGCTCGCCGAGATCCGGTCCGAGGAGTTCTCCGCCGACCAGGTGGTCGCGCAGGATCCCGCCGCTGGACGTCCGGCCGCGGAGGTCCGGCTGCTGGTCAGCCGTGGCGCCGGTGACGCGTCGTACGTCATGCCCGACCTCATCGGCCTCGGCGGCGACGCGGCCGCAGCGGCCCTGCGCCAGCAGGGATTCCGCGTGAGCTTCGTGGCGCAGCAGGCCTCCAGCGGTCTGCCCCCGGGCCTGATCCTGCGCCAGACGCCGGCCGGCGGTTTCCAGGTGCAACCCGGGGCCGCCATTTCGCTCGAGGTGGCGCGATGACCGTGCGCCTGGCCCCGTCGATCCTCTCCGCCGACTTCGCGCATCTCGCACGCGACGTCGCGGCAGCGGAAGCCGGCGGCGCCGACGTGATCCACGTCGACGTGATGGACGGGCACTTCGTGCCGAACCTCACGATCGGCCCGCCGGTCATCAAGGCGATCCGCCGCGCCGCCACGGTGCCGCTCGACGTGCACCTGATGATCGACAACCCCGACCCGTACCTGTCGGCCTACGTCGAGGCCGGCGCGTCGATGCTGTCCGTGCACGCCGAGGTGCTGCCGCACCTGCATCGCACCATCGGCGCCATCAAGGCGCTGGGCGCGAAGGCGGGCGTGGTGCTCAATCCGTCGACGCCGGTGTCGGCGATCGAGAACGTCGCCGGCGACGTCGACTTCGTGCTGGTGATGTCCGTGAATCCCGGCTTCGGCGGACAGACGTTCATCCCGCGTGCGCTCGACAAGGTGCGGACCGTGCGGGCGATGCTCGACCGCGCCGGCACCGGTGCGTTCGTCGAGATCGACGGCGGCGTGGACCTCACCAACATCGCGCGCGTGGTCGAGGCCGGGGCCTCGATGGTCGTCGCCGGACAGGCCGTGTTCGGCCAGCCTGACGCCGCCGCGGCCGTGCGGGCGTTGCGCGCGGCGGCGGTCGCGGGACGGGTCGATGTCGGCTGAGACGTCCCCACGCCAGAGCGTCAGCCGGGTGCGCGTGCGCTACGCCGAGACCGATCAGATGGGCGTGGCCTATCACGCGAACTACTTCGTGTGGTTCGAGGTCGGCCGCACCGACTGGCTGCGCGAGGTCGGGCTCACCTACCGGCAACTCGAGGCCGAGGGCTTGTTCCTGCCGGTGATCGAGGCACACTGCGACTATCGCGCCTCGGCGCGCTACGACGACGACCTGGACGTGCGGACGACGGCGCGGCTGGTGTCGCCGGCGCGCGTGGGATTCGACTACGAGATCACGGGGCCGGCGGGACGCCTGGCCGCTGGCGCCACGGTGCACGCGACGCTCGACCGTCAGGGTCGGCCGGTGCGCGTGCCGGCGCGAATCAAGGAGCTGATGCAATGAAGGCACTGGTGACGGGCGGCGCGGGGTTCATCGGCTCACATCTGAGCGAGCTGCTGCTCGGGCGTGGCGCCGAGGTGACGGCCATCGACGGCTTCACCGACTACTACGCGCGGTCGCTGAAGGAATCCAACGTCGCGGGCCTGCGCGGCCGGCCGGGATATCGCCTGGTCGAGAGCGCGATCAAGGACGCCGATCTGCCGGCGCTGCTCGAGGGCGTGACGCATGTCTTCCACCTGGCGGCGCAGGCGGGCGTGCGCAAGAGTTGGGGGGCGGACTTTCGCGTCTACACCGAGCTGAACATCGACGCCACGCAGATGCTGCTCGAGGCCTGCGTCGGCCGGCCGATCGAACGCGTGGTCTACGCCTCGAGTTCCTCGGTCTACGGCGACCTCGTGTCGATGCCGATGCGCGAGGACGCCCTGCCGCAGCCGGTCTCGCCCTACGGCGTGACGAAACTGTCGGCCGAGCAGCTCTGTTACCTCTACTACGCCAACCACGGCGTGCCCACGGTGTCGCTGCGCTACTTCACCGTCTACGGGCCGCGACAGCGTCCCGACATGGGGTTCAACCGCTTCTTCTCGGCGGTTCTGGCGGGCAAGCCGGTGGCGCAGTACGGCGACGGCCTGCAGACCCGGGACTTCACGTTCGTGGCGGATGCCGCCCGCGCGACGGCCGACGCGGGAGTCCGTGGCGTCCCCGGCCGCGTCTACAATATTGGCGGCGGGTCGCGCGTGACCCTGCTCGAGGTCTTCGACCTCATCGGCAAGGTGTCCGGACGACCCCTCATCATCGACAAGCAGCCGCCGCAGAAGGGCGACATGCGTGACACCTACGCCGACACTTCCCTGGCCCGGGCCGACCTCGGCTTCGCGCCGGCGGTCACCCTCGAAGAGGGCCTGACCGCGATGCACCAATGGTTCCTGACCCGATGATGCGTCCCGTCCGGTTCGCCGTTGCGGCGCTGGCGCTGGGGCTGGCCGTCACCGCCTGCGGCAGTTCGCGCAACCAGGTGCCGCCAGCGAGCGCCCAGGCCGACCAGTTCCTCTACGATCGCGGCTCCGAGGCCTTCAAGGATCGCAAGTGGATCCAGGCCCGCGAGTACTACCGCCAGATCGTCGACAACTACCCGCAGAGCACCTACCGCCCCGACGCCAAACTGGCGGTCGGCGACTCCTACATCGGCGAGCACACCTCGGAAGCGCTGGTGCTGGCCGCCAACGAGTTTCGCGAGTTCCTGACGTTCTACCCGACCAGCCCCCGCGCCGACTACGCGCAGTTCCGCCTCGCCACCGCGCTCGCCGAGCAGATGCTCGCGGCCGAGCGGGATCAGACCAACACGCGCGAAGCCGTCAAGGAACTACGGGTGTTCCTGGAGCGCTATCCGAACAGCGCCATCCTGCCCGAGGCCCGGGCCCTGTTCCGCAAGGCCATGGATCGGCTGAGTGAGGCCGGCTACCGCGTGGGGTTCTTCTATTACCGGAACCGCTACTGGGCGGGAGCCATCGACCGCTTCAAGGAAGTGCTGAAGGCCGACCCGGAGTTCACCAACCGCGACGCCGTCTATTTCCACCTGGCCGAATCGTTGCTTAGGTTGAACACCGAGGCCTCCAAGGCCGAGGCGCTGCCGTACTACGAACGACTTTTGAAAGAGTTCGAACAAAGTTCGTATCTGGAGTCGGCGCGCCGTCGGGTCGAAGAATTGAAAGGGGCCACAGAAGCCCAGAGGTAGACCTATGCGCCGAGTTGCGTTGCTGTGTGCAGTGGTGGTCGGAGTCGGAACGGGAGCCACGGCGCAGCCGCTGCCGGCGAACGCGTTCGGCGCCCTCGGCATGTATCCGAAGCGCCTGAGCTGCTCGGATCTGCCCACGTACAGCGAACCGCGGCCGGCGCATCGTCTCGCCTCGGCGCACGAGGGTGACGGCAAGCTGCGGCGCTCGTTCGCCACTCCCGACACCCTCATGATTCCCGGCGGCACGTCCGCCGGCCTCGCGGTGGGTCAGCAGTACTTCGTCCGGCGCCTGCTGCTCAGCCCGAGCAAGGAGCGGCCGTCGGCCGACGCCCCGGGCACCGTGCACACCGCCGGCTGGCTCACCATCGTCGGCGCCGATACCTTCGCGGCCCTCGCCCGCATCGACCACGCGTGCGACGGCTTCATCAAGGGCGACTACCTCGAGCCGTTCACGGCCTCGACGATGCCCGACACCGTGGCCGCCCCGGGTGACACCAGCTTCGACGCCATGGGCAAGCTGCTCTTCGGCAACGATGGCCGCCGCTCGTTCGCCAACGGCGACCTCATCGTGATCAACCGCGGCTCGCAGCACGGCGTCACCGCCGGCGCGCGCCTCGGCGTCTACCGCGACGTGAAGGCCGGCGGTCCGCTCGTGCCCGTGGGCCAGGCCATCGTGCTCACCGTCGGTGCCGAGACGGCCACCGTGATTGCCGACCGCGTGCGCGACAGCCTTTCCGCCGGCGACTGGGTCGGGCTGCAGAAGTAGCTTTTCGCGCCAGTCACGGGTTCGGCCCGCCGGCGGCGCCGCGCCGCGAGCGTCAGCCGATCATGCGGCGGTCGCGCTTGGCCTTGGCCGCCGCGAAGTCGTCCGCCGCAGTGGCGACGCGGTTCATGGCGCGGCCGACGCGCCAGAAGTAATCGATCGCCGATCCCAGGGCGGTCACGATCACGCACCACATCGCGATCTGCCCGAGCCGCACGAGGAGCGGGAAGCGCTCCCAGCCCAGCAGCAACAGCAGCACGGCCGTGACCTGTGTGGCCATCTTCAGTTTGCCCAGCGGCGAGGCCGGCACGACCAGGCCGCGTGACAGGGCGACGCTGCGCAGCCCCGTCACGGCGATCTCGCGGCCGATGATCACCGCCACCATCCACGCCGGCGCCAGGTTGATCTGGACCAGCGAGACGAGCGTGGCCGAGATCAGCAGCTTGTCGGCAATCGGGTCGAGTACCTGGCCCACCCAGGTGATCTGCTGGCGGCGCCGCGCCAGGTAGCCGTCGAGCCAGTCGGTCAGTGACGCCAGCCCGAAGATGGCGGCGGCCACGAACTCCACGTGCACGCCGGCCACGGCGCGCCCTTCGAACTTCGTGAGCAGCACGACGACGAGCAGCGGCACCAGGAAGATGCGGATGACCGTCAGCGTGTTCGGCAGGTTCATGACGAACGGCCCGTGGGGCGATTGTACCCCCGTCACGGGGCGTGACAACCGATCCGGCCGGGCCCGAAATCCGTCGTGTATCATCAAGTGTTGCCATGAAAGCCATCCTGCTGGCAGGCGGCAAGGGCACGCGGCTGCGTCCCCTCACGCTGCACACGCCGAAGCCCATCGTCCCCATCTTCGACAAGCCGTTCCTCGCCTACCAGATCGGCCTGCTCCGCCAGGTGCCCGAGATCGACGAGGTCATCCTGAGCCTCAACTACCAGCCCCGCCGTCTCGAAGAGACGTTCGGTGACGGCGCCGGCCTGGGCGTGAAGCTGCGCTACGTGGTCGAGCCCTCGCCGCTCGGCACCGGCGGCGCCATCAAGTTCGCCGCCAGGGGCGTCAGCGACACGCTGGTCGTGTTCAACGGCGACGTCATGACGTCGGTCGACGTCGCTGCGGTCGTGGCCCGTCACCGCGAGCGCAAGGCGAAGGCGACCATCGTGCTCACGCCGGTCGACAACCCCTCGGCCTACGGCCTGGTCGAGACCGACGCCGATGGCAACGTCCAGCGCTTCCTCGAGAAGCCGTCGGCCGACGAGATCACCTGCGACACGATCAATGCCGGCATCTACGTGCTCGAGCCCGACACGCTGGATCGCATCCCGAAGGACACGCCGTACTCGATCGAGCGCGGCTACTTCCCTTCCCTCGTCGAACGCCACGAGACGTTCGTGGCGTACGTCGAGCGCGGCTACTGGATCGACATCGGCACGCCGGAGAAATACCGCGACGTACACCGCGACATCTTCGATGGGCGCTGCCCGCTGGGGCCGGCCGGCATCGCCTCCGGCCCACCCGTGATCGCCGCGGACGCCAAGGTCGAAGCCGGCGCGGTGGTCGAGGGACCGTGCTTCCTCGACAGCGGCGTGGTGGTGAAGGCCGGCGCGCACATCGGCCCCTACTCCGTCCTCGGACGGTCGGTCTTGGTCGAAGAGGACGCCCGCGTGCACGGCGCCATCATCTGGCCGAATGCGCGGATCGGCCGCGACGCGATCGTCGGCGCGGCACTCGTCGGCCGCAGCTGCTACATCGGCAAGAACGCCGAGGTCGGGCCACAAGCCATCCTGGGCGACAAGACCACCCTGTCGGATTACACGAAGGCGTGACGGGTTCGTCCCGCGCGCGGTGACCGCTGCATGTCCACACCCATCAACGCCGACATCTTCAAGGCCTACGACGTCCGCGGGCTCTACCCCGGCGAGGTCAACGAAGCCACCTTCCACGAGCTCGGCCGCGCCTTCGCCGTGTTCCTCGGCCCCGGCACCGTAGCGGTCACGCGCGACATGCGGGTGTCGTCGCCGACGCTGACGCAGGCGTTCATCGACGGCGTCACGAAGCACGGCGTGCACGTCCTCGATGGCGGCCTCGCCGGCACCGACATGATGTACTTCGCGGTGGCGAGCCGCGACCTGCTCGGCGGCGCGCAGATCACCGCCTCGCACAACCCCGGGCAATACAACGGCTGCAAGATGGTGAAGGCCGAGGCCTTCCCGCTCAGCGGCGAGTCGGGCATCCGCGAGATGAAGGAGATGATGCTCACCGGCTCGCTGCCCGCGCCCTCGGGCGCGGCCGGCACGGTGACGCCGCTCACCATCATGGCGCCGTACGTCGACCACGTGATGGGCTTCATCGACCCCACGGTGATCCAGGCGTTCAACACCGTCCTCGACGCCGGCAGCGGCATCGGCGGCCTCGTCGCGCCGCACTTGTTCGATCGACTCCCGTGCCGCACGACGCGGCTGTGTTTCGAGGTCGACGGCACCTTCCCCAACCACGAGGCGAACCCGCTCATCGAGGAGAACCGGCAGGACATCACCGCCGAGGTGATCCGCCAGCAGGCAGATATCGGGATCGCGTGGGACGGCGACGCCGACCGCTGCTTCTTCATCGACGGCAGCGGCGAGTTCATCGCCGGCGACTTCATCACGGCGCTGCTCGCCGAGGCCGCGCTCATGAAGCAGCCGGGCTCGACGATCGTCTACGACGTTCGCGCCAGCTATGCCGTGAAAGACACGGTGGCCCGCTACCAGGGACGGGCGCTGATGAACCGCGTCGGTCACGCCTTCATCAAGCGCCGCATGCGCGAAGAGGACGGCCTCTTCGGCGGCGAGGTGACGGGGCACTACTACTTCAAGGACAACTTCTACGCCGACAACGGCTTCATCCCGGCGCTGCTCATCCTCGAGCTGATGTCGCGCAAGGGCAAGTCGCTGCGCGACCTGCTGGCGCCGCTGCGCGAGCGCTACTTCATCTCGGGCGAGATCAACACCAAGGTGAAGAGCATGGCGGACATCCCGCCCAAGATCGAGCGCCTGGCGAAGGAATACGCCCACGGCCACGTCTACCGGCTCGACGGCATCTCCGTCGAGTTCGATGACTGGCACTTCAACGTGCGGGCCTCGAACACCGAGCCGCTGCTGCGCCTGAACCTCGAGGGCGCGACGCCCGAGATCATGGAGAAGCGGCGCGACGAGGTGCTCTCGATCATCCGGGACTGATCACCAAGCGGCTGTCCCCGGCCGATGCCCGCATCCTCGCGCGTGACGTTCCCCGTGAAGGGGATGACCTGCGCGGCCTGTCAGTCGGCCGTGGAGCGCAGCCTGACGCGCACCGGTGGCGTCCAGGAGGCCAGCGTCAACCTGCTGCTCCACTCCGCCACGGTGTCCTACGACCCATCGGTCGTGCAGGTCGACGGGTTGCTCGCCGCCGTGCGCGACATCGGCTACGAGGCCGAGCCGCCGGCCGCCGGCGATGCGCTGGGGGCCGGCGCAGCCCGTCTCGCCCTCGAGGACGTCGGCGACACGGCGCTGTGGTGGCGTGCCGGCGTCAGCCTCGCGGCGGGCGTGGTGGCCATGGTGGCCAGCATCCCGCTGATGGCGCCGGCCGAACATGACGGGCATCTCGCCACGGCCGACCCGTTCATGCAGGGCGTCATGCGGACGCTGGGCCCCGGTCTGCAACGCGCCGTGCCGTGGCTCTACGACGTGCCGGCGCCCGTCCTCACGTGGAGCCTGACGTTCGTCACGGCCGCGATCATGGCGTGGGCCGGGCGCGGCTTCTACGTCCGGGCGTGGAAGAACCTGCGCCACGGCACGGCGGACATGAACTCGCTCGTCGCGCTCGGCACCGGCGCCGCGTTCCTCTACTCGCTCGTCGCCACGGCCGTGCCAGGCGTGTTCACGCGAGCCGGCGTGGCGCCCGACGTCTACTACGAGGCCGTGCTCTTCATCATCGCGCTGGTGCTGCTGGGCCGGGCTCTGGAGGCGCGCGCCAAGCATCGGGCGACGCGCGCGCTGGGACGCCTGGTGGCGCTGCAGCCGGCAACCGCCCGCGTCCGGCGGGTCGACGGCGATCACGATCTGCCCGTCGCCGAGGTCCACGCCGGCGATCTCGTCGTGGTTCGACCCGGGGAACGGCTGGCGGTCGACGGGGTCGTCCTCGAGGGCCGGTCCGCCGTCGACGAGTCGATGCTCACCGGCGAGCCGGTACCGGTCGAAAAGGCCGCCGGCGACCGCGTCACCGGCGCCACGGTGAACGGCGCGGGGATGCTGGTCGTGCGCACGACCGCCACCGGTGCCGCCACTGTCCTGGCACAGATCGTCCGTCTGATGCAGGACGCACAGGCCTCGCGCGCGCCGATCCAGCACCTGGCGGACCGAGTGGCCGCCGTCTTCGTGCCGGTCGTGGTCGTGATTGCGCTCCTCACCGTGGCCGTGTGGTGGGTGCTCGGCGGCGAGACCGGCGTGATTCGCGCGTTCGCCAACGGCGTCGCCGTCCTCATTATCGCCTGTCCGTGTGCCATGGGCCTGGCCGTGCCGACGGCGGTGATGGTCGCCACCGGGCGCGGCGCCGAGGCCGGCGTGCTGATCAAGGGCGGTGAGGCCCTGCAGCGCACCGGCGAGGTCAGCGCCGTCGTCTTCGACAAGACCGGGACCCTGACGGTAGGGCGTCCCTCGGTCACGACGGTGACGGCGATTGCCGACGGCGCGGGAGAGGACCAGGTTGTGTCCCGGGCCGCGGCTGTGGCCGGCGCCTCGGAGCATCCGCTATCGGCGGCGATCGCGGCCGAGGCACGGCGACGCGGCCTGGCCGTGATGCCGCCCACCGCGTTCGTGTCGGCCGCCGGCCTGGGCGCCGAGGCAGTGGTCGACGGCGCGCTCGTTCGCATTGGCCGGGCAGAGTACGTCGGCGCGCCAGAACCCTCCGGCGACGCCGGCGGTGCGACGACCGTGTACGTCGCCGTCGACGGCGTGCCCTTCGGCGTCATCGCCCTGCGCGATCCGCTGCGGCCGACCGCC
>CADEDM010000051.1:0-11175 GCA_902826065.1 uncultured Acidobacteriota bacterium | reverse complement strand
GGCGACGGCATCAACGACGCGCCGGCGCTCGCCACCGCCGACGTAGGCATCGCCCTCGCCACCGGCACCGACGTCGCGGTGGAAGCCGCCGACATCGTGCTGATGCGCCCCGACGTGCGCGGAGTGGCGCGCGCCATCGTGCTGTCGCGCGCAACGATGCGCGTCATGCGTCAGAACCTGTTCTGGGCCTTCGTCTACAACGTCGTCGGCATTCCGATCGCGGCCGGCGTGCTGTTCCCCGCCTTCGGAGTGTTGTTGAGCCCGGTGCTGGCCAGCGCGGCGATGGCGGTCAGTTCGGTCAGCGTCGTCGGCAACAGCCTGCGTCTGCGCCGCCTGGATCTCTGACAACGGCGCGCGCCGGATGTCCGAGGCAGGAGGTCATCCAACCACGCGTCCTTCGGGCGGCGTTCCGGGCTGACGCCCTGTTCCTGAGGCGCCGCCGCCGGGGGCGGCGCTATCCGGAGTAGGATGTGGCGCCACGCAGGTGGTGGCACTCAGGAGGTCCTGCCATGGGTCGCGTTCGGCTCCTCGTGTGGACGGTGGCCCTTGTCGTCGGAACGTCTGCGCTGGCCGGCGCGCAACCGGCGCCGGCCGCGTCCGCCGCACGCCTCGATCGCGCCGCCCAGGCCGAGTTCCTCCGCACCGCCAAGGTGATCAAGTCGCGCCAGCTCAGTAGCGGCGTCACGAGCCCGTTCCGTCTCACGCTGTCGGACGGCACCGTCACCCACGACGCCGCGTTCCAGTCGGTGTTCGAGCGCCAGACCCGCGCCGACTTCGGCGCCAAGGGCGTCGAGTTGAACTTCGTCGACTCGCACCATTTCAACCTGGCCGCGTTCACGCTGGCCGGGATGCTCGGCCTCGAGGACATGATGCCCGTCACGGTCCATCGGTCGTGGAACGGCAAGGAAGGCACGATCACGTGGTGGATCGATGACGCCTTCGACGAGCGCACCCGGCGCAAGGACAAGCTCGAGGCGCCGAACAAGCTGGCGTGGGCGCACCAGATGCACAAGATGCGGGTGTTCGCGGTGCTGGTGGGCGACACCGACCGCAACCTCGGCAACGTCCTCATCACGCCGGACTGGAAACTGTGGATGATCGACTTCACCCGCGCCTTCCGGCTGAACGAGACGCTGAAGTACCCGCAGGATCTGTCGCTCGTCGATCGCCGGTTGCTGGCCGCGCTGCGCGGGCTCGACCCCGCCACAGTGAAGAAGGCCACGGCGCACTGCCTGACGCCGTTCGAGGCCGAGGCGATGATGACGCGACGCGACGTGCTGGTCGCGCACTTCGACGCGCTCGTGAAGCAGAAAGGCCCGGGCGTCGTGCTCTACGGCGCGGAACCGCGCACGCGTCCGTAGGAGGAACTGGAGCGGGAGACGGGGATCGAACCCGCGACCAACAGCTTGGGAAGCTGTGACTCTACCACTGAGTTACTCCCGCTCAGTGGGGCCATTCTACCACCCCGATCGCGCGGGGGTCCTCGACGCTACCGCACGGCGATGCCGGCGCTGACCACGACGCGGGTGGTGGCCGCGGCGCGCGATCGCGCGAAGGATGCGGGCCGTGGTGTGAGCGCCCAGAACCGCAGGTCGAGACTGGCGGCGAGCCGGCGGCGGAGGAACCAGCGCGCTCCGCCACCGTAATGGATGACGAGACCGGAGCCGCTCGTGTCGTCGGCGACGCCGGGGGCGTTCGACGTCACCGCCGCGGATCCGGCGCCGATCGCGACGTAGCTCCAGCCCATGCGATGGCCGAAGTTCATCGCCACCTGCGGTGCGCCGGCCACGAGCCTGGTCGTGACTTCGGGCCCGGTCACGCCCGAGGAACGCCCCTGCAGGGCGACGCCGCTCACGCCAATCGAGAGCCGGCGGTAGCGTCCCGGTCCGAACAGCAGGTGCACCCCGCCGTCGCCGCCGAAGCCGCGTCCGGGCACCGACGTGCCGTTCGGAAGCGGCGGCACCCAGCCGCTACTCGACGGCACGCCGCCGACGGCGCCTCTCAGGTCGATGACCCAGCCGCCCAGCGGCTCGCGCGGCTGCGCCAGTCCCGGCGTCGCCAGGCCCGCCACGAAGGCGAGCGCCGCGATCCACGTGCGCCGGGCGACGCGCGACACCGTCAGCCGTTCTTGGGAGCGCTCTTGGCCTTGCGGCGCGAGGCCCAGTACTTCTTCATGCGCTCGGAGACCGCCTTGCGCATGGCCGGGGACATCGTCGAGCGCTTCCGCGCGGCGCGCCGTGCCGAGGCAGCGGCCGGCGCCCGGCGAGTGCCGGCCCCGAACAGCTCCGGGAACGCCGCTCGGATCGCGGCTTCCTCGGAACGGATGTCTTCGAGGCGGCGCATGGCGCCCAGGCGGGCAAAACGGCGGAGGTCGTCCTTGCTGAGGTCTTTGGCCACTGACGGTTCCTTTGGTCCGGGTGAGAGGGCCTCGCGTATCGGTACGCGAGCGGGCATCAGGGCATGATAGCGGCCGCGCGCACATGCGCGCAACGGCTCAGTAGCCGCCGGCACGCGGCGCGGGCGCCGGCGCGGCCGCCGACGTCGAGGGGGCTGGCCCCTGCGACTCGCGCACGATCCGGACGCCGGCGCTGGCGCCCACGCGTGTCGCGCCGGCCGCGACCATCGCCTGCATCTGCTGGTAGTCGCGCACCCCGCCCGCGGCCTTTACGCCCATGTCGGCGCCGACCACGCGGCGCATCAGCGCGACGTCGGCCACGGTGGCCCCGCCGGGGCCGAAGCCGGTGGAGGTCTTCACGAAGTCGGCGCCGGCCGCCTTGGCCAGCGTGCACGCGGTGACCTTCTCGTCGTCGGTGAGCAGCGCCGCTTCGATGATGACCTTCGACGTCACCCCGCAGGCCCGACACGCCGACGCCACGCCCTCGATGTCCTGCTCGACCAGCCGCAGATCGCCGGACTTGAGCGCGCCGACGTTGATCACCATGTCGATCTCGGTGGCGCCGTCGGTGATGGCCCGCCGCGTCTCGTACGCCTTGACGTCGTTGGTCGTCGCGCCCAGCGGGAAGCCGACGACCGAGCAGACGCCGACGCCGGTGCCGCGCAGCCGGCTCGCCGCCACCCGCACCCACGCGGGATTCACACACACCGTCGCGAAGTGATTCTGCGCGGCCTCCTGGCACAGCGCCTCGATCTCCGCCGCCGTCGCCTCGGCCTTCAGCAGGGTGTGATCGATGAGGGCGGCGATGACGCCGCCGCCGCCCTTCGCGCCCTGCATGCCGAGGCGGGCGGCGCCGGCGTCGACGACGCCCTGCACCTGCGTCGGGCAGCAGTCGATCTGCCAGCCGTGACAGGCGCAGCGCGCCATCGGCGCCGCGCGATACGCGGCCAGCTCCTCGGCGATGATCGCGACCAGCCGGCCGAGATCCACGCCGATCGTGCCGTCGGGGTGGGTCACTGGGTCCGCTCCAGGCCCTGGATCTTGCCGAGGCGACGGATATAGCGGTCTTCGGTCATCGGGGTCGCGATCCACGTGTCCACGATGGCCAGGGCGGCGTCGGTCTCGACCAGGGTGGCTCCCAGCGCCAGCACGTTCGCGCCGTTGTGCTCGCGGGCGTAGCGCGCCAGCGTGCGATCGGTG
Source organism: uncultured Acidobacteriota bacterium (assembly GCA_902826065.1). GTDB lineage: Bacteria > Acidobacteriota > Vicinamibacteria > Vicinamibacterales > UBA2999 > CADEFD01. The sequence goes on along the minus strand of CADEDM010000051.1, from coordinate 7,580 downwards.
CACATGGCGGCGCGGATGCCGTGAATCTTGTTGGCGGCGATGGCCGAGCCCAGGCCGGCGCCGTCGATGACGATGCCGGCGTCGGCTTCGCGCCGGGCGACCAGCCGCGCCACCTGGGCGGCGATGTCCGGGTAGTCGACGGGATCCGGTGTGTCGAGTCCGACTTCCTGCACCGCCCGGCCCTGGCGCCGCAGGTGGTCGCGAACGGCACGGCGCAGCGCCAGGCCGCTGTGGTCGCTGCCCAGCGCGATCCGCGCCGGCGCCGCCACCGGGGCCAGGCCGTCGCCGCCGTCGCCGGTGGCCCCCTCGCGCACGACGGTGACGCGGCGTTCGCGCAGTGTATCCAGCGCCAGCGGCGTCACGTGCCCGCCCCTGGCGAGCGTCACCGTGGAGCCGCGCTCGAGCGTGCGCGCGATGGTCTCGGTGAGCATGTCGTAGCGGGTCATGTGGAATCCGGCCTGCGGCCCGTATGGTACCCTCGGCGGCGCATGTCCGTCACTGTCAGTCCGCTTCTGGCCGCCGACGTCATCCACGCCCGCATCCAGGCCCTGGCCGCCGAGATCCGTCGCGACAACCCCGCCGGCGACCTCCACTTCATCGGCGTGCTGAAGGGGTCGGTGTTCTTCATGACCGACCTGCTCAGGGCCATGGCCGGCACCGTGACCATGGACTTCATCGCGGTGTCGAGCTATGCCGGCACCAAGACCACGGGCGAGGTGCGACTGCTGAAGGACGTCGACCGCGGCCTGCAGGATCGGCACGTGATCATCGTCGAGGACATCGTCGACACCGGCCTGACGCTGAACTACCTGCAGGAACTGCTGCGCGCCCGCGGGCCGCGCTCGTTGCGCACCGCCTGCCTGCTCTCGAAGCCGTCACGGCGGAAGGTGAACGTGCCGGTGGACTACATCGGCTTCGAGATCGAGGACCGCTTCGTCGTCGGCTACGGGCTCGACTACGACGAGCGCTACCGCCACCTGCCGTACATCGGCGTCCTCACTTCGTGACGGCAGCGCGCACGGCCTCTGCGGCCTTGCGCGCCTCGGCCAGGACCACCGCCGCATTCAGGGTCTGCACCACCCGGCTGCGCATCAACACCTTGCCGTGCACGATGGTCGTGTCGACGTCGTCGCCGCGCGTCGTGTAGACGAGGTGCGAGATCGGATCGTACATCGGCGTCTGACGGGCCCGATTCAAGCGCACGGTGATGAGGTCGGCGCGTTTGCCCGCTTCGAGCGAGCCGATCTGGGCGTCGAGCCCCATCGCGCGGGCGCCGCCGATGGTGGCCATCTCCAGCGCCGTGATCGCCGGCACCGCGCGCGGATCCCGGGACGCGTGTTTGGCGAGGAATGATGCCTGCCGCATCGCCTCGAACATGTCGAGGTCGTTGTTGCTCGCGGCGCCGTCGGTGCCGAGCCCCAGTTTGGCTCCGGCTGCGAGGTAGGCCGGGACTGGCGCAGTGCCGCTCGCCAGCTTCATGTTGCTTTCCGGATTGTGTGAGACGCCGACGCCGCGCCGGACCAGCGTCGTGATGTCGTCGGGCGACACCCACACGCCGTGGGCCGCGAGGATGTGCGGCCCGGTCCAGAACCCGAACGACTCGAGGTAGCCGGTGGGGCTCATGCCGCCCATCTCCCGTGCCTGTTTCGCCTCATCGTCGGTCTCAGCGAGGTGGATCAGCATCGGCACGCCGTGCTTCATCGCCAGGTCGCGGGCGGCGAGCAGGGTGGCCTTGTCGTTGGTGTAGAGCGCATGCGGGGCCACGGCCGGTGTGATCAGCGGGTCGCCCTTGAACTTCATGATGTAGGCCTCGGCGCGTGCCAGGCCCTCCGCCGGCGTCTTCGCGTCGGCCACCGGGAAGCGGATGACCGTCTGGCCCAGCACGCCGCGCAGGCCGGCCGCCCTGGTGACGGCAGCGATCTCCTCCTGGAAGTAGTACATGTCCGCGTAGGCGGTGGTGCCCGACTGGATCATCTCCAGCGCGGCCAGGCGCGTGCCGGTGCGCACGAACGCCGGCGAGACGGTCTTCGCTTCGGCCGGGAAGATGTACTGCTGGAGCCAGTCCATCAGCGCGAGATCGTCGGCCAGGCCGCGATACAGCACCATCGGCGCATGCGTGTGGGTGTTGATCAGTCCGGGCAACACCGCGAGACCAGTGGCATCGATGACCGTCCGGCCGGTGAAGCGCCGGGCGATGTCGGCGGCCGGACCCACGCCGACGATGTCCGATCCCTGAATGGCGACGGCGCCGCGCGCAATCACGGTGTGAGCCGCGTCCATCGTGATCACGGTGCCGCCGGAGACGACGAGCGTCACGGCGCGCGGCCCCTGTGCACGACCGACCGCGGTCAGGGCCACGAGCCCGGCGGCGACGATCACCCAGCGGATGCGCATGCGCCGATTGTAGGCGAAGCGCCGCGGCGGCCGGCGCGAATGCGCGTGATATAACTGCCCCACCCGTGGTTCACCTGATCACGCATCCGTTCGTCCACGACGCGCTGGCCACGCTGCGCGACGCCTCGACGCCACCCGACATCTTCCGTCGCGTCACGCGCCGCATGTCGCTGCTGATCGCCGCCGAAGTGCTGAAGGAGATCCCGACGGTGACGGGAACGGTGGAGACACCGCTCGGTGGCGCATTCGCCCGCCGCGTCGGCGCCCGCGTCACGCTGGTGCCGGTCCTGCGCGCCGGTCTCGGCATGATCGACGGCATCCTCGATCTGCTGCCGTCCGCCCGTGTCGGGCACATCGGCTTGCAACGCGACGAGGCCACGGCCCAGGCCATGCGCTACTACGTGAAACTGCCGCCGGACCTCGGCGACGACGTCGTGCTGATCGTCGACCCGATGCTCGCCACCGGCGGCAGCGCCGTGGCGGCGATCGAATTGCTTCGCGAAGCCGGCGCCAGGGACCTGCGCTTCGTCTGCGTGGTCGCGGCGCCGGAAGGGATCGCCGCGATCGAGCGGCGATTTCCCGACGTGCCGATCTACACGCCGGTGGTCGACCGCGAGCTGAACGCCCACAAGTTCATCGTGCCCGGGCTCGGCGACTTCGGCGATCGCCTGTTCGGCACCGTCTGACGCGTTGGTTGCCCAACCGCCGGGCTTCCGGGTAAACTGGTCGTCTCACCCGGGCGCGCTTGGCTCAGCGGTAGAGCACCGCCTTCACACGGCGGGGGTCCTAGGTTCGAATCCTAGAGCGCGCACCACCTCCCCGACACACCCGTGACCGCCGACGGCTCGTTCGCGTCGCGTCTCAAGACCGCGCTCGCCCGCCGCCACGATCTCATGCAGCGCGCCGACGTGACGGCGTGGCGCGCCCTCGACGGCGCCGGCGACGGCTGCGCCGGCCTCACGATCGATTGCTACGGTCCCGCCGCCGTGCTCAATGTCGACGAAGACGCCGGGCTCACCGATCGCGCCGTGACGGGCGTCGCGCGGGACGCGCAGAGCCAACTGCAGCCACTCGGCGTCGAGGCCGTGTACGTCAAGCCCTTCGTGCGCGATCGCAGCCGGCTGGGCGGCGCGCTGCCCGACGAGTCGCGATCGCCGGCGCCGCGAGCAGGCGTGACCCAGCCAGCGTCGCTCGTCGTCGAAGAATACGGCGTCCGATTCGAGGTCCGCCCCTACGATGGGCTCTCGACCGGGCTGTTCCTCGAGCATCGCGAGCATCGTCGGGCCCTCGCGGCGGGACCGCCGATGCGTGTGCTGAATCTGTTCGCCTACACCGGCGGGTTCTCGATGCCGCTCGCGCACGCGGGCGCCCACGTCACCAACGTGGACGTGTCGGCGCGCTATCTGGAATGGGGCCGCCGCAACGCCGCGCTCAACGACGTACCGGCGGATCGCCTGCGTTTCCTGCGCCGCGACGCGCGTGAGTTCCTTGTGCAGGCGGCCCGCCATGCCGCGGAACGCTTCGACCTCGTCATCCTCGACCCACCGACGTTCGGCGCCGCGGATCGCCGTCGCGACGTGCCGGCATGGCGGGCCGTCGACGACTACCCTGCGCTGATCCGGGCGGCCGTGGCCGTCCTGACGCCAGGGGGCCGCGTCTTCGCCGCGACCAACACCCGCCAGCTGGCCGGCGACGACGCGCTGGCGTCGCTCGTCACGGCGGCGCTCGGCCGGACGCCACGATGGCAGCCGCTGTCGCCGTGGCCCGTCGACGTCACGGCTCGGGGGCGCGTGGCGGCGGTGTCGTTCGTGCCCTAGCGGCCTGCGCCGTCACGGCCTCCGCGGCGGCGGCGGACCACGGCTCGCGGTCCGCGTGCGGCGGTGCCTCCCAGACCGTCCACGCCGACGTGCCCGGAGCGCACGCGCCGAGCACCGCGTGCTCGAGATACACGCGGCCCGGTGGGCCTCCGTACAACGCATCGCCGACGAGCGGGGCGCCCGCATGGGCCAGCATCGCGCGGATCTGATGGAACCGCCCGGTGTGCAGCTGCACGACCACGTGGCAGTGCGCGGCGTCGTCCGCGGCCGGCGCCGCCGCCAGGACCTCCAGGAACGACGGCTTGCCTCCAGCCCTGACGACCTCGGCCCGCGCCCCGCTGGTCTTCAGGTACGCCTTGTGCGGCCCCGTCAGCGACGCCGCGGAGTCGATGGGCACGGCGACGCGCGCGACGTAGAGCTTGAGCCAGCGCCGCGCCTCGATCTCCGCGGAGAAGAAGGCCGCGGCCTCCCGACTCCGCGCCATGAGCACGAGGCCGCAGGCCACCGCGTCGAGCCGGTGCACGAGGCGCAGCGTTCCCCATCCTGCGCGGTTGAGCCGGCCCGTCAGCGAGTCGGCCACGGCGTCGCGTGGCATCTCGCACGGCAAACCGGCGGGCTTGACCGCCACGACGGCGTGCGCGGAGTGGTGGACGACGTCGATGTCAGCACGTGGCATCATCGACACGGCGCCAACGCCATCCATGCCTGGTGCGCGCTGGTCAGGTCGCGTTGCAGGCGGTCGATGTCGTCACCGTCGACGAACTCGTCGACCACGACGTGGCGGTCAGGCAACGCTGCCGGTGGCCTGCCGCCGCGGCACCCGCGCACCAGGCCGCGTTCGGCCACGGTCAGAAGCTGCACGGCGTGGTCCTCGGCGCCCTGCGGCGACGACGGCCAGGTCAGGTCGCCGGCAATCGCGTCTCCCTCGGGCGGCACCAGCATCCAGGTGAGCGAGGTTTGCGCCGTGCTGAATCCGGCGCCGTACAGCGTGGTGGTGAAGCCGCTCGGCCCGCGCTCCGTCGCCCACTCCCGACGCAGTTCCGCAGGCAGCGGGAACGACGCACTGCCCTCCTGCCCTTCGACGAACTGCGAGCGGAACAGCAGCATCCAGGCGGCCTCGCGCAGATGCTCGACGGAGACGCGCCCGGAGCGGACGTCGTGACGGCGGCGCATGTTCGTGCGATCGCGGTCCACCGTGCCATCGGGCTCGAGGGCCAGGGCCGAGCAACTCGCGTCGACGAGCGCCTGCCCGGTGGCGAGGTCGTACGCGGCGACCTCGTCGCAGAACTCGTAGTGGCCGCGCCGCCCGGACACCAGCAGCCACCCGCGGTCCGGCACGCGGAACCCGGCGATCGGCACCAGCGCCTGCACCGGCCGCGCATCCTCCAGGCAGGCGCGGAACGCGGCATAGCCGCCGCCGTCGTCGCGCGCCTGTTCCACACAAGCCGCCGACACGTCGGCGGGCCGCTGGCGCGTGCGGTCGTCCGCGAAGAGCCACGAGTCATCGGCGCGAGCCGCCTGGGTGTGCTGCCGGATGGCGTGCTCGGCACGTGCGACCCAGCCGCGTGTGGACGCACCACAGGCGGCGTCGCTCGCCGGGCAGAGCCAGCGATCGAGCGCGTGCGGGTGGCCGACCGATCCCGGCTGCAGCGTCGGGCGCGGGTCGGGCGGCAGGACGACGTGAGGGTGGAGGTCGGGGACGACCCCAAGGCGTGGCAGCTCCAGATAGCTCGACAGCCACGACCCGCCGCCACGTGCGAACCAGTCCTGCAGCGCCGGCACCGAGTCCGGCCACGGGATGCGTGCGCTCTCGAACCCGAAACGAAAGCATGGCGACTGCAGCAGGAGGTGCAGTTGCCGCCGCGCGGGCGCCACGGCGTCGCGCTCGCGCAGCTCGCCGAGCTCGCGGTCGAAGGCAGAGAGTCGCGCCACCGCGGCGCGATGCTCCACCGTGCCCTCAGTGCAGGGGACGCGGCGGTCGGCCAGCGCAATCGCGCTCCAGAAGTCGGCGTGCGCGGGCGGGGCGTCCTGCCCGGCCGCCGGCGCCGCCAGCAGTAGCGCGCACGCGAGCCATGGGCGCATGACTCGGCCGGCGGGGACGTTACTTCTTCGCGGCCGCAACCAGCACCGACAGCAGGCGCGCGTACTGCTCGTCGGACTCGGAATAGGCCTTCATGTAGTCGGCCTCCGACATCTTGTCCTCACGCCAGTTGCCGTCGAAGGCCAGCGTCTTGCCGCCGAGGTCGCGGGAGTCGAACGGGTCGTCGCGCTTCGCCTTCTTGGCCTTCAGGCCATCGCCGCCGAGGTCGGTGATGATCAACCGCGATTCGGGCACCGAGGCGCTGTTGAGCTCGACGTAGACGTCGCGATGGTTGTTCTGGGCCAGTTTCTCGTTGAGCAGCGGCGGGGCCGGATACTTGGCCGTGATCAGGATGATCTGGCCCGGGAACGTGAGCGCCGCGATGAAAGTGTCGGCGGCGTTCGGGTCACGCGCGGCCACCGAGTCCATCTTCTTCTCGACCAGCACCTGCGTCAGTTCCTTCGCGGCAGCCGCGGACTTCGAGTCCTGTGCCAGCGCCGGGGACGCCGCCCCGAGGGCGGCGGCGACAACGAGCGAGCTGCAGAGGGGTGTTCCACGCATGCCCAGTGCCTCCTGTGCGCCAACCGGCGCGACGAATTCAGCCGATGAAGAGCGACTCCTCGTCATCGGCCGCCGACTTGTACGACGCCTGACGCCGGCGCGAGGCATCCCGGAGGTCGCGGAAGGCCGAGAACGCGGCGCGCGCCGCCGAGAATAGCGCAAAGCCGTTCCGGGCGGGGCCACCGACGAACTGAGCCGCGATCTGCATCGTGCGCTCGGCCGACACGGCCAGGTCGCCGAACAACCGGTCCACCCGCTCGACCTGCTGGGTGGCCAGGGTGGCCGCCCGCGACGCCTCCGCGGTCATCTCGGTGAGGTTCCGGATCAGCGGCTTGACGTCGTTCTCGAGATTCGTCGTCAACTGGTCGACGCGCTTCGCCAGGCGCATCCCCATCACGATGGCGCCCACCTGAATGGCCGCCATGACGAAGACCGCCAGCGCGATGATCGCCAGCCAGACGTCGGTCACGCGTTGCGCCCTTCCTCGCGGGCCTGCTGATAGGCCTCGCGCCCGCGTTCGATCGCGCTCGTCACCGAGTCGCGCTGCCGCTGGTAGAACTCGCGGCCCTGCTCCACCGCGTCGCGCGCGGAGTCGCGGGCCTTGTCGCGGCTGTCGCGGGCACGCCGCCCGAGGTAGTCGCGGGTCTCTTCGCCCGACGCTGGCGCGAACAGCAGCGCCACGGCCGCGCCCGCCACCGCGCCCAGCACGAACGCCCGCAGCACCGACC
>CADEDM010000050.1 GCA_902826065.1 uncultured Acidobacteriota bacterium | reverse complement strand
CCAATAGCCGCACGCCGCGAACACGTCGAAGAATGCGGCGGTGATGCCCAGGTCGTGGCCCTCGCGCCGCTGCTCGATTGACAGCCCGGCCTGCGGCCGTAGACGTGTCCCCCCTTCACCGGCAGGGTCAAGCGCCCGCCGTCAGAACCCGGCCGGACGCTCGCCAGCGACGTTCAAGGCGCGTTCGAGCGCGAGACCGACGCGGCCGATCGTGCCTTCGTCGAACAACCGGCCCACGAGCGTGACGCCGTGCGGCACGCGTCGCGGCGGGTCGAACGTGGGCAGCGGGTTCTTGGGGTCGGGTGCCCAGTCGCTGCGGGCCCCGGTGGCCTGCACGAAGCCGGCGCGCAGCGTCAGCGACGGATGTCCGGTGAAGTTGCCGGCGGTCAACATCTCACTGCGCAGCGACGGCACCAGCAGCACGTCGACCTCGGAGAAGATGCGCGCCATCTCGACGGCCACGCGTCGGCGCAGACGATCGGCCTGCACGAAATCGACGGCCGAGAGGAAGCGCGACATGCGGAACAGGTTCGGCCAGCCGTCGGGCACCTGCACCTTCATCTGGTCGACGCCGTTCGACAGCGTCAGCTCCTCGAACGCCGCCGCCGCTTCCGCGAACAGGATGGTCTGCAGCGAGTCGTAGGGCCAGTCTGGAAGCGTGACTGGCTTCGTCGTCAGACCCAGTGACGGCAACGCCTTCAACACGGCGCCGTCGACCTCGGTGGCGGGCGCCATGTCCATCCATGCCGGGAGGTAGCCCACGGTGAGGCCCTTCACGGGCGCGCTGGCGTCGAAGGCGAGATGGCACGGCACGCTCGAGACGTCGCCGGCATCCGGACCGCCGATCGCCTGCAGCACCAGCAGCGCGTCCTCGACCGAGCGGGTCATCGGGCCGAGCTTGTCGAGTGACCAGCACAGCGTCATGGCCCCGGTGCGCGGCACCCGGCCGAAGGTCGGCCGCAGTCCGGTGACCCCGCAGCGCATCGCCGGCGCGATGATGCTGCCGCCGGTCTCGCTGCCGATCGAGAATGCGACCAACGCTGCGGCGGTCGCGGCGCCGGGACCGGCGCTGGATCCTGACGCACCTTCCTCGAGCACCCACGGATTCATCGTCTGCCCGCCGAACCAGATGTCGTTGAGCGCGAGCGCGCCGAGGCTCAGCTTCGCGATCAGCACCGCGCCGGCCTCGGTGAGGCGCCGCACGACCGCGGCGTCGGCCGCGGGCACGCGGTTCCTGAACGGTTCGGCGCCATAGGTGGTCGGGATGCCGGCCGTGTCGAGCAGGTCCTTCACGCCGTACGGAATGCCGTGCAGCGGACCGCGGTAGCGGCCGGCGGCGATCTCGGCGTCGGCCTGCGCGGCCTGCTTCAGCGCCAGGTCGCGCGTGACGGTGATGACCGAGCGCAGCTTCGGGTCGAGCGTCTCGATGCGCTGCAGGTAGATGCGCGTCAGGCGATCGGACGTCAGTTGCCGGCGCTCGATCCATCGCGACAGGGCCGTCACCGGTGCGTGCGCGATGTCGGCATCGCTGGCGGGCAGCGGCGTGGCTGCGGCCGTCGTGCGCACGAACACGTCGGCTGCCGGGCCGGGCCGGCGATCGATGCTGGACGGCGTCCACACCGTGGCCGGCGCGACGTCGTCAGCGAGCGGCACGCGCCGCGGTCCGGAGCGGCGCTCCGCGAGGTACGCGAACGTCCGCGACCAGCTGCCGGCCGCCAGCTCGCGGTCGGCGGGGCGCATCGCGACCTGCGCCAGCTTCTCGGCCTCGGCAAACGTCGCCGCCGTCACCGGCGGGCCCATGACGGGCGCGGTGCCGAAGGCGGGCGGCATGCCGGCGGGCGTGGCCGCGGGCGTCGCGCCAGCCGGCGCCGCTGACTGACCGGCGGGCGGCGTCGAGCCGCCGGAGCAGGCGTTCGAGGCAGCGAGCATGCCGAGCGGAGCGGTGATCAAGAACTGACGGCGGCTCTTCATTGCAAGGCGGAGCGTATCAAGAACCACCCATGGATCAGGCCGGCTCCGTTCGAAGCCCCCAGCTGCCAGCCCCCAGCCTCCGGACGACAATACCGGCATGCCGCTGCCGCCGCCTTCCTCAACCGTCCGCGCCGCCGTCGTCCAGGCCGGCGCCGTCCCGTTCGATCGCGAGGCGTGTACAGACAAGGCCGTGCGCCTGATCGGGGACGCGGCCGCCACCGGGGCGCGGGTGGTCGTATTCCCCGAGGCGTTCATCGGCGGGTATCCGAAAGGTCTGTCGTACGGCGTGGTGGTCGGCGCGCGTGACGATGCCGGCCGCGAGGAGTACCGGCTCACGCTCGACTCCGCCATCGATGTCCCGGGCCCCGAGACCGCGCGCCTCGGCGAGGCCGCGGCCGCGCACGGTTGCTACGTCGTCATCGGCGTCATCGAACGCGCCGGCGGCACCTGCTACTGCACCGCGCTCTTCTTCGCGCCCGACGGCACGCTCGCGGGTACGCATCGCAAGCTGATGCCCACCGCCGCCGAGCGGCTCGTGTGGGGCTTCGGCGACGGCTCCACGCTCACCGCCGTGCCCTCGCCCTACGGTCCGATCGGCGCAGTCATCTGCTGGGAGAACTACATGCCCATGCTGCGGATGGCGATGTACGCCAAGGGGGTCGCGCTCTACTGCGCGCCCACCGTCGACGACCGCGAGACGTGGCTGCCGACGATGCGCCACATCGCTCTCGAAGGGCGTTGCTTCGTGCTCACGGCCTGCCAGGTGCTGCGGCGCGGCGCCTTTCCTCCCGAGGTGCGCGTGTCGCTCGGCACCGACGCCGACTCGCTGCTGATTCGCGGCGGCAGCGTGATCGTGAATCCTTTGGGCCGCGTACTCGCCGGCCCGGCGTTCGGCGACGAGACCATCCTCACCGCCGATCTCGACCTCGGCGACATCGCGCGCGGCAAGATGGACTTCGACGTGGTGGGCCACTACGCACGTCCCGACGTCTTTCAGCTCAACGTGAACGAAGCGCCCGCGCCGGCGGTGCGTACGATAACGTGAGAGTCCCGCCATGTCCCGACGCCTTCGCTATCAGGTCGCGGTGAGCCTCGACGGCTACATCGCCCGCAAGGACGGCTCCTACGACTGGATCGTCATGGACCCGTCGATCGACTTCGAGCGCATGTACGGCGAGTTCGACGCCGCCGTCATGGGCCGCAAGACCTACGACGTCATCCGCGGCCACGAGCACGAGGAGATGATGGGCAGCATGCGCTGCGTGGTGTTCTCGCGCACGCTGCCGCCGCAGGACGAGCCAGCCCTGCAGGTGACCAGCGAGGATCCGGCCACCGTGGTGCGCGCGCTGAAGGAACAGCCGGGGAAGGATATCTGGCTGTACGGCGGCGGCGACCTCTTCGGCACGCTGCTGAAAGCAGGGCTCGTCGACACCGTCGAGGTCGCGGTGATCCCGGTGCTGCTCGGCGAAGGCATCCCGTTACTGCCGCCCGGCGGCGAGACGAAGCTGGTGTTGACCGACTCGAAGGTGCTCCCCGAGAGCGGCATCCTCTGCCTTGCCTACACGGTGCCCGGTGGCGCCGGTCCGGCGCCGACCATCTTTTACGTGACGCGGGCATGAGCGGCGCCTACGTCCACGGCTACGATGCGCGCGAAGCGCGGCGCCTTCGCGATCAGGCGTCGAGTCTCGTCGAGCTGCTGCACCACGACACCGTCTATCCCGCCGGCAGCCTGGTGCTCGAGGCCGGCTGCGGCGTGGGCGCCCAGACCGTGACGCTCGCGACCAGCAGTCCCGACGCGGCGTTCACGTCCATCGACGTGTCCGCGGAGTCGCTGGCCCGCGCCCGCGACGCCGTCGCCGGCGTGGGTGCGACCAACGTGACGTTCCAGCGTGCCGACCTGTTCGCGCTGCCGTACCCGCCGGCGTCGTTCGACCACGCCTTCGTGTGCTTCGTGCTCGAGCATCTCGCCCAGCCCGTCGACGCGCTGCGCCGTCTGCAGCGCGTCGTGAAGCCCGGGGGCACCATCACCGTGATCGAAGGCGACCACGGCTCGACCTACTTCCATCCTGACGACACCGACGCGCACCGCGCCATCCAGTGTTTGGCGGACCTGCAGGAGCGCGGTGGCGGCAATGCCAACATCGGCCGCGAGGTCTACCCACGCATGGTCGAAGCGGGCCTGGCCGACGTCCGCGTTTCGCCGCGGATGGTCTACGTGGACGCCAGCCGTCCGGCCCTGGTCGACGGGTTCACGCGCAACACGTTCACGGCGATGGTGCAGGGCGTGCGCGAGCCGGCGATCGCAGCCGGTCTCATGGATGCGGCGGCCTTCGATCGCGGCATCGCCGGCCTGTTGCGCGCCGCCGAAGACGACGGCGTGTTCTGCTACACGTTCTTCAAGGGCGTCGGCGTCGTGCCCGCCTAGGACGCGAACACCGACGCGGCCAGCGCGTACGACTTCAGCCGTGCCGCGTGGTCGTAGACGTGGGAGGTGAGGATCAGCTCGTCGGCGCTGGTTCGCGCCACGAACTCCTGCATTTCGCGCTGCACCGTCTCCGCGCTGCCCACGAACGACACGCGCATGCGCTGGGCCGGATCGGCGGGTTCGTGCGGGTCGCGCCTCCACTCGCGCGACGGCGGCGGCAACTGCACCGGCCTGCCCCGTCGCAGCGCCGCCACGCTCTCTCGTCCCGACGACGCCAGGAAGTCGGCCTCGTCGTCGGTGTCAGCCGCGACCACGTTCACGCCCAGCATCACGTAGGGCGCCGCCAATGACGGCGACGGCGTGAAGCGCTCGCGGTAGATCCGCAGCGCGTCGAACAGCATCGCCGGAGCGAAATGCGACGCGAACGAGAACGGCAGGCCGAGCGCGGCCGCCACCTGCGCGCCGAACGTGCTGGACCCCAGGATCCAGATCGGCACGCGCAACCCGGCGCCGGGGACCGCGGTCACGGGCTGGCCCTCCTGGGCGGGCGCGAAGTAGGCCATCAGTTCCAGCACGTCCTGCGGGAAGCTGTCCGGATCGACATTGAGCGTGCGGCGCAGGGCGCGCACGGCGGCGTGGTCGGTGCCGGGTGCGCGGCCGAGGCCGAGATCGACGCGGCCGGGGAAGAGCGACTCGAGCGTGCCGAACTGCTCGGCCACCTGCAAGGGCGCGTGGTTCGGCAGCATGATGCCGCCCGAGCCGATGCGGATCGTCGACGTGGCGCCGCCCACGTGCGCCAGCAACACCGCCGTCGCGGCACTGGCGATGCCGGGCATGTTGTGGTGCTCGGCCAGCCAGACGCGCCGGTAGCCGAGTCGCTCGGCGTGCTGCGCCAGATCGGCCGTGCGGCGGAAGGCGTCGGCGGCGGTTCCGCCCTGGAGCACGGGCGACAGGTCGAGGACGGAGAGCGGTACCATCTCCCGACGATACCGCGATGTGCCGCCTGGCGTGTGTCACGCCCGACGCCGGGAGACTCGGGCGCGCCGGCGGATCAGGCCTCGCCGCGCGCAGCGCGTTCGCCGGCTTCGACGTCGACCCGCGAGAGCAGGTAGCCGCCGACGACGAAGAACACGATCAGGAACAGGACCGCGGCCCGTGACGAGCCCGTGAGCGCGCCGCTCAGCGTGAACACGAGCGGCCCGAGCACGGTGGCGAACCGCTCGACCACGGCGTAGAAGCCGAAGTACTCGGAGGTCTTGGCCGGCGGGATCAGCCGCGCGAAGAGCGACCGGCTGAGTGCCTGCGCGCCGCCCTGCACCGTGGCGATCAAGGCCGCCAGGATGAAGAAGTGCGTGGCGTTGGTCATGAAGTAGCCGAGCGTGGCCGCCACTGCATACACCGCCAGCGCCAGGAAGATCGCCCGCTTCGTGCCCATGCGGGCACCCAGGCTGCCGAAGATGAAGGCGAACGGCACGCCCATCAACTGCACCATCGCGAAGGCGGCGATCTGCTGCGACTGCGCCACGCCGACCTCGGCGCCGTAGATGCCGGCGAAGCGGATGATCGTCTGCACGCCGTCCTGGTAGATCAGCATCGCCAGCAGGGCGAGGAACGCCTGGCGGTACTGACGAATCTCCGCAAACGTATGGCCGAGGCGTTTGAACGAGGCGATCAGCGGCGATGCGCCGGCCTCGCCGGGCGCGACCTCGCGCGGCGGCTCCGGGACGTGCCGCAACAGCGGCCACATGAACAGCAGCCACCACACGCCGACGCTCGCGAACGACAGCTTCGTCGCTGCCAGCGTGCTGGACAGGCCGAACGTCGACGGGCTGAGGATCCAGGCGAGGTTGAGGACGAGCAGCAGCCCGCCCCCGAGGTAGCCAAGGGCGTAGCCGGCCGACGAGACGCGGTCGGTCTCCTCCGGCTTGGCGACGCTGGGCAGCAGCGAGTCGTAGAACACCAGCGAGCCCGACACGCCGAGGTTGCCCAGGATGAAGATGACCGAGGCCCACATCCAGCCGCCCTCGGAGATCGTGGTCAGCAGGAAGGTGGCGGCGACGCCGATCATCGCGAAGACGACGAGCAGCTTCTTGCGCCGCGCCGTGAAGTCGCCGTAGGCGCCGAGGATCGGCGACGCGATCGCGACCATGAACATCGCGATCGTGGTCGTGAGCCCGAAGCGGGTCGTCGCGTCCACCGCCGGCATTCCGGCGGCGGCGTAACTGGCGTAGAAGGCAGGGAAGACCGCGGTGACGACCGTGGTGAAGTAGGCGGAGTTGCCGCAGTCGTACCAGGCCCACGCCCGTTGTTCGGGGGTCACGAGGCCCACGCGGGCGAGGAGTCGGGCCAGCACCGTCGCCAAGGATAACGCAGCCGGGCGGGACGCCGTCCGGCCGATCGCGCGGCGATCCGCTACGATCGTGCACGGACAGACCGTGATGCGCGACCACATGCAGGCGGTGAAACGCATCCGTGTCGGCCGCATCGAGGCAGATCAGTGAAGGCGTTCATGCGGCTGGTCGCGGCGGGTGCGGCACTGTGGCTCGCGGCGGTGGCCATCGATGCCCGTCAGCGCGACGCGAAGGGCACGTGGATGGGCGTGCTCGACGAGCACCCGGCCATCGAGTACGCGGTCCGTCCCACCGCCGACGCCGTCGCGGCGCTGAACGCGCGGCTCGATGCCGGCACCGCGACGCTGACGTTCGAACCCGCGAGCGGCTATCTCCGCTCGCTGCTCGAGGCTCTCGACGTACCGGCCGCGTCGCAGATGCTGGTGCTGTCGCGCACCGGTGTCCAGCGTGCGTTCACGAGCCCGGGCAATCCGCGGGCGCTCTACTACAACGAGGCGGTGGCGGTGGGCTACATCCGCCACGCGCCGTTCCTCGAGGTGATCGCGCACGACCCGCGGCAGGGCGCCGTGTTCTACACCCTCGATCAGCGGCAGGCCGCGCGTCCGGCGCTGTCACGTCAGGCGGGCTGCCTGTCGTGTCACGTCGCGACGGCGACGCTGGACGTGCCCGGCTTCATGACGCGCAGCCTCACCGCCCGTGCCGACGGCACCCCGTCGCTGCGCTTCGGCAGCCAGGTCGCGGTGGACCATCGCACGCCGTTCGAGCTGCGGTGGGGCGGCTGGTTCGTGACCGGCGCGCACGGGCGCTCGACGCACCTCGGGAACACGATCGTCGACGCTGCGGAGGAGCGGCGCTCACTCGTGGCCGCCGGACCGCTCAACGTGCGCACGCTGGACGGCGTCGCCGACCTGCAGGGGTATCCCGGCGCCGCGAGCGACGTGGTGGCGCTGGCGGTCTTCGATCATCAGACCCGTGCGCTGAACCTGCTGACGCGCCTGGGCTGGGAGGCGCGCGCGGCCGCGCACGAGGGGCGGGTGGCGTTGGAGACGCCGGCGGTGACGGAACTCGTGCGCGAGACCGTCGAGTACCTGCTGTTCGCCGGGGAGGCGCCGATGCCCGGTGGCCTGGCCGGCACGTCGGGCTTCGCCGCGTGGTTCTCGGCACGGGGCGCGAAGGACGGCAAGGGCCGCACGCTGCACGCCCTGGACCTCTCCACGCGCCTGATGCGCTACCCGTGCAGCTACACGATCGCGAGTCCCGCGTTCGACGCGCTGCCCGACGATGTTCGCGGCGCCGTGTGGCAGGGCCTCGCACGTGTGCTGACGGGCGCCGATCGGGGTCCGCGCGTCGCGCACCTGTCGGCGGCCGATCGGCGCGCGATCGTCGAGATCCTTCGCGAGACCCGGCCGGAAGCGCGCAAGTATCTGTAGGCTGCCGGCGGCAGCGCGTCGACGAGTCTGGCGCCAGGACGCCAGACCGGTGCCAGACGCCGTACCGGCGGCTAGTCGTCGTCGTCCACGTACTCGAACGACACCGTCACCGGGTCGTCGTGACCCTTGCCGCCGCGATGCTTCTTCGGCACCGCCAGGAGCGACCGGTCGGACTTCGCGTCCCGCCAGAGGCTCGTCTCCCACGTCGCCCCGTCGACCGTCGCGACCACGGGCGTGCGGCCCCAGGGGCGCGTGATGGGCGGCGCCAGCGCCTTCGGGATGATGGCGAAGTACCACGCGCCCTTGCCCTTGTAGCGGAAGATCGTGGTCGTGAACGGACCGCGCCGCACCGTCCGCGGCGTCGCGCGTCGAGGCATCGGCAGAGAATAGCGCGGCCGATGCGCCGCCAGGCGCGCCGCGTCTGCTAGGCTCGATCGCGTCCGGGAGGCAGAGCATGTCCGACAAGGTGGTGGTGATCACGGGGGCGAGCAGCGGCATCGGCGCCGCCGCCGCGGAACGGCTGGCGCGCGATGGCAATCGCGTCGCGCTGGTGGCGCGGCGGGCCGAGGCCCTGCGCGAGGTGACGGCGCGGTGCGGCGGTCACGGCTTCGCGATCACGGCCGACATGACGCGGCGGGCCGACGCCGACCGGATCGTCGCCGAGACGCTGGCGGCCTTCGGCGGCCTCGACGTGTGGGTGAACAACGTCGGCCGCGGCATCACGCGGCCTCCCTCCGAGCTCACCGACGACGACATCGACGACATGGTGCTGGCCAACGTGAAGTCGGCGCTCTACGGCATCCAGGCCGTGCTGCCGCACTTCAAGGCCCGTGGATCGGGGCACATCATCAACGTGTCGTCGATGCTCGGCCGGGCGCCCATGGCGACCTTCCGCTCGGCCTACAGCGGCGCCAAGCATTTCCTCAATGCGCTCACTGCCAGCCTGCGCGACGAGCTGGCGCAGACGCACCCGGGCATCGCCGTGTCCCTGGTGTCGCCGGGCATCGTGCGCACCGAGTTCGGCCTGCGCGCGAAGCACGGCGGGCCCGACTCGCGCGCGTTGCCCAACTCGCAAAGCGCGGAGGAAGTGGCGGAGGTCATCGCCGGCGTCGTCGACTCGCGCGACCGCGACATCTACACGCGGCCTGGTGCGCGGCAGATGATCCTCGACTATCTCGGCGACCTCGGGCAGGATCCGCCGCCGTCGACGGTGACGCGGGCCGGTCAGTAGGCCGTGAGGGCGTGCTCGAAGAGCGCCGCCAGGTCGTCCGGCGTCGCTGGACGCGGCGACAGCTTGGTGACTCGATGTTGCGGCAGCGTGCCCTCGACCAGCGCGGGAATATCGCTGCTGGTGTAGCCGACGGCGCGCAAGCCGTTCGGCACGCGCAAGCGCTCCATGAACCAGGTGATGCGGTCGGCGAGCACCGGGCCGGCATCGGCCTCGCGCACCTGTGAGATGTCGACGCCCAGCGCCTCGGCGGCCAGCAGATGCCGCCCGGGATTCGCCGCGGCGGTGAAGCGGAACACCGCCGGTGCGTTGAGGATCACCGACATGCCGTGGGGCACGAGCGGGTGGTCGGCGGCGTAGCCGGGCGCGCGATAGTCGCGCACTTTGCCCGACACCGGATACGACATGCCGTGCGGCAGGTGCACGCCGGCGTTGCCGAAGCCGACGCCCGCATACGACGCCGCCAGGATCATCTCGGCCCGCGCCTCGTCGTTGCCCGGATCCTCGACCGCGCGGACCAGTGACCGCGCCACCATCCTCAGCGCCTGCAACGACCACACATCGCTGATCGGGTTCGAGCCCTGGTAGGCCGGCCGCAACGCCGGCCGATCGGGACGCGGTCGATCCGAGTAGGGCAGGGCGGTGAACGACTCAATCGCGTGGCTCAGGATGTCGAGCCCGCTCGAGGCCGCGACCTGGGGCGGCATGGTGCGCGTGTTCTCGGGGTCGAGCAGTCCCAGTGTGGGCTTGAGGCGCCGGCTCGCGATGCCGGTCTTGGCGTGCATCGCGGTCAGGTCGAAGATGCTGACGCCGGTGGTTTCGCTGCCGGTGCCGGCCGTCGTGGGAATGGCGATCAGGGGCTTGACGGGGCCGGGGACCGGCATCGCCTTGCCGATCGGCGCGTTGACGTAGTCGAGGAAGTCGGCCGGCGGATGGGTCGTATAGAGGTTCGCGGCCTTGGCGGTGTCGATCACCGACCCGCCGCCGACGGCGACGAAGCCGTCGATGTCGTGGGCGCGGGCGAAGTCGATGGCGTCGTGGAACGACACGTCCGTGGGCTCGACGCGTACGCGCTCGTAGACGATCGCGGTGACGCCGGCGTCGGCCAGCGACTGCAGGGCCGTCGTCATCGGCGCGAGGCGCGCGACGACCGGGTCGGTCATCACCAGCGCGCGCCGGACGCCGAGGTCTTTGAGATCCTGTCCGACCTCGCGCGTCACCCCCGCGCCGAAGCGCACGTTCGACGCGGCCATCTCGAAGGCGTATTCGTGCAGCATGGCGCGAAGTGTACCGCCATTGAACACGGGGCCTGTCCCGGGACAGGCCCCTTACGAGATTCGTAATGGGGTCTGTCCCCAATGGCACGGATGTCGTGCCAGGTGGCACAATCCGAACATGTCGCACATCGCCCGGATCGCATTTGCGCTCACCCTCGCCATCGCCGCACTGCCGGCCTCCGCGCTGGCCCAGGCCGGGTGCGAGCCGATCACGAAGGCCATGAACGCCGAGATGAGCGCGCCGGCCTGGCACCGGACGGTCGACATGAAGACCGAGCGGATGGCGATGAAGGTCGAGCTCATCAAGGCCGACGGTCAGGTCTTCCGCCGCATGGGTGGCGCGGGAGGCTGGATCAAGATGCCGCTGACCGCCGCCGGTCTCAACGACATGAACGGCGCGATGCTGGCCTCGGGCAAGCTGAAGCTGAGCGGCTGCAGTCGCGTGGGCGAGGAATCGATCGACGGCGTGCGCGCCGGCATCTACGACTACACCTCGACCCTCGAGGGCGTCGCCAAGCCATACACCGCGCGGCTGTGGGTGGGCGTCGGCGACTCGCTGCCCTACAAGATGGTGAGCGAGACGCAGACCATGACCACGGTCTACAAGGGTGTGACCGCGCCCAAGTAAGCCGCGCCGCCGTCCAACGGACGCGCGTAGAATCCCGCGCATGCCCAGCGCTTCCTGGATCGCGGCCGCCCTCACCCTTGCCGGCACGGGTGTGCTGCTCTCGGCGCAGTCCGCGACGCCGCCCGCGGATCCCAACCGGCAGTTCCTCACGCTTCGAGATTTCAAGCTCGAGGGCGGCGCGGTCCTGTCCGAAGCGCGCGTCGCCTACGCGACCTTCGGGGCGCTCAACGCCGCGAAGGACAACGCCGTCCTGATTCCGTCGTACTACGGCGCCGACTACCACGGCTACGACTTCCTGATCGGCCCCGGGAAGGCTCTGGACCCCTCGCGCTACTTCGTCGTCGCGACCGAGATGTTCGGCAACGGCTTCTCGTCGTCGCCGAGCAACACGCCGGCGCCGCAGGCCGGGCCCGACTTCCCGGCGATCGCGATCCGCGACAACGTCGAGGCGTCGCGGCGGGTGCTCGAGCATCTTGGTGTGACCCACCTGAAAGCTGTCGTCGGTTTCTCGATGGGCGCCGAGCAGTCGTTCCAATGGGCGGTGTCGCATCCCGGGTTCATGGACGCGATCGTGCCGTGGTGCGGCACGGCCAAGACCTATCCGCACGGCATCGTGCGGCTGCAGAGCGCCATCGACGCCCTCACCGCCGATCCCGACTTCAAGGGCGGACGCTACACCACGCCGCCGAAGGCCGGCATGCGCGCGTGGTCGTCGCACTGGGCGGCGTGGGTGTGGTCGCAGGAGTGGTGGCGGCGCGAGCTGTTCAAGCCGGCGCAGCAGACCGTGGACGAAGTGATCGCCTCACGCGTCGCCCGCGATGCAGTGCGCGATCCCAACAACCTGATCCTGCACGCGCGCACGTGGCAGCGGCACGACGTCGGCGACACGCCTGGCTTCGGCGGCGATCATCAGAAGGCGCTGACGTCGATCACCGCGCGCGTGCTCTACATGCCGTGCGAGACGGACTTGTACTTTCCGATCGCCGACGCCCGCTACGAGCAGCAGTTCCTGGCGAAGTCGACGTTCACGCCGATCCCGTCGCTGTGGGGACACTCCGCCGGGGGCGGCAGCAACGCCGCCGACGCGACGTTCATCAACGACTCGATCCGCGCCTTCCTGGCGCGCTGACCGCCTTCCGCCCGCAGCGCCGTGGCGGACTACGCGTCGCGGAGGACCGGCGCCGGATCGCGTCGCGTGCTGCCGCGCGCCGGCAGATAGCACGCGATCAGCGCCGCGCCCAGCAGCAGCACGCCCGACCCGGCGAGCACCGCGCTGTCACGCACCGACACCCCGTAGAGCAGGCTCTCGAGGTAGCGCGACAGCCCCACGGCGCCCGCGAGGCCGAGCACGACGCCGATGGCGGCCGTGGTCACGCCCTGGCGCAACACCAGGGAGACGATCGTGCCCGGCGCTGCGCCCAGCGCCTGGCGAATCGCGAACTCGCGCAGCCGGCCTGCTACCCCGAACGCGACCACGCCGTAGATGCCGATGGCCGACAGCACCACCGCGACCGCGCCGAACAAGCCGAGCACCACAGTGGGTGCACGGCGCGTGGCCAGCGAGCGGCCGATCCATTGATCGAGCGTCCGCACGTCGGCCAGCGCCTGCGCCGGATCGAGTTGCTGAATGGCCGCGCGCAACGGCGCGACGAGGGTGCCGGGATTGCCGGCGGTCTTCAGCACCACGGCCATGCCCGCCCGCGGCTGCTGCGTGACTGGATAGTAGAGACGCTCTTTCGTGACCGGCTCGGCGAGATCGATGCTGTTGATCGTCCCCACGACGCCGATCACGGTGATCGGCAGCGACGTGGCGCCGCCGAAGCGGATCTGCTGGCCGATCGGGTCCTTGTCCTTGAAGTACTTGCCGACGAGGTACTCGTCGATCACGACCACGCGCGGCGAGTCGGCGCCGTCGGCGTCGGTGAACACGCGGCCGCGCTTCAGCGGGATCTTCATCGCCGCGAAGTAGTCGCCGCCCACGACCTCCTGACGTCCATGGGGCAGGGGCTCGCCGGCCCCCGGCTCGTAGCCGACGATGCGATACGTGCCCGACCCCACCATGCCATTGAAGGGCACGTTGCTGGTGAGCCCGGCCGACGTGACGCCCGGCAGGCGGCGCGTGGCCTCGACCAGCCGCGTCCAGAACGCCGCGCGCGCCGCCGGATCCGGATACCGCGACGCCGGCAGCGCCAGTTGCGCCGTGAGCACGCTCTCGGTCGAGAAGCCGGGGTCCACCTCCTGCACGCGCGCGTAGCTCTTGAGCAGCAGGCCGGCGCCGACGAGCAGCATCACCGCCAGGGCCACTTCGGTCACGACCAGCGCCGTGCGGGTGACGCCGGTGCCACGCCCGGCCGTGCCGCGGGTGCCGTCGTCACGCAGGACCAGGTCGAGGTCGGCGCGCCACGCCGCCGCCGCCGGCACGAGGCCGAACACGACGCCGGTGATGAGGGCGAGAGCCACGGCGAACAGCGCCATCGGCAGGTTGAGCGACGCCGACGGCGCGCCCGGCAGCCGCGGGCCCGCGAGCACGATGAGGCCCTGCACCGCGGCGAGGCCCAGCGCCAGGCCGGTGATGGCTCCGGCGGACGAGAGCACCAGGCCCTCGACCAGCATCTGGCGCACGAGGTCGCCACGCCCGGCGCCGATGGCCGTCCGGATCGCCACCTCACGCTGGCGGCCCGTGGCCCGCATCAACAGGAGATTGGCCACGTTGACGCAGGCGATCAGCAGCACGAGCACCACGCCGGCCTGCAGGAGCAGCAACGGCGCGCGGACGTCGCCGGCGAGTTGCTGGCGAATCGGCACGGCCAGTCCCGTGAAGCCAGTGACCGGCACCCCGGCGGCGAACTGCGGCAGCCGCTCGGCGTTCCTGGCGACGATCGCCCGCATCTGCTCTTCGAGCTGCGCCGGCGTGGCGCCGGGCCGGAGCCGCGCGATCATCGCGCTGCTCTCGTTGCCCCGCGCGTTGTCCGATCGGTCGTTCGGCGTGAACGAGTAGGGCACGACCACGCCGATGTCGCGGGTGGGCAGCTCGAAGTCGCGAGCCAGCACGCCGACGATCCGGAAGGGCACGCCGTCGACCAGCGTGTCGGTGCCGACCACCGACGGATTGCCCCCGAAGCGTGCGCGCCACACGCGGTCGGTCAGGATGACGAAGCGGTCGCCGTCGGGCGTGGCCTCGGCTTCGGTGAAGACGCGGCCCAGCGCCGGGGCACGGCCCAGCGTCGAGAAGAACGACGGCGTGACGCGCAGCGCCCGCACCTGCTCGGGCTCGCCGCCGCCGCTGCTGAGCCCCACGCCGCGCTGCGAGAAGAGCGTCGCGTCCTCGATGGCCGGCGCCTGCGCGATGCGATCCAGGTAGTCGGGAATCGACACGCTCGCCTGCGCCAGGCCGATCTTCGGGTAGCTGTTCCACACGAAGACCAGCCGGTCCTCCTGCGCATACGGCAGCGGCCCCAGCAGCACCTGGTAGAGCAGGCTGAAGATGGCGGTGTTGGCGCCGATGCCCAGCGCCAGCGTGGCGACCGCCACGGCGGTGAACAGGGGCTGACGTCGCAGGGCCCGCAAGGCGTACCGGAGGTCGCGCATGGGCGGTTGGACGGGCCGGCACGGGCGCAGCGTTGGCACGCGCGCGGACCGGCCGTCTCGTTGCAGGGACGAACCGCAGGACGGCCGTGCACAGCCGCCGACTGGCCGACTACGACGACGCGCCGGCTGGCGCGATGACCGCCAGCGACTCGCGCGTCGCGCCCACGACGGCCGACACGGGAATCGTCCGGTCGAACGTCGCCAGGCACCCGTCCATGCGCACCGCCAGGGCGAGCAGCGCCACGTCGGTCACCTGGCGGTGTCCGCGCACGTGCGACGGCCGCACGGCCTCGAGATCGGCGATCGACACGGCGTCGTGCCAGAACCGATGATGGCCGCTGGCGCAGAACTGCCGCAGCCGGTCCACCAGTTCCACCGGACGCGACACCGCCGCTCCGTAGGCCGGATTCGCGAGCACGCGGACGAACCCGTGCTCGGTGACTGGGCAGGTGGCCCACCCGTGCGCTCGCTGCTGCGCGAACCAGTCGTGCGCGATCTCGTGGTGGACGTGATCGGGGTCGAAGAGCGCCACCAGCACGTTGACGTCGAGCAGCGCGACCGCCATCACTCGTCGCGGAGGTCGTTCACGAGCCGCATGGTGGGTCGCGGCGCGCCCGCCGGACGCGGCGCCAGCAGCGGCACGCCGTTCCGCGACGCCGGTGCCGCAGCGCTGCCGGCCGCGAGCGCCTGGCGCGCCAGATCCGACAGTACTTTCCCGGCCGAACTACGGCGGACGTCGGCGAGTTCCTTCACGGCGGCGAGGATGTCGTCGTCGAGGTCCAGTGTCGTGCGCACGAATCGCATCATACATCACGCATCACGCATACGAATTGACGCAATACTGTGCGATGTGCATAGTGAGTGCGTGGGTGTGAAGACGATTTCCCTCAAGACCGAGGCGTACGAGCGGCTGAAGGCGGCCCGCCGCTATCCGGCCGAGTCGTTCAGCGAGGTGGTGCTGCGGGCGACGTGGCCCGAGGACACCATCACCGCAGCCGGACTGCTCGCGCTCGTCCGAACGGCGGAACCGTGGTTCACGGGCGCCGAGCTCGACGCCATCGAGGCCGCCAAGCGCGACGATGCGCCTCCCGAGGACAAGTGGGACGCACGCTGATCCTCGAGTCGTCCTTCCTCATCGACCTCGAGCGCGAGCATCGGCGCGGAACGCCGACTGGCGCGGTCGAGTTCCTTGAGCGCCATGCGGATGCCCGGTTGTATCTGCCCGCCATCGTCGCCGGAGAGCTGGCGGCCGGCCTGACGCTCGCCAACCGTGCGCGGTGGGAAGCGTTCCTCGCCCCGTTCTTCCTGCTGCCGGTGACGCCGGATGTCGCGTGGCACTACGGCCGTATCGTGCGCCACCTGCGCGGCGTCGGCCAGCTCATTGGCGCCAACGACGTGTGGATTGCGGCGACAGCGCTTGCGCACGGCATGCCCGTCGTCACGCGCAACGCGCAGCACTTCAGGCGTGTGCCGCACCTCGACGTCGAGACGTACTGAGGCGCCGACGTCGCGGCGTATGATCCGGCGCGTGCGCATCCAGCCCGCCGCCACCCTCGCCGTCCTCGTCGCGACGCTCGGCCTCGCGCCACTCGAGGCGCAGGCGCCTCCGCCGTTTCGCGTCGAGGAAGCGTCGATCGCCGACATCCACGGCGCGTTCCGTGCCGGCCGGCTGACGTGCCGCGCCCTGGTCGAGCAGTACCTGCGCCGCATCGACGCTTACGACAAGAACGGCCCGGGCATCAACGCGATCGTGCTCGTGAACCCGCAGGCGCTGGCCGAGGCGCAAGCCCTGGACGTCCGCTACAAGGCCAGCGGTGCCGTGGGCCCGCTGCACTGCATTCCGATGATCGTGAAGGACAACTTCGAGACGACCGGCCTGCAGAGCTCGAACGGCTCGCTGACGTTCGAGGGCTACGTGCCGTCGACGGACGCGTTCCAGGTGGCGCGCATCAAGGCCGCCGGTGCGATCGTGCTCGCCAAGTCGAACCTGGCGGAATGGGCGTTCACGCCGAACGAGACGCTGAGCTCGATTCTGCCGGGCTACACGAAGAACCCGTACGCGCTCGATCGCGTGACGGCCGGCAGCAGCGGTGGCACGGCCGCGGCCGTCGCCGCGAGCTTCGGGGCCATCGGCCTCGGCAGCGACACCGGCAACTCGATTCGCGGACCGTCATCGCACCAGGCGCTCGTGGGCATCCGCTCCACCATGGGGCTGACGAGCCGCGCCGGCGTGTTCCCGCTCAGCCTGCTTGCCGACATCGCTGGTCCGATGGGCCGCACCGTGACCGACGTCGCCACCGTCTTCCAGGTGGTGGTGGGCGAGGACTCGAACGACGCCGTCACGGCCGCCGCGCGTGGACGCACCATCCCGAACTACAGCGCTGGTCTGTCACGCGACGCGCTGCGCGGCAAGCGCATTGGCGTGCTGCACCAGGCCTACGAACGCGAGGGCACGGACGCCGAGGTCGTGCAGGTGTTCATGAAGGCCGTCGAGGATCTGCGCCTGGCTGGCGCATCGATCGTCGACCCGGCGACCGTGGAGGGCCTCGACGCGATCCGCCGTCCGCCCGGCATCTCATGCCAGGGCTTCAAGTACGACATCAACCAGTTCCTGGCGGCGCGGAAGGGCCGCGTGCCGGTGGCCGATCTCGCTGCAGTGGTGAAGGGCGGGAAATTCCATCCCACCGTGCAGCGCCGGCTCGAACAGGCGGAACAGGGACCGGCGAATGGCCCCGAGACACCAGACTGCGCCGCCGAGCGGACGTACCGCGACCAGGTGCGCGCCGCGGTGCTGAAGACGATGGACGCGCTGAAGCTCGACGCCTTCGTCTATCCGACGTGGAGCAATCCGCCGCGGCTCATCGGCGATCTCAACACGCCCGGCGGCGACAACAGCCAGTTCTTCTCACCGACGACCGGATGGCCGGCCGTGCAGGTGCCGATGGGATACACGCGCGGGAATCTGCCCGCGGGGGTGACGTTCTTCGGGCGGGCGTGGAGCGAGGCCGATCTACTGGCCTTCGCGTTCGCCTACGAGCAGGCGACGCGGCACCGGCACGCGCCGGCCACCACGCCGCCCCTCAGGTAGTTCGCTAGCGGCTGGTCGTCGCGACCTGCAGCTCGGCGAGCTTCGCGATCATGTCCTCGGCCGACGTGGCCGGGCGCACGGTCTTCTCGATGTAGGCGATCTTGCCGCTCTTGTCGATGTAGAACGTCCAGCGGTTGGCGAAGCCGCGCTCGCTGAGCACGCCGTACTTCGTCGCCACCGACTTGTCGGGATCGCTGAGCAGCGGGAAGTCGGCGCTCTCGGACTTCGCGAACGCCATGTTGCCGCCTTCGCCCTCGAGCGGGTCGACGCTGGCCATGAAGTAGGCCACGTCGTACTTGCGGATCTTGTCGCCGTTGGCCGCCAGCGACTTGCACTCGATGGTGCAGCCCTGCGTGAACGCCTTCGGGAACCACGCCACCACGACGGCCTTCTTGCCGCGGTAGTCGGCCAGCTTGTGCAGCTTGCCGTCGGTGCCCTGCAACGCGAAGTCAGGGGCCATGTCGCCCACCTTCAAACCCGCCGGCGTCTGTGCCATCGCCGCCACTCCCATCATCATCGCCACGCCGATTGCCAGTGCTGCGCGCATGCCGGATCTCCTGTGTGTTGTCGGTAAGGCGGCCGGCTGCGGGCCGCGACTCCCCACTCTACCTCGCCCGCCGTCACGGCGGAACCGGCGAGCCCATCCGTTCAGCCGAGCGCACCCGGGACGAGCGTCGCGCCGACTCAGCGATCGACCCGGAACGCGACCTCGCCGACGTACACGCCTCGACCCGCGGAGTTCGGCCCGCCGCGAATCTTCAAGACGCCGGGCGTCGGCGATGCCTCGCCGTCGATTACGAGCAAGGCAATCTCGAACTGGTGCGGTGCCACGAGGGTGCCGACGGCGATCGGAAAACCGAGCGTGCGCTTCGGGCGCAGCCCCGGGGGCAGCACCACGATGGGCTTCTCCCGCGTGTCGACGAACGCGGTATAGGCCACGCTCCCCCGCATGTGCACGAGACCCTCGGCATCGCGCCAGATCTGCAGCCCTGGCATTTCGGGCGTGCCGCTCCGCCACTGGTCAGCGGCCGTGCCGCACAACACCAGGGTCGCCGGCCCGCCCGGGTCGCAGGGGTCGGTCGAGAGGCGGGGATTCTCGGCGACGTCGACCACGGGCAGGGCGCGCGTCGCAGGCCGGACGGGCAGTCCGCTGGCCGTGCCAGCCAGCACGAAGTTGCCACTGCTGCCGACGCTGTCGGCCCACGTGCCCTGCCCGGTGGTGGGGCTGACGAGGGCGGTCACGTGCAGGGGCGACGCGTTGGCCGCCGTGACGATGGTGAGCGTGATACCCACCGAGCCATTCGGATTGAAGACGCCGACGCCGACCACGCCCGAGCGGACGGGCGCGCCGCACTGATCGTCGAACCCGTCGGCCGTGAAGCCGGTCGCGGCGCTCGTCAAGGCCAGCGTGACGCGGTTGCAGAACGGCTGCATCTGCCAGGTGAACGTGCCGATCGGCTGCGCTGATGCGCCGCCGGCCGGAAGCATCGTCAGACCGATTGCCGTCAGGAATGCCGCGGTTCTCGTCATACCGTTCTCCGTCTCGTGGGTCGTGACGTGGCCGAGCGAGGGGTCCAGGGGCGATGCTACTGCAGAAGGGTAGTCCCGGCGCCACGACACGCGCGTGCACGAGCCATCCGGCGCCGCCACGTGCGGACGAAACGGGGCGCACTATGATTGCGCGCGTGACACGCCTCTCGCCGTCGCTCGCCGCTGCCGCCCTGGGGCTCCTCGCGGTCGTCACGGGGTGCCGCTCCACACCGCCGGCGCCCGCGAACGTCGACTGGCCGATCAACGGCGGCGCCGGCAACGCCCGCTACTCGACGCTCGATCGCATCACGCGCGACAACGTGCGCGAGCTCGAAGTGGCCTGGACCTACGAGAGCGGCGACCACTTCACCGCGTCAGAAATGCAGAGCAACCCGGTCGTAGTCGACGGCCGCGTCTACGTCACCACGCCGACGCTGCAGATCGTCGCGCTAGACGCCGTCACCGGCAAGGAACTGTGGAAGTACGACCCGAGCGGCGGCTCCGGACCGCGGACCCGGTTCCGCCATCGCGGCGTTGCCGTGCACGCCGACCGCGTGCTGGTCACCTGGCGCAACTTCCTGATTGCGCTCGATCGCAAGACCGGCGTCCCGATTCCCGGCTTCGGCGTGAACGGCCGCGTCGACCTGCGCGAAGGCCTCGGTCTGCCCGCGGATCGCGTGTCGGTCAGCGCCAGCACACCGGGCGTCGTCTTCGAAGACCTCTACATCCTGCCCGCCAGCGTGCCCGAGACGCTGCCCGGCACGCCGGGCTACATCCGGGCGTTCGACTGGAAGACGGGACAGCAGCGATGGGTCTTCCACAGCATCCCGCTGCCTGGCGAGTTCGGCTACGACACCTGGCCGGCGGACGCGCATCAGCTCGCCGGCGGCGCCAACGCGTGGGCGGGGCTGACGCTCGATCCCGCGCTCGGCTATGTGTTCGCGGCCACGGGATCGGCCTCGTTCGACTTCTACGGAACCACGCGCAAGGGCGACAACTTGTTCGCCGACTGCGTCCTCGCCCTCGACGCGCGCACCGGGAAGCGCGTCTGGCACTTCCAGGGCGTGCGCCACGACATCTGGGACTGGGACTTCCCGTCGCCGCCCTCGCTCGTCACGGTGACGCACGAGGGCAGGCGCATCGAGGCCGTGGCGCAGACGACGAAGTACGGCGACACCTTCGTGCTCGACCGGCGCTCGGGACAGTCGCTGTTCCCAATCGAGGATCGTCCTGCGCCGCAGGGCGCCGTGGACGGCGAGTATCCCGCCGCCACGCAGCCGCGCCCGCTCAAGCCGCCACCGTTCACGCGCCAGGGGCTCAGCGAGGACATGCTCACGACACGGACGCCGGCGGCGCACGCCGATGTCCTGCGCCGCTTCAAGGCCATGCGCACCGGCATGTTCGAGCCGCCGTCGCTGCAGGGCACCATCGTGTTTCCCGGCTTCGATGGCGGCGCCGAGTGGGGCGGCTCGGCGTTCGATCCCGGCAGCGGCCTGCTCTACGTGAACGCCAACGAGATGCCGTGGATCGTGAAGCTGATTCCGAACGACGACACCTCGCTCTACGTGTCGAAATGCGCGTCGTGCCACAAGGCCGATCGCACGGGCACGCCTGCGGCGCCGTCGCTCGTCGGCGTGGGCACGCGCCTCTCGCGCGACGAGATCATGACGCTGGTGCGCCAGGGCACGGGGCGCATGCCGGGGTTTCCCGACATGGGTGCCCGCAACATCGGCGACGTCGCTGACTTCCTGATCACCGGCAAGGACAAGGGCCGCGATCCGGTGTTCAAGAGCGCGCCCGGTTACCTGAAGTATCGCAGCGACGGCGAGTCGATCTTCCTCGACCCCGATGGCTATCCGGCCGTGACGCCGCCGTGGGGGACGCTGAATGCGATCGATCTGAATGCCGGCACGATCCGCTGGCGGATTCCGCTCGGCGAGGTGCCGGCGCTGGCGGCGCAGGGCCTCACGAACACCGGCAGCGACAACTACGGCGGCCCGATCGTGACATCGACGGGACTCGTCTTCATCGCCGCGACGAACTTCGACAGGAAGTTCCGCGCCCTCGACGCCGGCACCGGCGCGCTGCTGTGGGAGACGACACTGCCAGCGGCGGGCAATGCCACACCGTCGACCTACATGGTCAACGGCCGCCAGTACGTCGTGATCGCGTGCGGTGGCGGCAAGAACGGCGCGCCGTCGGGCAGCAGCGTCGTCGCGTTCGCGCTGCCGGTCCGCTGACCGCTCGTTCCACTCGGCCGTATCAGGCTGTGACCGGACGAGGCGCAGCCGTCTGCAGCGCCTGACGACCCACTGTCAGAAAGCTGAGCCCGGCCAGCACGCACAGGCCGCCGGCGATCCAGAACGCCAGGTGGTACTCGCCGAAGGCGCTGCGAATCGCGCCGGCGCCGAACGCCGCCGTCGACGCCCCGAGCTGATGGCTGGCGCCGATCCAGCCGTAGACGACGCCGGTGTTCTCGCGGCCGAAGGCCTCGCTCGTCAGACGCACGGTGGGCGGCACGGTGGCGATCCAGTCGAGGCCGTAGAACACCGCGAACCAGCCGAGGCCCGAGGCGCCGGCATCGAGCGTCGCCGGCAGCACCAGCAGCGACAGCCCGCGGAGCGTGTAGTAGGCAAACAGCAGGTGGCGGCTGGAGTAGCGATCGGTGAGCCAGCCCGAGGCCGTGGTGCCGAGGATGTCGAAGATGCCCATCATCGCGAGGAGCTGTGCCGAACGCACCTGCGGGATGCCGTAGTCGTGGCACGCGGCGATGAGATGCGTGCCGATGAGGCCATTGGTGCTGGCACCGCAGATGAAAAACGTGCCGGCCAGCACCCAGAACGCCGGCACGCGTACGACCGTGCGCAGGGCCTCGAGCGGGGCCATGGCTGGCGCTGCGGGAGTTGCGGCATCCTCGCGCTGACCGTACGGCCGCAGGCCGATGTCCTCCGGGCGGTCGCGCATCAGGAACAGCACCACCACGAGCACGACGGCCGCCGCGGCCGCGACGACCAGCGTGGCCGAGCGCCAGCCGCGCGATTCCGCGAGGCTCGCCAGCAGGGGCAGGAACACCAGCTGGCCGGTGGCGTTGGCGGCCGACAGCGCGCCGAGCACCACGCCGCGCCGCTCGTCGAACCAGCGCGTGGCGACCACCGCCGCGAGCACCATCGACGTCACGCCGGTGCCGGCGCCGACCAGCAGCCCCCACACCAGCACGAGGTGCCACTCGCGCTGCATGAAGGTCGAGAGCGTGACGGCGGCGGCCAGCAGCGCCAGCGCCAACGCCACCACGCGACGCAGGCCCCAACGCGACATGACCGAGGCCGCGAACGGCCCAATCAGGCCGAAGAGCGCGATGTTCAGGGCGATGGCGCCCGAGATCGTGGTACGGCTCCAGCCGAACTCGCCTTCGAGCGGCACCATGAGCACGCCCGGCGTGGCGCGCACGCCGGCGGTGATGAGCAGCACCAGGAACGTGACGGCGGCGACGACCCAGGCGTAGTGCAGGCGGGACGACGAAACGGGCGTGGCTGACGACGACATCGAGGCTCCGGGCGGCTACGTCTCGGATGGGATGCCCTGTAGCCGCCTCAGGATAGCGGAGCGCCTCCCTGCCGCGAGGCACGGCGCCGATCGAGAGACTTACGAAGGCCGGCGGACGATGGCGACGAGCGCTTCCATCTCGAGCCCGGTGACGCCCTCGCGGCGCAGCCGATCGGTGACCGTGGCCCGTACGCGCGCCCGGGTGTCCGAGGGCAGCGCCTCGACGACTCCGCGGTTGCTCGTGCCCATGATCACGGGCCAGAAGTCGTCGGGCGACGCGAGTGGCATCACCCAGCGCTCGCGCGCCACCGTCGGCGCCGGCACTCCGGCGTCGAGATGTGCCTGCACGAGCGCCGCCGGTGTCGACAGCCGTCCCGCGGGACTGATGTGGCCGACCGACGGGTCCTCGGCGGTCACCGCCTCCCAGAACCACGCCTCCCCCGGCGCCAGCACCACTTCGGCCCAGACCGTCGTTGCGAGGCCGCCCCCCGGCGCCAGCCACGACCACGCCCGCGCCAACTGCCCCGGGATGTCGTCGACGAAGAACAACCCGAACGCCGACAGCACGGCGTCGACCGAACCGGGTGGAAACGCGAGGGTCTCGACATCGCCAGGCTCGAACCGCGCGTGCGACAACCCTGCCTCGTTGGCCCGCACGCGTGCGACCTCGACCAATGCCGGCGTGAGGTCCACGCCCAGCACCGAACCTGACGGCCCCACTGCCTCAGCCGCCGGCAGGGCCGAGGCGCCGGTGCCGCAGCACAGGTCCACGACCCGGGCGCCGCGGGCCGGCGCCAGCAATTCCACGGTACGACGGCCGTAGTAGTGCCAGAACGGCAGCATGTCGAGGGTGTCGGCGGCGTGCGTGTAGGCGTGCACGACGGTGGCGTGATCGGCCATTGCCGCAGATTGTAGCGACGTCCCGGCCAGGCTGTGGCGGGGCGTACGCTAAGCTGGCGCCACCGGCACCCCCTGCGCCGAGGACTCGTCATGCAGATCCACAACCGCGTCGTCGCGCGGTTCGCCGACGGACGGATCGTGAAGGGCACCACCCAGGACTTCTCGGTGACACGTGATTTCTTCCACGTGATCCCGCTCGAAACCGGGGCGGCGCCCGTGCGCGTGGGCGTCCCGGCGTTGAAGGCCGTGTTCTTCGTGAAGGATCACGTCGGCAACAAGGACTACAACGAGAAGAAGCAGTTCGACCGGCAGGTGCCCGGCCGCAAGCTGCAGGTGGTGTTCAAGGACGGCGAGATCATCGTCGGCTCGACCACCGCCTACGACGCGGCGCGTCCCGGCTTCTTCATGACGCCCGCCGACCCCAAGTCGAACAACGACCGGATCTACGTGGTGATGCGGGCCGTGCGCGCGGTCGCCTTCATTCAGTAGCCGGCACGTTGACCCGCAACAGGCCGGTGTAGATGGCCATGCCCACCACGGCATCGACGCCGTGGCGGTCGAGTTCGTCGATCTCGTCCTGCGTGGTGATGCCGCCGGCGGCGATCAGGCGCCGCGACGTGGCGCGCGCGACCGCGAGAATGGCCGGCAGGTCGGTGCCCTGCAGCAGGCCCTCGCGATCGACGTGGGTGTAAAGGAACTCGTCGCAGTACGGCTCCAGCGTGCGGACGGCATCCACCGCGGTGATCGGCAGCGACGTCTTCCAGCCGTGAATCACCACCTGGCCGGCCTTGCTGTCGACCGCGCCGATGAGGCGCGACTGGCCGACCTCGCGCACCAGCTCCTGCGCGAACGGCACGTTGATGTACTGGTCCTGCGGATCGCCGGCGCGGCCGCCGCGATAGAGGGACGAGCCGACGATCACGTGCGTGGCGCCGGCGTCGACCAGCTCGCGCGCCCGCGCCGCGGTGCGCACGCCGCCGCCGACCCGGCAGGGCAGCCTGGCGGCGACGTAGCGGACCAGGGCGTCGTTGTTGCCGGTGGCCATCGCCGCGTCGAGGTCGATGAGTTGCACCGCCGGGAAGCCGCGGAAGCGCGCGATCCAGCCGTCGACGTCGTGTGACTCGAGGGCCAGCTTCTCGCCCTGCACGAGCTGCACGATGCGGTTGGATTTCAGATCGATCGACGGAATCAGCACGTCGCGAACTTCCTGGTCCCCGGTCGCTCGTGCCCGGTTCCTGCGAGAATCACCATAGTCCGACGCTGCCCGAGACCGACTGCACGAGCTTCTGTGGATCGAAGCCGACGCCGCGGCGAAAGACCATCTGCACCTTGCGTACGTCGGCGATGCGCTGCGACGGATCGCCGTCGATCACCACGACGTCGGCCGACCTGCCGACGGCCAGCGTGCCGATCCTGGCTTCCTGGCCGAGATAGCGCGCGCCGTTGCGCGTGCCGATGGTCAGCGCCTCGAGCGGCGTGAAGCCCGCTTCGACGAGCAGCTCGAGCTGGCGGTGGTTCGAGTAGCCGGGAATGACGCCGCCGCCCCCCGTGGGATCGGTGCCGGCTACGAGCAACCCACCGGCCCGCGCGAACTCGCGCTCGAGTGCCATCGCCTTCGGCAGGAGCGTCGGCATGATGTTGGCCGGGTTCGCCGCGGTGCGTTCGCGGTTGCGCCGGAACTGCTCGCGCAGTTGCGGCACCAGCACGTCGAGGCCGGGCGGTTCCGGGCGCGACGGCATGCCGGCTTCGAACACCGTGAGGGTGGACGTGATCGCGACCTTGCGCTCGATCAGGGTGCGGATGAGTGTCTGGAACTGCGTGCCCTTCGGATCGATCTGCGCGAGCGACTGCTGGCCGCGCCCCTGGCCGGGACACTCGTCGGGCTTCTTGTCGGAGACGAAGTCGGTCGCGGCGAAGAAGCCGTGTTCGAGGTTGTCGATGCCCAGGGCGGCGGCTTCCGCGTAGGTCACCGAGCACAGATGGCCGGTGATCTTCAGGCCGCGCGCGTGGGCCTCGCGGATCGCGGTGCCGAGGGCGGCGCGCGAGATCTGCATGTAGGCCTTGACCGAGGTGGCGCCCTCGTCGGCCCAATAGGCGACGTGGCGGCGGGCGCGCTCCTCGGTCGTGAGGTTCGTCATCTGGACGAACTGGTTCACGCCGTTCACGTACGGCATCGTCGCGTCGATCGTCGGTCCCGCGGCCTCGCCGGCCTCGACGCGCTGCTTCAGCGTGAGGTCCATGTAGCCGTTCAGGTTGCCGCCGGTGCGCATCGTCGTGACGCCGCCGGCGAGGTAGAGGCGCACGAAGCTCTGCCCGAGCTGACCATACACGCCGGGACCGGTGGGGTAGTAGAGGTGCTCGTGCAGCATCACGAGCCCGGGAATGACGCTCTTGCCGGCCAGGTCGATCACGCGCGCGCCGGCCGGCGGCGGCGTGGACGCGGCCGGGCCGAGCGCGGCAATCACTCCATCGCGTAGCACCAGCGTCTGGCCCTCGCGTGCGGGTGCGCCGGTGCCGTCGATGACGCGCACGTTCGTGAGGGCCACGACCGGCGCATCGACGGCGACGAAGTCGCGGATCGCGTCGCCGATGGGCGCGCGCTGGGCCACGAACGTGGCCGGCGCGGCGGCGAGGGCGAGCGTCAGCGCGAGAACGGCGCGGGGGGAGGAGCGCAGCACGTTCAGTCGTGACGGTGGCTCGAGGGCAGGCCGAACCGCGTGACGGTGTCGCCCTCGAAATCCACCTCGATGAGCACGGCGGGCTCGTCGCCCATCACCCAGGCGTCGTGCCCGGGTTCGATGGCCACGGCGGCCGGCGCCTCGTATTCCTGCATGCAGCCGTCGGGGAAGTGGACGTGGATGCGGCCGCGTGCCAGGAACCCGACGTGCGCGTGCTGGCAGCCTTCGGTGTGCGTGACCGGCTGCATGTGGGTGGACCAGCGGAAGCCGACCGGGTAGATCGCGCGCTTCACGCGGCCGGTGCCGGTCTTGACGATGTCGAGCCTGACCCCGCCCACCGTGCGCGAGTCGGCGCCCGGCATCGGGGCCGTGAGGGGATCGTTTGTGCTCACCGCGTCCTCCAACCTCTGGATTCTAGCAAGCTCGGTCGCGTTCGCCTGCGTGTCATTGCGCAGGAAACCGGCCGTCGGCCGCCGTAGCCGCGGTCACGGCCGGCCGAGCTCGAACACGTACAGCACGTGCCCGGTCGAGGGGTGGTTGATCTCGGGCGCGATCGTCCGCGGCACCTGACGCGGGCTGCCGCCACCGAGGCCCGTCGTCACGGCCACGTACTGTTTGCCGTTGGCGGTGAACGTCACCGGGAAGCCCTGCACCGACGTGCCCAGGCGCGTCTGCCACACGGTCTTGCCGGTCTTGACGTCGAGGGCGCGGAACTGCCGATCCAGATCGCCGATGAACACCAGGCCGCCGCCGGTGGAGAGCGCCGCCGTGAGGAACGGCGCCCGCTGCTCGTAGCTCCACAGCTCCTTCAGCGTCTTCACGTCGTAGGCGGCGAGCTTGCCGATGTTGCCGTCGCTGCCCGGCATCTCGAAGAAGCGGCGCGCCGCCGCCGTACCGCCTTCGCCGGCCACTTGATCGACCTTGCGGCCGGCGATCTCCATGCACGACTGGCTGAGCGGGATGATGAGCGCCTGCGTCCCGGGGTGATACGTCATCGCCTGCCAGTTGTGGCCGCCCTCGGTCGACGGGCACGACAGGATCCACTGGTCGACCTTCTGCTCGAGGATGTCAGCGCGGTAGGTGATGCGTCCCGTCTTCCGGTCGATGTCGCTGTAGACGTTCTGGAAGATCGTCTCGGTGAAGTCGATGAGCGCGCCGGTCCTGCGATCGAGCTTCCACAGGATGCCCGACTTGCCGATGGTGAACACGGCCTTCTGCGCACCGACATCGACCGATACGCGCTCGAAGACCTCGTCGAGGTCGAGCGTCTCGGCCGGCACGTGCTGGAAACGCCACTTCAGTTCGCCGGTGTCCGGGTTGAGCGCCACGGTGGACGCCGTGTGCTGCGCGGCGTCGAACACGCGCGTGCCGCGGCTCACGGGCATCCACGGCTTGGCCTGCGCGATGCCCCAGAAGGTGAGGTCGACGTCGGGATCGTAGCTGCCGGCAATCCACGTCTCGCCGCCCTGTCGCATCATGTCCGGCAGGCTGTTCCAGGTGTCGCCGCCGGGTTCGCCGCTGTGCGCCACGGTGTGGAACTTCCA
>CADEDM010000049.1 GCA_902826065.1 uncultured Acidobacteriota bacterium | reverse complement strand
CCTGATTCCGGCCGTGTCGCTGGCCATCGGCGTCGAGGCCGGCGCCTCCGCCGAGCCGGCCGATGCCCCTGGCACCGCGGCGCTGACCGCCCGCGTGCTCGACAAGGGCTCGGCACGCTTCGACGCCGAGTCCATCGCCGACGAGCTCGAGGGTCGCGGCGCCTCGCTTGGCGTGGGCGCGGGACGCCAGCAGATCGCCGTCAACGCCACGTGCCTCGTCGACGACCTCGACGCGGTGCTGCCGGTCGCCTGCGACGTGGCCCGCCAGCCGACGTTTCCGCTGCGCGAAGTCGCCACGCGGCGTTCCGAACTCCTCACCGGCATCCAGGAGGCCGCCGACGACCCGGCGTCGGTCGCGGTCGACGCGCTCCAGGCGGTACTCTATCCCGACGGGCATCCACTCGGCCGTCCAGTGCGCGGCACCGCCGTCGCAGTGACCGCACTGCAGCGCGACGACCTCGCCACGTTCCATCGCCAGCACTTCGTGCCGTCCGCCACGATCGTCGTCGCCGTGGGCGACGTGGATGCCGAGGACCTGGCCGACCGCCTGGCGGAGCGCCTGCACGACTGGCGCGGCACGCGCGCGGCCCTGTCGAGGCCGGTGGCGCCGCCGGTGAGGCAGGACCGCGCGCTCGTCGTTCGGTCCATGCCCGACAAGTCCCAGGCCGACATCGCGTACGGCGCGGTCGGCCTGA
Source organism: uncultured Acidobacteriota bacterium (assembly GCA_902826065.1). Classification (GTDB taxonomy): domain Bacteria; phylum Acidobacteriota; class Vicinamibacteria; order Vicinamibacterales; family UBA2999; genus CADEFD01. The sequence goes on along the minus strand of CADEDM010000049.1, from coordinate 27,549 downwards.
CGCGCCTCGACCCCGATTACTACGCGGCCCTCGTGATGAACAACGCGCTCGGCCAGTACGCGCTCGGCGGCCGGCTCGGTGACAGCATCCGCGAGCGGCAGGGGATGGCCTACTACGTCCACAGCCAGCTCGACGCCGGCCTCGACGCCGGGCCGCTGATGGTCCGGGCCGGTGTCGCCGCCGAGAACGTCGAGCGGACGATCGCCTCGATCGACGCTGAACTCACGACCGTGCTGACAGCCGGCTTCACGTCAGCGGAGATCGACGACGCCAAGCGCTATCTCATCGGGTCGTTGCCGCGGCAGCTCGAGACCAACGCCGGCATCGTCGGCTTCCTGCGCTCGGCCGCGATCTACGGCCTCGGCAGCGACCGCGACGCGCGCCTGCCGCAGCGGATGGCCGAGGTCACGCACGACGACGTGGCGCGGGTGGCGCGGCGCCTGCTCGACCCGGCGCGGTCGGTCGTGGTGGTGGCGGGGCCATGGACAGGTCCGTCCGCATGACCGCTCCCACCATCCGCGCCGTCTTCTTCGACGTCGACTTCACGCTCATCCATCCCGGTCCCCGGCTGCTGGGAGAGGGCTACGCGACGACGTGTGCCGGGTACGGGATCCCGCTCGACGCCGCCCGCTTCGAGGAGGCCGTGGCGCAGGCGCTGCCGCTGCTCGACGAGGAAGGCGACCCGCGCTACAACCACGAGGTCTTCATCCGCTACACGGCCGCGATCATCGAACGCATGGGCGGGGTGGGGCCGCAGGTACGTGCCGCCGCTGCCGAGATCTACGAGGCGTGGGCCGGCAATCACCACTTCGACCTCTACGACGACGTTCGCGCGGTGATTCCGGCGCTGGCGGAGCGGGGGCTCGCGCTCGGCGTCATCTCCAACTCGCATCGCAGCCTCGAGGCGTTCACCGAACACTTCGAGCTCGATCGCTACGTCAGCGTCCACATGTCGGCGCACCCCGGCCGCTACATGAAGCCCCACCGCAGCATCTTCGAGGAGGCGCTGGCATCGGCGGGCGTAGGGGCGCACGAGGCGCTGATGGTCGGGGACAGCTTGCGGGCGGACGTCGCCGGCGCGATTGGCGCCGGGATGCACGCGGTGTGGCTGCGGCGGTCCGGCGACGACTCGAGCGCGCGTCCAGCGCACGTGCCGATGATTCGCCGCCTCGACGAGCTGCACGACCTGTTCTGGCCCGGCGCCGCCGCGACGTAACGCGGTCGTCAACGGCCGCCCTTCCGCCCCCGCCCTCCGACTCGCTACACTTGCCGCCGATGCCCGAGCTGCGTTTCCGCGATCTGCACACCGCCGACGAGTACCGCCAGGTGATGGACCTGGAAGCGCGCGTGTGGGGGTTCACCGATCTCAACGACATGGTCACGGTGCCGGTCTTCACGATCACCGTGAAGCGCGGCGCGATACTGATCGGCGCCTACGACCCCTCCGATCACATGGTGGGCTTCGTCTACTCGATCGTCGGCATGAAGCCGCCGCGTCAGGTGCTGCAGTGGTCGCACATGCTCGGCGTCCTGCCCGAGTACCGCAACAGCGGCCTCGGCCGGACGCTGAAGCTGGCCCAGCGTCACAAGGCGCTGGCGCAGGGCTACGAGCTGATCGAGTGGACCTACGACCCGCTGCAGGCGATGAACGCCCACCTGAACTTCACCAAGCTGGGTGTGGTGGCCGAGGAATACCACCGCAACGTCTACGGCGAGTCGACCAGCGTGCTGCACAAGGGCACTCCCACGGACCGCCTGGTTGCCCAGTGGTGGATCGCACGTCCGCACGTCGAGCGTCGCGTGTCCGCGGGCTCGTCGCTGCCCGTGCGTACCGACGCGCTGGCCGGGGCGGTGCCGATCAACGAGACCCACGCCTCGCACTCGTGGCTGGCCAACACGTCCGTCGACCTGGCGCTCGACGAGCGCCGCCTCGTGGTCGAGATCCCGATGGGCTTCACCGAGATGCAGCGCGAGGCGCCGGCCCTGGCGCTCGAGTGGCGCATGCAGACGCGCGAGATCTTCGAGACCTACTTCCGCCAGGGCTACCGCGTCGTCGACTTCTTCCTCGACCGCACGCACCAGCGCGGCCGCTACCTGCTCGCCATCGGCGACGAGTGAGCGGCGGATGCACGATTCGACCCGCCTCGAGGCCTTCAGCGACGCCGTCTTCGGCTTCGCGCTGACGCTCCTCGTCGTGGCCCTCGAGGTGCCAGCCAGCTTCGAGGATCTGACCCGCGCCATGCGCGGCTTCGGCGCCTTCGCGGCGACCTTCGCGGTCCTCTACTGGATCTGGTACGAGCATCAACGCTATTTCCGGCGGCATCCCGTGGCCGACGGCCGCACCATCATCCTGAACGCGCTGCTGCTGTTCGTGGTGTTGTTCTACATCTACCCGCTGAAGTTCATGTTCACGTTCCTGGCGGGGTTCGCCGGACCGGTCGCCGGTCGCGTGCCGGTGACCCTGGAACAGTCGCGCCTGTTGCTCGTGATCTACGGGCTGGGGTTCGCGGCCGTGTTCGGGATTTTCGGGACGATGTACACCCTCGCCGCTCGCCGGGCGGAGCGCGAAGGCACGGCGACGCCGGCGCACGTGCGTCACAGTCGCATCATCGCGCGTTCGCATGCCCTGAGCGTCGGCATCGGCCTGACGTCCGTGGCGCTCGCGCTGGTGCTGCCGTCGTTCTGGATTGGCTTCGCCGGGATGTTCTACGGTCTGCTCGGTCCGGTGCACGCCGCCCACGGCTTCTGGTCGTTCCGCACGGCCGCACGCGCCCCCGACCCCGGCGCGGTCTGACGCCCGCTCAGCCTGGCGGCCACGCCAGCGGCCGTCCCCCCAGGACGTGCAGGTGCAGGTGGAACACGGTCTGCCCGGCGTCGGCGTTGCAGTTGAACACGGTGCGGAAGCCTCGGCTGTCGTAGCCGCGCTCGCGTGCGATGGCCGCTGCCCGTCGCACCATCACGCCGACCAGACGGTCGTGATCGGCGCCGAGGTCGTTCACGGTCGCGACATGCGCTCGCGGCACGACCAGCACATGCATGGGCGCCTGTGGGTGGATGTCCTCGAACGCGACGACGTCGTCGTCCTCGTAGACCTTCGTCGAGGGAATATCGCCCGCGACGATGCGGCAGAACAGGCAACTCATGGGCCGAGTATAGATCCCGCCCTGTGACACTTCGTCACGCGTCGGTGGCATGATGCGGGGTACCCATCCCCCGAGTTCGAATCAGCGCGCCCGCCCGGGCGCCCGTGCGCAAGGAGACCCGTCATGCTCGACAAGTACAAGGACCTCGAAGGCCTCGCCGCCAAGCTCGGCGTGCGCGAGTTCTCGATGAAGGAAGCCGGCGGCAAGGTGCAGATCGCCGGCAAGACGACCTATGCGCTGGAGCGCGATCTGCTGTGGGACGCGTTGAAGAAGCACGCCGGCTGGGAAGGCGAAGTGGCCGCTGACATCAAGGCCGAACGCACCGACGTCCACGGCATCCATACCGTGCAGCCCGGCGAGTCGCTGTCGAAGATCGCGAAGACCCACCTCGACGATGCCGGCCGCTACATGGAGATCTTCAACGCCAACAAGGACAAGCTGAAGGACCCGAACATGATCCACCCGGGCCAGCAGCTCGTCATCCCGAACCGCTAGCAGTCTCTGCACTCTGGGGACAGGCACCTTGTAAGGTGCCTGTCCCCTTACAAGGTGCCTGTCCCCGGACGCGTCGTCCCCGGACGCGTCGCCACGATCACGCGGGGATGTCCCTGCAGGTCGTGGCGGACGCGTGCTGCGTCGAACACCCCCGTGGCCATGACCAGGCCGGTGACGTCCGCGGCCTGATCGAATCCGATTTCCATCACCAGCGATCCGCCGGGTTCCAACGCGCCGGCTGCGGCGGCGACGACGACGCGGATGTCGCGCAGGCCGTCATCCCCGCCGAACAGGGCCACGCCCGGCTCGTGATCGCGGACCTCGGGCAGCAGCGACGGCGCCTCGGTGGCGCGCACGTACGGCGGATTGCTGACCACGAGATCGAGTGGCCCGGCGACGCCGGTCAGGTACGGCGCCTCCACGAACCGGATCCGCGAGGCGACGCCGTGCGCTTCGGCGTTGCCGCGGGCGATGGCGAGGGCGTCGGCCGAGATGTCGGTGGCCGTGACGCGCGCCGAGGGCCATTCGACCGCCAGCGTGACGGCGAGGATGCCGCTGCCGGTGCCGACGTCGGCCACGCGCGGTCGCGCGACCCGGCGGGCGACGTCGAGGGCCAGCGCCTCCTGCACGATCAGCTCGGTCTCGGGCCGCGGGATCAGCACGCCCGGCCCGACCAGGAACTCGCGGCCGTAGAACTCCTGCGAGCCGCGGATGTAGGCCATCGGCTCGCGGGTGGCCCGTCGCGTCACCAGCGTCTCGAACGACGCCGCGAAAGCACCGGCGCCGCGAGCGGTCACGGTGCGATGGTCGACCGTGCGCTCGTCGTCGTCGCGCCGTGCGATCCACGTGGCGCGATCCCACCCGAGCACGTCCCGGGCCAGCAGCTCGGCGTCGAGTGCGGCCTCGGCGCGCGGAATCCCTGCGGCTTCGAGCCGCCGGCGCGCGCCCTCGACGAGGTCCCGCAGGCGCATGGCGGGTGCGCCGGCCTTACCGCCTGGCCGGCCCGTCGGACGGCGGCAGCTCAGGCTTGTCGGTGACGTCCTTCAGCTTTTCGGCCTGGAAGTAGGTGATCACGGCATCGAGCAGCTCACCGACGTCCCCGTTCAGCACGCTCGTGAGCTGATGCGTCGTGAAGTTCACGCGGTGATCGGTGATGCGGCTCTGCGGAAAGTTGTAGGTGCGGATCTTCTCGCTGCGCTCGCCAGTGCCCACCTGCCCGCGTCGTTCCTTGGCCAGCGCGTCCTGCTGCTTCTGGAGCTCGATCTCGTAGAGCCGCGCCCGCAGCACCTTCATCGCCTTCGCGCGGTTCTTGATCTGCGACTTCTCGTCCTGCTGCGAGACCACGAGGCCGGTCGGGATGTGCGTGATGCGGATGGCCGAGTACGTGGTGTTCACGCTCTGCCCGCCGGGCCCGCTGGAACAGAAGGTGTCGATGCGCAGGTCCTTCTGCTCGATGTGGACGTCGACTTCCTCCGCCTCCGGCAAGACGGCGACCGTGGCCGTCGAGGTGTGGATGCGGCCGCTGGCCTCGGTATCGGGCACCCGCTGCACGCGGTGCACGCCGCTTTCGTACTTCAGGCGGCTGTAGACCTTCTGGCCCTCGATGTTGACGATGACCTCGCGAATGCCGTTGCCGATCTCACTGAGCGACATCACGTCCATCTTCCAGCGCTGCTTCTCCGCGTAGCGGCTGTACATCCGGAAGAGATCGCCGGCGAAAAGCGCCGCCTCTTCGCCGCCGGTGCCGCCGCGAATCTCGAGGATGACGTTCTTCTCGTCGTTCGGGTCCTTCGGCAGCAGCAGGATCTTGATTTCGCCGAGCAGCTCCGCCTGCCGTGCCGTCAGCCCCGAGATCTCGTCGGCCGCCAACGCGGCCATCTCGGCGTCGCCGCCGCCGGCGAGATCGTGCGCCTCCTTGAGCTGCTGCTCGACCTGCCTGTACTCACGGTAGGCCTGCACCAGCGGCTCGATCTCGGCCAGCGCCTTGGCCTGCTTGCGGTACTCGTTGGCGTCGCCCTGCACCTCGGGCGACGACATCGCCGCCGCCAGGGCCTCGTAACGGCCCTCCACGCTCGCCAGCTTGTCGAACATCACGCTCCTCGACGGGCCTCGCCGCCGGACACCGGCGGCAGGAAGGCCACTTCGTCGCCAGCGGAGACCGCCGTGGTCATCCGCGCGTATTCCAGGTTGACCGCGCACGACATCGAGCGCGCGTAGGCCTCGGCCGCCGGATGGGCGGCCACCAGGGTCGCCCACACATCGGCCACGGTGGCATCGGCGTCGACCTCGAGCACGAGGTCGCCCGCGCCCACGAGCTCCCGCAGCCGCGCGAACAGCCGCACCGTCACGCGCATGCGATCCTCAGCGCGGTCTCACGCGCCGCCGTGTCCGTGGCGTCGGCGGTGGCGCCCTCGATCCACACCTCGCCGCCCTCGAAGTGTTCGTGCTTCCAGATCGGCACGATCTGCTTGATGCGCTCGATGGCGTAGCGGCAGGCGGCGAACGCGTCGGCGCGGTGCGGCGTCGCTACCGCGATGACCACACTGGCCTCGCCGATTTCCAGGCGGCCGGTGCGATGGTGGATGGCCATCCGCGCCCCGGCCCAGCGCGCCTGCGCCTCGTCGACGATGAGGCCGAGCGCCTTCTCGGCCAGCGGCGCGTAGGCCTCGTAGTCCAGCCAGAGCACCCTGCGGCCCTGGTTGTGATCCCGGACCAGCCCGACGAACGTTGTCACCGCGCCGGCTCCCGGGCCTTCAACGGCCCGGAGCACGGTCTCGACCGCGAGCGGCGCGCTGGTGACGGCGGTGGCCGGGGACATCAATTCCTCAGTATACCGGCCGCTTCGACGCCCACTGGTGATCCAGCGGCCGATGGCCCGCGCCCAGCGGCACGCCGGCGCGCATCGCCTCGCGCACGTAGGCCTGGGCCGCGCGAACGGCCGCGTCGAGGCCATCGCCCAGGGCCAGTCGCGCGGCGATCGCCGACGCGAACGTGCAGCCGGTGCCGTGGGTGTGCACTCCCGGCACTCGTGGTCCTTCGATGCGCGTGACCGCGCCGGCCGCGTCGACCAGCACGTCGACGATGTCGTCGCGGTCGAGATGGCCACCCTTCACCACGACGGCTCGGGCGCCCGCGGCGACGAGGGCGCGTCCGGCGTCGACCGCCTCGGCAAGCGTGCGAATCGGAGTGCCCGTGAGCACCTCGGCCTCGGGCACGTTCGGCGTCACAACGGTCGCGAGCGGCAGCAACACCCGCCGCACCGCGTCGACGGCCTCCCTCGCCAGCAGATGGTCGCCGCTCTTGGCCACCATCACGGGATCCACGACGACGTTCGGCAGGCCATGGCGGGCGACGGCCGCGGCGACGGCCTCGACGATCTCGGCGGTGGCGAGCATCCCCGTCTTCACCGCGTCGCAGCCGAGGTCGCCGACCACCGCGTCGATCTGGGCCACGACGAACGCGGCGGGCACCACGTGCACGCCCGTGACGGCCACGGTGTTCTGGGCGGTGAGCGCGGTGATGGCCGACGTGCCGAAGACCCCGAACGCCGCGAACGTCTTGAGGTCGGCCTGGATCCCGGCGCCCCCCCCGGAGTCGCTGCCCGCGATTGTCAGTGCTGTACGCATGTTGCTAACATTCCGCGCATGCCCACCCCACGCGCCGCCGCGATTGCGCCCCTCAGCACCGTCCGTCCTGCTCCGGCCACGCTGGCCGGTGCCGTGCTCTTCGCCACGGCACTCACGGGGGCGGCGTCGCAGGTGAGCGTCACCCTGCCCGGCACCGTCGTGCCCTTCACGCTGCAGCCGTTGGCCGTGCTGCTCGCCGGGGCCGTCCTCGGCGCCCGGCTGGGCGCCCTGAGCCAGGCGCTCTATCTCGTCGCCGGCGTCGCGGGCGCCTCGATGTTCGCATGGTCGCCAGTGCTGCTGCCAGGCGCCGCGCGCCTGCTGGGCCCCACCGGCGGCTTCCTGCTCGCCTATCCGCTCGCCGCGTTCGTGGCCGGCTACGTGGCGGATCGCGGCCTCGGCCGTCGCGCGTCTGGCGCCGCCCTGGCGATGCTGGCCGGCGCGCTGGTGCTCTACACCGGCGGCACGCTGGGCATGGCGCGCTTCGCGCCGCTGTCGATCGCGGTGCTCGCGCCGTACGCGGCGCTCGACCTCGTCAAGGTCGCGGTCGCGGCGTCGGCCGTGCCGGCGTTGCGGCGCGTCGTCGGCCGGTAGGCGCCACCGGAGGCGTGGCCGCCTCCGGCCGCCCGAAGACCAGGAAGTACTGGAACGGCAGGAAAGCCTCGCGCCGTTTCACCTCGAGCCCGGCGCGCAACGCCTCGGCTTCCACGGTGTCGGCGGGCATGCGCTCGTCGGCATCGGGCCCGGGGCCGGCGCCGCCCGGCTTGAAGTCGACCACGCCGATGCGCCCGTCGGGTTTCAGCGCCCGGGCCAGATTCGTGAAGAGCGTCACGCGGTCCTCGATCTCGTGGACGACGTCGACGATCAGGATCGCGTCGAAGGTCTCGGCCGGCAGGAACGGATCACTGCCCCTGCCCAGCCGCGTGCGCACGTTGGCGAGGCCTTCGCGCTGGATCCGCTTGGTGATGGCGGCCAGCATCTCCGGCTGCACGTCCTGCGCGTAGACCATCCCGTTCGGCCCGACCCGCCGCGCCAGGCGCACCGTGAACCAGCCGCTGCCGGCGCCGACGTCGGCCACCACCGACGCCTCGGCCACCCCGAGCGCGTCGAGGATCTGGTGCGGCTTCTGCCACGAGTCGCGATCGGGCGCCTCGAGCAGGCCGAGATCCTGCGGCGGGAACAGCCGCCCCAGGTGGCTGCGCCCCGGCGTGGCCGCCGGTTGCGACGTCGAGGGCGCCTGGGCCGCCGGTGCGGCCGCCAGGGCCGCCAGCACCAGCACGACGGCGCCTGTCCTCACCGCTGCCATGGCTCCATTGTCGCAGGGACGCCTATACTTTCCAGATGCTTTCCGCGTTCTTCGACTCGATCGTCTCGCTCATCGTCAAGACGTCCACCGACCTGCCGCCCGACGTGCGCGCCGCGATGCGCGTGGCGATGGACCGTGAGGAAGAGCCGCGCTCGGTGCAGGCGCTGGCCATCATCGGGCAGAACATCGACCTGGCCTCCGCCGGCGAGGGCGCCATCTGCCAGGACACCGGGATGCCGACGTTCGAGGTGAAGACGCCGGTGGGCGTCAACCAGATCGAGCTGAAGAAGAAGATCAAGGAGGCCGTGGCCGAGGCGACGAAACGCGGCAAGCTGCGGCCCAACTCGGTCGACTCGCTCACCGGCGAGAACAGCGGCAACAACCTCGGGCCGGGCACGCCGATCGTGCACTGCGAGCAGTGGGAGCGCGACGAGATCGAGGTCAAGCTGATCCTCAAGGGCGGCGGCTGCGAGAACATGAACATCCAGTACTCGCTGCCCACGGAGCTGCCGCACCTCGGCCGCGCCGACCGCACGCTCGAGGGCGTGCGCAAGTGCATCCTCCACGCGGTGTGGAACGCCCAGGGCAAGGGCTGTGCGCCGGGGGCGCTGGGCGTGGCCATCGGCGGCGATCGCACGTCGGGCTACGTGCTCGCCAAGGAGCAGTTGTTCCGCACCCTCGACGACGTGAACCCCGACGAGCGGCTGGCCGCCCTCGAAGCCGACATCATGGGCACCGTCAACCGGCTGGGCGTGGGCACGATGGGCTTCGGCGGCCGCACCTCGCTCATCGGCTGCAAGGTCGGCGTCGCCAATCGCCTGCCGGCGAGTTTCTTCGTGTCGGTGGCCTACGACTGCTGGGCGTTCCGCCGTCTGGGCGTCGTGATCGATCCCTCGAGCGGCCAGATCACGAAGTGGCTGTATCGCGATCCGGCGGTGCCGGCGCTGGCGATGATGGACCAGGCCGGCTATCGCCGCACCGGCCGCGAGATCGCGCTGACGACGCCGCTCGACGAGGCGACGGTGCGCTCGCTGAAGGTGGGCGACGTGGTGATGGTGAGCGGGCGCAGCTACACCGGCCGCGACGCCGTGCACCATCACCTGATGTCGCACGAGCCGCCCGTCGATCTGCGCGGCAGCCTCATCTACCACTGCGGCCCGGTGGTGCGGAAGCAGGACGACGGGTCGTGGACGATCACCGCGGCCGGGCCGACCACCAGCATTCGCGAGGAACCGTATCAGGCCGACATCATCGGCAAGTACGGCATCCGTGCGGTGATGGGCAAGGGCGGCATGGGACCGAAGACGCTGGCCGGCCTCGGGCAGCACGGCGCGGTGTATCTCAACGCGGTGGGCGGCGCGGCGCAGTTCTACGCCCGCTGCATCGAGCGCGTCGACGGCGTGTCGCTCCAGGAGTTCGGCACGCCCGAAGCGATGTGGCACCTGTGGCTGAAGGACTTCCCGGCGGTGGTCACGATGGACGCCCATGGCAACAGCCTGCACAAGGACGTCGAGCAGACCTCCGGCCGGGAACTGGCGCAGCTGGCGACGTCCGGACACTGAAATCCGACCCGTTTGGTCCATTTAGCGGTACAACTGCCACGGAGTCAGTGGGTTACGTGCCGTTTTCTCCGGCCCAATCAGGTGCTACACTGAGGACATCATGCACACCGACACCGCACCTGCCACCGGCCTCGACACCCCAGTGCCCGTGCTGACGCCCAGCGTCATCCTGGTCACCGAAGCGGCCGCGGCGAAGATCAAGGAACTGCTCGTCGAAGAAGGCAAGGCCGACAGCGGCCTGCGCGTGTTCGTGCAGGGCGGCGGCTGTTCCGGTTTCCAGTACGGGCTGATGATCGAAGAGACTGGCGCCGGCGTCGGCGATCAGCTGTTCGAGTCGAATGGCGTCAAGCTGCTCGTCGACCCGGTCAGCCTCAGCTACCTGAAGGGCGCCGAGGTCGATTTCGTCGAGACCATCACCGGCGGCGGCTTCACCATCAAGAACCCCAACGCGACCTCCACCTGCGGGTGCGGGTCGTCGTTCAGCGCGTAAGCGCATCGCCACTTCCACGGGGGCGCGGCGTCGTCGGCCGCCGCGCCCGCCACCCAGCGTCCCGTCCGCTCGACGTCCCATGGCCTCCAGCGCCCTGCCCGATCTCGATCAGCTTCGCCCCGCCGGCACCAAGCGGTCCGGCAAGCGCGATCAGATCGTCAACACGTTCCTCAAGCAGGAGGGACACCTCAGCGCCGACGACCTCGTCGACATCATCAAGCGCGAGGATCAGCGCATCAGCCGTGCGACCGTCTATCGCACGCTGCAGTGGATGGTCACGGCCGGCATTGCCCGCAAGGTCGACTTCGGCGAAGGCCGGTTCCGGTTCGAGCACTCGTACCGGCATCCGCGGCACTTCCACCTGATCTGCAAGACCTGCAACCGCTCGTTCGAGTTCCTGAGCTCCGACATCGAGTCGCTGGTCGAGGAGATCGCCGCCGCCCGCGGCTTCACCGCCCGCCAGAGCGTCGTCCAGATCTACGGCGAGTGCGAGTCGTGCCAGGCCGGACGGGCGCCGCAGTCCGAGGGCGCCGGCAACTCCGAGCTGCTGTTCGCGCGCGACGCGATGCGCATCGCCATCGCCACCGAGCGCAGCGGCCGCGAGTTCTACACGCGTGCCGCCCGGCTGGTGAAGAACGTGCGTGGGCGCCACGTGTTCGAGAAGCTCGCCACCGAGGAAATCGATCACCTGGAACGCCTCGAGGCGCGCTACAAGACGCTGCTCGAGCGCGACCCCGAGCTCGAGGCGCGGCCGACGTTCCTGTTCTTCAAGGGCGCCGCCAACGGGTTGTTCGCCGAGGGCGCCGAGCTGCTCAAGAAGCCCGGCATGGACGAGGCCGAGGCCCTGCGCATCGGCATCCGCTGCGAACGCAACTCGCACCGCTTCTTCAAGCGCTACGGGGAGAAGTTCGAGGACTCGGAGGGCAAGCAGATCTTCCTCGAGTTCGCCGAGGAGGAACGCGAGCACCTCGACCTGCTGATCCGCGAGTACCGGGCGCTGATCACGCGCACGCACGGCCGGCGCCGGGCCCGGACAGCGAAGCGCCCGGCCGCCAAGGCCCGGCCGCGGCGTCAGTCCGCGTGATCGATCTCCACCTCCACACCACCGCATCCGACGGCCGCTGCAGTCCCGCACAGGTGGCCGCGCGCGTCCACGCCGCCGGCCTGACCACGTTCGCGATCACCGACCACGACACCGTCGCCGGCCTTGCCGAGGCGCGCGAGGCAGCGGCGACACTCGGCCTGTCGCTCGTGGACGGCATCGAGGTCACGGCCGTGGTCGACGGCCGCGACGTCCACGTGCTCGGCTACTGGTTCGATCCGGCGTCGCCGTCGCTGCTCGCGTTCCTGGCGGAACAGCGGGCTCGACGCGTCGCCCGCGTCGAGCGCATGAGCGAGGCGCTCGCGACGGCCGGCGCGCCGATCGACGTCCGCCCCGTGCTCGACGACGCGGCGTCGCGGCCGGGCGCGGCCGTGGGCCGTCCGGCGCTGGCGCGGGCGCTCGTCGACGCCGGTCACGCGTCGTCGGTGCAGGACGCGTTCGACCGTCTGCTCGGGGCGGGACGGCCCGGCTACGTGCCGCGCACCGGCGTCGCGCCCGAGGAGGTCATTGCGAGGCTGCGTGAGGCCGGCGGCCTCACGTCGATTGCCCATCCCGGCGTCACCGATCGCGACGACCGGCTGCCACGATGGGCGAGCGCCGGTGTCGATGCGCTCGAAGGGTTCCACTCCGATCACGATGACGCCGACACCGCGCGCTATCTGGCGGCCGCGTCGGCGCTTCGGCTGGCGGTGAGTGGCGGCTCCGACTTCCATGGTGACGAGCCGCACGCGCATCGATCCGAGCGGCGGCGCATCGGCGCGGTGACGCTGCCGGCGGCGTACTTCGCGGCCCTGCACGCGACACGTGAGGCCCGCCGATGAGCGACGCCCTGGTCGAGTTCCGCGGCGTCGAGAAGGGCTATCAGGCGCTGCGCCCTCTGCGTCTCGCCGATCTGCGGGTCGAACCCGGCGCCATCGTGTCGATCGCGGGCGTCGACGCCCAGGGCGCCGAGGTGCTCGTGAACCTGATGACGGCTGCGCTGCGGCCGGATGCTGGCGACGTGCGGCTGTTTGGACGCTCCACCGCGGACGTGGACGACTACGATGCGTGGCTGTCGATGCTCGACGGCCTTGGTCTGGTCACCGATCGCGCCGTGCTGCTCGGCCAGTGCACGGTGGCGCAGAACCTGGCGTTGCCGCTGACGCTCGAGATCGACCCGATTCGCGCCGATGTCGTCCCGGTGGTCGAGGCCCTGGCGGCGGAGGTGGGCATCCCGGCGTCGGCGCGAGGCGCGCTGGTGCAGAGCGCCGATCCGGCGATCGTGCAGCGCGTGCGGCTCGGTCGCGCGCTGGCGCTCGGCCCGCGGCTGGTGGTGGCGGAACATCCAACGGCCAGCCTGCCCCGTGATGCCGTGCCGGTGTTCGCGCGCGACCTGGCCCGGATCGTGACGGCCCGCGGCGCGGCGCTGCTGGCGATCAGCGCCGATCGCGAGTTCGCCCGCGCCCTGGGAGGTACGGTGCTGACGCTCGATCCCAGGACGGGCGTGCTGGCGCGTCCGGGACTGCTGGCTCGGCTGGGACTAGGATAGTCACCGCATGACGATCCACGGCCAGGTGATCCGGCTCGAGGCCGCGCACGGCTTCGGCTTCATCCGCGACGATCGCGACGGCGACTGGTTCTTCGTCGCCGGCGGCGTGCGCGATCAGGGCTTCGGCACGCTGCGCATCGGCATGCGGGTGGTGTTCACGCACAAACGCACGTTCAACGGGCCGCGCGCCACCGACGTCCACTCCGAGCCGGCGGCGTGACGCGCCTCCTGCTCTTCGACATCGACGGCACGCTGGTGCTGACCGGCGGCGCCGGGAAACGCGCGATGGATCGCGCGTTCGAAGCCGAGTTCGGCGTGGCAGACGCTTTTGCCGGGGTCTCGATGGCCGGCCGCACCGATCGCTGGCTGGTCGAGCAGGCGCTGGCGCGCCACGACCTCGCCCCGACGACAGATCGGCTCGAGCGGTTTCGTGCCGCCTACCTCGCGACGCTCGCGGAGACCGTGCACGAGCCCGGCGCCGGACGGCGCGGCCTGATGCCGGGCGTGCCCGACGTGCTGGCGCACCTCGCGACGCGCTCGGCGACGCATCTGGCGCTGCTCACGGGCAACTACGCGGCCGGGGCGCGCATCAAGCTCACCCATTTCGGCCTGTGGGACCACTTCGCGTGGGGCGCGTTCGGCGACGACCACGCCGAACGCGAGGCGCTGGCCCGCGCCGCGGTCGCCATGGCGCCGGCGCGTGGCGTCGCGCTCGCGGATCCGGCACACGCCGTGGTCGTGGGTGACACGCCCTTCGACGTGGCCTGCGCCCGCGCCGCCGGCGCTCGCGTGATCGCCGTGGCGACCGGCGGGCACTCGATCGACGAACTGCGCGCCTGCGATCCGGATCTGGCGCTCGAGGATCTACGCGACATCGACGCGGTGCTGTCGTTCATCGACGAGGCGTGACGCCGCGGGACGCCAGGAGGGCGCGCCCGCCGCGGGACTAGAATCGTCGGTGGAAGCGAACGGGGCCCGGTGGCCCTCCCGGTCTTCAAAACCGGTCGCTGCGCTCTTCGAGGGCAGGCTGGGTTCGACTCCCAGGCGCTTCCGCCAACCGCGCCGCCGTTTGCTTCGAAGCGTCAGGCGCACCGGCGTCGGCCTGGCGGCCTCGCCTCGGTGGGCATCCGCAGGCAGACACACCTCCGGCGCGCGCACGACGTGTGGGTGGGAAGCAGAGCGGGAAGGACACCGGCCTCGCGACGGAGGCCGGGCACGAGTCGAATGCGATCAGTTCTCGATCAGCCGCACGTCGGCCGCGCGCGGACCTTTCTGCGATTCTTCGGTCACGAACTCCACGCGCTGTCCTTCGCGCAGCAGCTCGAAGACGACCCCGCGCACGGCGCTGCGGTGGAAGAAGTGCTCGAGGCCCTGCTCGTCGCGGATGAACCCGAAGCCCTTGTCGATCAAGAGGCGTGCGATTGTGCCCTGCTGCATGTCCGTGCCCTCCGAAGTGAACGCGGGCTCGCGTCCCCCCGCCCATTGTGCGACGGGGTGCCCGGCGATGCCAGCCTCGATGCTGACGGCCGGCCCCGGCGGGCCATGGCGTGGACCCGAAAGGTTCGGGCAGTGTAGGCACGCGGTCTGGGCAAGTCAAGGCCGGTCGGCACGGCCGTCCGTGGGACCATAGACGCCCTGATGGTGCGCGCGATCGTGCTCGCGGCCGGCGAGTCGCGGCGGATGGGCCGGCCGAAAGCCGGGCTCCTGACACGGCTGGATGGCCCCACCTTCGTCGCCGCCATCGTCGACGCCTTGCGGCTGAGCTGCATCGCCGAGGTCACGGTCGTCGCCGGTGCTCACCCCGACGCGGTGCGCGCGGCGCTGGCGGCCCGTCCCGAGACCCGCGTGATCGATCATCCCGGCTGGCGCGACGGCCAGTTGTCGTCGCTGCGCGCCGGGCTCGCCGCTGTGGACAGTCCGGACCTCGACGCGCTCGTCGTCGCGCTCGTCGACTGCCCGCTGGTGCGGCCGGCCACGATCGAGACCCTGGTCGAGGCGTGGCGGCGCACGCGCGCGCCGATCGTGCGACCGGCTCTGGGGGATCGGCACGGCCACCCGGTGATCTTCGATCGCGCCACGTTCGCCGACCTCCGCAGCGCGCCGCTCGATCGCGGCGCCAAGGCCGTCATCGAGGCGTGGCGATCTCAGGTGATCGATCTGCCGGTCGACGATGCCGGCGTGCTCGCCGACATCGACACGCCCGACGACTACGACGCCGCGCTGCGCGCTCCGGCCCGCTGACGGCGGCGCGCGGGTCGGCGTCCGGCCGGCTTGGGTCGCGCGAACACGTCGCCGCGCGCCGTCGCCGAGATGGCGACCACGCCGGGATGCGTCACCCGCCGCTCCACCGAGAGCGCGTAGTAGCGTTCGCGCACGGCGCTCGTCTGTCCCACCGTGACCACGCCGTAGTGGCGGCAGACCTCGCGCGCGATCGCCGTCGGCGCCGGGAACACGGCCCGTCCCGACTCGCCGAACGCCTTCAACAGCGCCTGATCCTCGAACTCGCCGGCGATCACCGGCGTCAGGCGCTCGGCCTCGAACCACTGATCGAGGGCGCGGCGCAGCGCCGTCGTCGATGTCGGCACGAGCATCGGCACCTGATCGAGCGACGCCGGAAATCCGCGTCGAAGGCGACGCGCCAGCGGGGCGGCGGCGAAGAACGTCGTGCCCGACTCACCGAGGAGGTGCGAGAAGACCTTGACGCGCGCGTGCGCCGGCGCCGGCTGATCGCTGATCACGACATCGAGCGTGTGCGTGGCCAGCTGCGCCACCAGGATCTCGGGCTGGCCCTCGTGGCAGCTCAGGTGCATCGGCGTCTCGCGCTCCGTCACGGTGCGCAGCAGCCGGAACACGATCAGCTTCGGCACGGCGTCGGCGACGCCGACACGCAGGCGCGGCGCCCGGCCGGTCGGATGGCCCTTCAGCGTCTCCTGCAGCTCCTTGCCGAGTCCGAAGATCTCCTCGGCATAGCGAAACACCAGCCGGCCGACCTCGGTGACCACGACCTGCCGGCCGCGGCGCTCGAGCAGCGTCTCGCCCAGGCTCCGCTCGAACTGCCGTACCTGGGCGCTCACGGTGGGCTGCGCCAGCCGCAGGTGCGCGGCCGCGCGCGAGATGCTGCCTTCGCGCACGACGGTCCAGAAGTAGAGCAGGTGGTGGTAGTTCAGCCACTCCATTCCGGAATTCTAGGCGCGTCTGGCCGCTCCGTACATGACAAGGGCGCCACGGACGAGTCCGTGACGCCCTCGACGCTGTGCCCCGGGCTCAGCGCCCGGTGGAAGCTACCACTTCAACTGCGCGCCGATTCGCAGCACGCGCGGATTCAGGATGCTGCTCACCTGGCCGTAGGCGGCGGTGCCAAAGTTGACCGAGCGCCAGCCCGTGACCGGGTTGGCGTTCATGATGTTGAACACGTCGGCCTGCAGCTGGATGCGGCGGCCGGCGCCGATGTCGAACCACTTGGCCAGCGAGAAGTCGAGCTGGTTGATGCGGTCGAGCAGTTCCTGGCCACCGGGCTTGAGCGGCACGGTGATCGAGGCCTCGGTCATGTTCGGGACGATGACGGCGCCGGGCGTGCAAGGCGCGAGGCAGTTGGCCGGATAGACCATGTTGCGGTTGATGAGCCAGCGCGTGCCGATCGGGCTGCCCACGTCGCCGTAGCCGGGCCCGTTGATCTTGTTGCGGTCGGTCACGGCGGTCGTGCCGGTATAGCCGAAGATCGGCCGCCCGTTGATGCTCTGGAACGACACGCTGGCCTGGACACCGAAGCCCACCGGGTAGGTGCCGGCGAACTTGAACTGCTTCAGCCACGGGATGTCGTTCTCGCGGTCGTCGCAGAAGCGGAGGAAGTTCGGGTCGTCCGGCTCGTCACAGGTGACGCGCAGCGTGCGTTCCATCGTGAAGCCGCCGAACACCGTGCCGCCGCGCGGCAAGCGGGCGTTGAAGGTGATGTCGCCGCCGTTGTAGAACTGCTTGCGGTCGGACTTGGCGTTGGTGTCGAACTCCTGCACGGCCGCCTGCTGCGCCAGCGAGTTGATGGTGTAGACCTTGAACACCTCGCCGTCCATCGGGTTCACCACGTCGACGCCGCGGTAGTCGGCGGGCGTGCGCAGCAGGTTGTCGGTCAGCGGCAGGTCGTAGAAATTGCGGCGGTAGTAGGTGGCGGCCACCGAGACGCGCGGCAGGATCTCGTGCTGGATGCCGCCCGTGTACTCCAGGTTGTAGGTGCGCTGGAAGTCGGGGTCGACCGTGTTCAGCGCGCGGTTGCCGAAGTTGGCCGGCAGTCCCCCGAAGTTGATCTCGCACCCGGCGGTGCCGAACGTGCAGCCGCGCTCGCCCTGGGCGATGTCGTCGCCGTTGGTGTCAGTCCACGGCAGCGAGAAGCTGGTCAGCGCCAGCGGGTTGTACTTGGTCGCGAACTGCGTCGTGCGCGACTCGTTGTAGCGGTTGAAGCCGGCCTTGATGGCCGTCTTGCCGTTGCCGAACACGTCGTAGACGACGCCGAAGCGCGGCGCGAAGTCTTTCCACGTCGGCATCGGGATGGCCGCGAACTGGCGGGCCGGCACGAAGCGTCCGTGGCCTGACGTCTGTTCCGCGACCTCGTGCGACAGGTACTCCCAGCGCAGGCCGCTGTTGATCGTGAGGCGGTTCAGCGCCCACGAGTCCTGCAGGAAGACGCCGATGTCGGCGTTCAGCTTTTCCTGGTAGCGCAGCGGCGTGTTGTAGACCGTGACTGAGACCGGGTTGGTGAACGGCGCCGTCGAGGTGCCGTTGTAGACCTGCTGCAGGTCGCCGTTGGCCTCGCGCGTGTTCACATACGGGCCCCAGTTGTACTGGACGCCGGCTTTGATGTTGTGCGAGCCGGTGATGTAGCTCAGGGCGCCCATCATGTTGAAGCGATCCGGATAGCGGCCGCCCCAGTTCGCCAGGCCGTTCGTGAGGGCCGTGGTGCCCTGGTCGCGGCGGCTGGCGTTGGCGTACCACTCGGGCGAGAACGGCACCTTGTTCACGCCGTCCTGGTTGGTGATGACGTATTCCTCGTAGTTGAACGAGTAGCCGGCCTCGGCCAGCAGCGAGTTGCTCAGCGTGCCGGTGTACTTCGCCGCCGCCGAGTTGTAGCGCGGCGAGGTCCAGATCTGCGACGAGGTGTTCGGGTCGTCGCCGGCGTTCATGCCGTGACCGCGGTACTTGTCGATCTCGTCGTAGTAGACCGAGAACTTGTGCTTCGAGGTGGCCTGCCAGGTGAGCCGCAG
This sequence comes from uncultured Acidobacteriota bacterium, assembly GCA_902826065.1. GTDB lineage: Bacteria > Acidobacteriota > Vicinamibacteria > Vicinamibacterales > UBA2999 > CADEFD01. Next base: position 9,048 of record CADEDM010000049.1, on the reverse strand, counting down.
CAGCATGCTCTTGATCTTCTGGTCGTCGATGCCGGTCTCGCAGCCCACCGAGCCGTTGCGGCAGCCGGCCACGGCCTGGCGGTAGGGCGTGTTGCCGGGGGGGACGAACGTGTCGGCCACCGGGGCGTTCACCGACCACATGCGGGCCGACGAGAAGAACCACAACCGGTCGCGCTTGATCGGGCCACCGACCGCGAGGTTGAAGTCGTAGATGCGATCGACACCGGGGCCGAAGCGCAGGCCTCGGGAGATGATGTCGTCGGTGAGGTTGTCGCTCTGGAACTTCTTGTCGGTCCAGGCCGAGAAGAAGGCGCCGCTGAAGCGGTTGCCGCCGTCTTTCGGCACGATGTTCATGCGGACGCCGCCAGGCGAGACGTCGGCGCCGGCGCCGCTCGTCTGGTACGACATCTCTTCCATCATCGCCTGGTTGAAGTACTGCTGCACCGCGCCGTCGCCGTCGAGGCCGTTGACCATGAGGCCGTCGACCGTGACGATGTTGTTGGCGCTGGTGAGACCGCGCGTCGACATGTAGGTCTGCTGCATGGCGCGCGAGCCGCCGACGTCGGGCACGTTCAGCGAGACGCCGCTGACCAGCTGCGCCAGGCCCTGAATGGTGCGGCCGGTGGGCACCTGCTCGAGGATCTCGGCGGTCATGACCTCGACCTTGGCGTTGCTCGAGACGTCGACGGTCGGCGAGGCGCCGGTGACGGTGATCGCCTCTTCGATGGCGCCGACTTCCAGTGTGGAGTTGAGCGTGCCGACGAAGTCGACGCGCAGTTCCACTTTCTCCTGCCGCACCTGCTTGAAGCCCGGGAGCGTGAAGGTCACCGTGTAGACGCCGGGACGCAGGTCGACGATTCGGTACTGCCCGTTCGAGTCGGTCGTGTCCGACTTGCTGCCTTCGATCAGCACGGGACTGGACGCTTCAACCGTCACTCCGGGGAGCACCGCGCCGCTCGGATCCTTGACCACCCCGGTGAACGAGCTTTGTGCGAACGCGACGGCGGGAACGCCCATCGCGAACGCGAGCCATGTGAAGAACGCCAACAGACGTCTTGCCATGCCACACTCCTTGAGACGAGCCGATCCACGTCGCGACGGACAGACGCCGTCGCGAGCCCGGCGGGGCTCCTCAGAACGCAAGGGGCGCAGGCCTCGCGGCCACAGACCTCCAGCCAGAGGTCCGGCCCTGCCGGTGGCGTGCGTATTTATCACGAGATGTCTGCAGGTGCAACCACTTGCGGCCGTTTCGTGAAGCTCGGCTACGATGCGCGAAGCCGCCCATGCGCGGCATGGATGGAGCCGATGAGAATTACGCTGGCCAGCTTGGCCGTCACCCTGGGCGTCGCACTGTCGGCGCAGGCGCCGCCCGCGACGCTGTTCGAGGGCGCCCGGCTCATCCCGGGCGATGAGCGCCCGCCTATCGAGGACGGCGCCTTCGTGGTCCAGGACGGGCGCATCACCGCCGTCGGCCCGCGGAACACCGTGACCGCCCCCGCCGGGGCCACGCGCGTCGACCTGACCGGACGGACGGTGATGCCCGCACTGGTCAACGTGCACGTCCACATCGGCTACGAGGGCTACAGCACCTGGCGGGCGTCGAACCACACGCCGGCCAACGTCGTCGACCACCTGCAGCGCAGCGCCTACTACGGCACCGCCGCTACGACGTCGGTGGGCACCAGTCCGCTCGAACAGATGCTCCAGGTGCAGGCCAGCCAGCGCGCCGGGAAGACGCCGCCGGCGGCCCGGCTCCTCTTCATGCCGGGGTTCGCGCCGCCCAACGGCGGCCCCGACGCGGTGTTGCGCGTGGCCACGAACGAGCTGAAGGTCGTGAACGAGGTCACCACTGCGGCCGCGGCGCGCGCGGCGGTGCAGCGCCTGGCCGATCGCGGCGTGCGCCACGTGAAGGCGTGGTTCGACGATCGCCGGGGCAGCTATCCCAAGCTCTCGACCGACACCTACCTGGCCATCGTCGACGAGGCCCACCGGCGCGGCCTCACGATGCACACCCACGCGATCGAGCTGGCCGATCAGAAGATCGTCGTGAAGGCTGGTACCGACGTCCTCGTCCACATGGTGCAGCGTGAGCCGCTCGACGACGAGTACCTGGCGCTCGTCCGCGAAAAGCGACCCTACTGGGCCACCGTCATCGGCCTCGGCGACCCGACGGAGGTCTGCCGACCCGACCCGTTCTTCGAACAGGCGCTCCCGCCCTCGGTCGTGACGACGATCCGCGCCACCGTCGAGCGCCGGCCGCTGGCGCCCAGTTGCGGACCGCCGTCAGCGACGGCTGCCGACCGCGAGCGGCAGATGGCGATCAACTTTCCGCAGATGCTGAAGGCCGGCGCCCGGGTCGTGCTGGCCACCGACACCGGCATCCAGCCGGGTCACACCTTCGGCTCCGGTGAGCACGTGGAAATGGCGCGCTGGGTGCAGCTGGGGATGTCACCGGCCGAGGCCATCGTCGCCGCCACCAGCCGGCCGGCGACGCTGATGGGCCAGACCGATCTGGGCACGCTGGCGGCGGGCAAGCGGGCCAGCTTCCTGGTGCTCGACGCCAATCCGCTGGACGACATCCGCAACACGCGACGCATCGCCGACGTCTACCTCGACGGCCGGAAGCTGGATCGCGCGGCGCTGCGCGCGCAATTCAGCCGCGAACGCTGATCAGGACACCTGGGCGTCGTCGCGCAAGTCCTGATCGATCGCCTTGGCCGCCTGCCGTCCATCGGCGATCGCCCATACGATCAGCGACTGGCCCCGCTGCAGGTCACCGGCCGCATAGACGCCGGGCACGCTGGTGCGCCAGGCCTCGTCGCGCCATACGGTGCCACGATCGGTCAGGCGCACGTCGAGGTCGTCGAGCAGGCGATTGCGCACCGGCCCGGTGAAGCCCATGGCCAGCAGCACCAGGTCCGCGGGCAATGCGAACGCAGTGCCGGGCACTGCATCGAAGCGGCCGCTTCCATCGGTCGCGCGCGACACGCGCTCGGCGTGCAGCAGCCGCACCTGGCCGTCCTCGTCGCCCGAGAAGCCGCTGGTGCGCACCGCATACTCCCGCGCCCCGCCTTCCTCGTGCGCTGACGACGTGCGGAAGATCAGGGGCCACTCCGGCCACGGGTTGGCCGACGCGCGCGCCGCCGGCGGCGCCGGGAGCAACTCGAGCTGGGTGACCGACCGCGCGCCCTGGCGGTGTGCCGTGCCGAGGCAGTCGGCGCCGGTATCGCCGCCGCCGATGATGATCACGTCCTTGCCCGCTGCGGTGATCCCGTCATCGCCGGCGATGATGTCGCCTTCACAGCGGCGGTTCTGCACGGTCAGGTAGTCCATGGCGACGTGGACGCCGTGCAGGTGGCGGCCGGGCACGGGAAGTTCGCGCGGTTGTCCGGCGCCGCCCGCCAGCAGCACTGCGTCGAAGTCGCGGCGCAGGTCGGCGGCGGCCACGTCGTCGCCCACCGAGACGCCCGGCCTGAACACCACGCCTTCGGCCTCGAGCAGCTCGAGGCGTCGGTCCAGCACGCGCTTCTCGAGCTTGAACTCGGGGATGCCGTAGCGCAGCAGGCCGCCGATGCGATCGGCCTTCTCGAACACCGTCACCGAGTGCCCGGCGCGATTCAACTCGGCGGCGGCAGCGAGACCGGCCGGGCCGGATCCCACGATCGCCACCTTCTTCCACGTCCGGGTCACCGGCGGCTCGGGGGTGATCCAGCCCTCGGCGAATGCGCGGTCGACGATGGCCAGCTCGATCGACTTGATGGTCACCGCCTCGCGATTGAGCGCCAGCACACACGACCCTTCGCATGGCGCCGGACACAGCAGGCCGGTGAACTCGGGGAAGTTGTTGGTGGCGTGGAGCCGGTCGATGGCCGCGCGCCAGGCGCCGCGGTAGACCAGGTCGTTCCACTCCGGGATCAGGTTGCCGAGCGGGCAGCCCTGATGACAGAAGGGGATGCCGCAGTCCATGCAGCGGGCGCTCTGCCGCGTCAGCTCGTCCGCCGCGTAGTCCAGCTGGACGTGGCGGAAATCGCCGACGCGCTCGGCCACCGGCCGCGACGGCGCCTTCACGCGCGAGAACTCGATGAAGCCCGTGGCCTTGCCCATGGTCAGGCCCCCACCAGATCGCCAGACGCGGCCCGGGCCCCGGGACGGGACGGCCGCGCCGCCCGCACGCGCTTGTAGTCTCGCGGCGCCACCACGACGAAGCGCGCGACGGCCGCCGGCCAGGCGCCGAGCACGCGCGCGCCCAGCGTGCTGCCCGTGAGCACGACGTGCCGGGCGACGAGCTCGTGCACGAGCGTGACATCGTCGTCGTCGAGCAGGGGATCGAGGTCGACCATCTCGCGATTGCAGCGGCGGCCGAAGCTGCCGTCGGGATCGTGGACGAACGCCAGCCCGCCGCTCATGCCGGCGGCGAAGTTGCGGCCCGTGGCGCCCAGCACCACCACGCGCCCGCCGGTCATGTACTCACAGGCGTGATCGCCCACGCCCTCGACGACCGCGTGGGCGCCGCTGTTGCGCACGGCGAAGCGCTCGCCGGCCACGCCTCGAATGAACGCATCGCCGCTGGTCGCGCCATAGAGCGCGACGTTGCCGATGATGACGTTGTCCTCGGCGGCGAAACGGGCCGCCGCCGGCGGCCGCACGACCAGCCGGCCGCCCGACAGGCCCTTGCCGACGAAGTCGTTGGCTTCGCCCTCGAGCGCCAGGGTGACGCCGCGCGGCACGAACGCCCCGAAGCTCTGGCCGGCGGCGCCGGTGAAGCTGACGCGGATCGTGTCGGTCGCCAGGCCCTCGCCACCGAAGCGGCGGGTGACCTCGTGACCGAGCAGCGTGCCGGCCGTGCGATCGGTGTTGCGGATCGGCAGGGCGATCTCCACCGGCGCCTGCCGCTCGAGCGCCGGGCGCGCCAGCGCGATGAGCGTCTGGTCGAGCACCCCCGAGAGATCGGTGTCCTGGCCGCGCACGCGGCGGCGCGCGGCGGCCGCCGGCAGCTCGGGGTCGTGCAGCAGCGGCGCCAGGTCGAGGCCGCTCGCCTTCCAGTGCTCGACCGCCGGCGCGATGTCCAGGCAGTCGACGCGGCCTACCATCTCGTCCAGCGTGCGGAAGCCGAGCGCCGCCATGTGGCCGCGCACTTCGTCGGCGAGGAAGCGGAAGAACGTCTCGACCACCTCGGGCGTGCCCGTGAACGCCTTGCGCAGCTCGGGGTCCTGCGTCGCGATGCCCACCGGGCAGGTGTTGAGATGGCAGACGCGCATCATCACGCAGCCCATCACCACGAGCGGCGCGGTGGCGAAGCCGAATTCCTCGGCGCCGAGCAGCGCCGCGATGACGACGTCGCGGCCGGTCTTCATCTGGCCATCGACCTGCACAGTCACGCGGTCGCGCAGACCGTTGAGGCGCAGCACCTGCTGCGTCTCGGCGAGGCCGAGCTCCCACGGCACGCCGGCGTGCTTGAGACTCGTGAGCGGCGAGGCACCGGTGCCGCCGTCGTGGCCCGAGATGAGGACGACGTCGGCGTGGGCCTTGACGACGCCGGCCGCCACCGTGCCGACGCCCGACTCGGCCACGAGCTTCACGTGCACGCGCGCCATGGGATTGGCGTTCTTGAGGTCGAAGATCAGCTGCGCGAGGTCCTCGATCGAGTAGATGTCGTGATGGGGCGGTGGCGAGATCAAGCCCACGCCCGGCGTGGAGTGGCGTACCTTGGCCACCCACGGGTAGACCTTGTGGCCGGGGAGCTGTCCGCCCTCGCCGGGCTTCGCGCCCTGGGCCATCTTGATCTGCAGGTCGTCGGCGTTGACCAGGTACTCGCTGGTCACGCCGAAGCGGCCCGAGGCCACCTGCTTGATGGCGCTGCGCCGCGAGTCGCCATTGGCGTCGGGCACGTAGCGGGCCGGATCCTCGCCGCCCTCGCCGGTGTTCGACTTGCCGCCGAGGCGGTTCATGGCGATGGCCAGCGTCTCGTGGGCTTCCTGGCTGATCGACCCGAACGACATGGCGCCGGTCGAGAAGCGCTTCATCAGCGCCTCCACCGGCTCGACCTGGTCCAGTGGCACTGCCTCTCCGGCGGGCCGCAGCGCGAACAAGCCGCGCAGGGTGGCGCGGCGCTGGCTCTGGTCGTCGACGAGCTGCGTGTACTGCCTGTAGATGTCGTAGCGCTTCGCCTGCGTGGCGTGCTGCAGCTTGAACACCGTCTCCGGGTTGAACAGGTGGACCTCGCCGTCGCGCCGCCACTGGTACTCGCCGCCGGTCTCGAGGTCGATCGGCGCGGCGGTGTGACGCGCGAACGCGCGGGCGTGCCGGCGCCGGACCTCTTCGGCGATCGTGTCGATGCCGATGCCGCCGATCTTCGATGGCGTGGACGTGAAATAGCGATCGACGAACGCGGCGTCGAGGCCCACGGCCTCGAAGATCTGCGCGCCACAGTAGCTTTGCAGCGTGGAGATGCCCATCTTCGACATCACCTTCAGGACGCCCTTGTTGAGCGCCTTCACGTAACCATGCACGGCCTGCTCGTGGGTGACGCCCGTCAGCAGGCCCTGGCGGACCATGTCGTGCAGCGACTCGAAGGCCAGGTACGGGTTCACGGCGCCGGCGCCGTAGCCCATGAGCAGGGCGACGTGATGCACTTCCCGCGCGTCCCCGCTCTCGACCAGCAGCCCGCAACGGGTGCGGGCGCCCTCTCGCACGAGGTGATGGTGCACGCCCGCCGTGGCCAGCAGACTCGGAATGGGCGCGTGCGTGGCGTCGACGCCGCGGTCGGACAGGATGATGATGCCGTAGCCGCCGGCCACCGCGGCGCTGGCGCGCCGGCACAGGTCGTCCATCGCCTTGGCGAGGCCGGCGCCGCCTTCCGCCGGGTTGTAGAGGATCGGCAGCGTGGTCGAGCGGAAGGGCGAGCCGGTGGGCAGGTGGCGCAACTTGGCGACCTGATCGTTGTGCACGATCGGGTACTCGATGGCGATCTGCCGACAGGCCTCGGGCGCCGGCTCGAGCAGGTTGCCCTCGGGCCCGATGGTCGAGGCCATCGTCGTGACGATCTCCTCGCGGATGGCGTCGAGCGGCGGGTTGGTGACCTGAGCGAACAGCTGCGTGAAGTAGTCGTAGAGCAGACGTGGACGGCTCGAGAGCACCGCCAGCGCGGTGTCGGTGCCCATCGACCCGATCGGCTCCTCGCCGTTGGCACCCATCGGCGCCAGCAGCACGCGCAGGTCCTCCTGCGTGTACCCGAACGCCTGCTGGCGCACCAGCACGGTCTGGTGATCGGGACGTTCGGCCCGCGCCGACGGCAGGTGCTCGATGTCGACCAGGTGCTGGCGCAGCCACTCGCCGTAGGGCGCGGCCGCCGCCAGCTCGCGCTTGATCTCGGCGTCGTCGACGATGCGGCCGCGGCCGGTGTCGACGAGCAGCATGCGTCCCGGGCGCAGGCGGTCCTTGCGCACGATGCGCTCGGGCGGCAGGTCGAGCACGCCGACCTCCGACGCCATGATGACGAGGCCGTCGGTGGTGACGCAGTAGCGCGACGGACGCAGGCCGTTGCGATCGAGGACCGCGCCAATCACGGTACCGTCCGTGAACGCGATCGACGCCGGGCCGTCCCACGGCTCCATCAGCGACGAGTGGTACTCGTAGAACGCGCGGACGTCGGGATCCATGTCGGGATTCCCGCTCCACGGCTCCGGGATCATCATCAGGACGGCGTGCGGCAGGGACCGCCCTGACATCACCAGGAACTCGAGCACGTTGTCGAACGTGGCCGTGTCGCTGCCGCCGGGACGGATGACCGGCAGCACCTTGGCCAGGTCGTCGCCGAAGACGCGCGATCGCAGCAGCCCCTCGCGCGCCTGCATCCAGTTCACGTTGCCGCGCAGCGTGTTGATCTCGCCGTTGTGCGCCACCATCCGGTAGGGGTGGGCGAGCGGCCACGACGGGAACGTGTTGGTCGAGAACCGCTGGTGCACGAGCGCCAGCGCCGACACGACCCGCTCGTCGGTCAGGTCGGGATAGAAGCGTTCGATCTGCGAGGCCGTCAGCATGCCCTTGTAGATCAGGGTCTTGGCCGACAGGCCGACGACGTAGGTGGCTCGGCGCGCGACGGCCGGCACCGTGTCGTCCAACGACCGCTCGATGCGCTTGCGGACGACGTAGAGGCGGCGTTCGAGCGTCGCGGCGTCGTCGTCGGCGGCGCCCGTCACGAACACCTGGGCGAAGAACGGCGCCACCGCGGCGGCGTTGGCGCCCACGGCGTCGAGGCGCACCGGGACCTGGCGCCACCCCAGCACGGACGCCCCTTCGTCGACGGCGATGCGTTCGATCAGCCCCTGGACCAGCGAGCGGCCATCCGGATCGGTGGGCAGGAACACCAGGCCGGCGCCGTAGCGGCCCGCGGCGGGGAGCGGGAAGGGGAGCACGGCGCGCAGGAACGCGTCGGGCATCTGGACCAGGATGCCGGCGCCGTCACCGGTGCCGGGGTCGGAACCGGTGGCCCCGCGGTGCTCGAGGTTGATCAGCAGGTCGAGCGCCTGCCGCACGATGGCGTGCGACGGGGTGCCCGCGACGTGTGCGACGAAGCCGACGCCGCACGCGTCGTGCTCGTCACTGGCTCGATACAGGCCCTGGTCGCCGGGGGCCCCCTGCCCATCGTCTCCACTCATGGCGCACCTCGTTCGGAAGGGCCATTACAGAAAACATCGATGGATAAGTGAAGCGCAATGTTCGTATCAAATCGATGCCGGGCAAGGATGCGTCACGGCTCGCGCCCGGTCGCCACCGGCGTCACCGCCGCCTGGTCTTCCTCGCCGGTGCGGATGCGGTAGATCTTCTCGATCGGCAGCACCATGACCTTGCCGTCGCCGACCTCGCCGGTGCTGGCGGCACCCAGGATGGCGCGCACCGTCGGCTCGACGAAGTGGTTCGACACGCCGATCTCGAGGCGGACCTTCTCGGCCAGGGCCATCTTCACGGTGGTGCCCCGATAGTTCTCCACGTGTTCCATCTCGCCGCCGTGGCCCTGCACGCGGCTGATGGTGAGCCCGCGGACCTCGG
>CADEDM010000048.1 GCA_902826065.1 uncultured Acidobacteriota bacterium | reverse complement strand
TCCAGGCGCAGCAGCTCGCCTTCGCCGTCGGCCTCACCGGCGACAGCGTCAAGAAAGCGACGAAGCTGATGCTGGCGTTCTACCAGGCGTTCATGGCGACCGACGCGTCGCTGCTCGAGATCAACCCCCTCATCGTGACCGAGAGCGGCGACCTGCTTGCCCTCGACGCCAAGATGAACCTCGACGACAACGCCCTCTACCGCCACGCCGACTTCCGCGATCTGCGCGACCTGGCGGAAGAAGATCCGCTCGAGGTCGAGGCGTCGAAGTTCGCCCTCAACTACATCCGCCTCGAGGGCAACATCGGCTGCATGGTCAACGGCGCCGGCCTGGCGATGGCGACCATGGACATCATCAAGCTGTCGGGCGGCCAGCCGGCCAACTTCCTCGACGTCGGCGGCGGCGCCAACGCCGAGCAGATCCGCAACGCGTTCAAGATCCTGATGTCCGACACCAACGTGAAAGCGGTGCTCATCAACATCTTCGGCGGCATCCTGCGCTGCGACGTGCTCGCCGCGGGCGTCATCGCCGCCGTGAAGGAACTGGGCGTGCCGGTGCCGATCGTCATCCGCATGAAAGGCACGAACGTGGACGAAGGGAAGAAGATGCTCGCCGAGAGCGGCCTGAACTTCACGACGGCCGACACCATGGGCGAAGCGGCCGTGCAGGTCGTGCAGCTGGCGGGAGGCGCACAGTAATGGCCGTCCTGCTCGATGCCTCGACCCGCCTCATCGTCCAGGGCCTCACCGGACGCGAAGGCACGTTCCACGCGAAGGCCGCGGCGGCGTATCACACGAACGTCGTCGGCGGCGTGACGCCCGGCAAGGGCGGCACGACCCACGAGGGCTGGCCGGTCTTCAACACGGTGGCGGATGCGGTGAAAGAGACTGGCGCGAACGCGTCGGTGATCTTCGTGCCGCCGCCGTTTGCGGCCGACGCCATCATGGAAGCGGCCGACGCGGGCATCGGCCTCGTCGTCTGCATCACCGAGGGCATTCCCGTCGTGGACATGCTCAAGGTGATGACCTTCCTCAAGGCGCGTCCCGCGACGCGTCTCATCGGGCCGAACTGCCCGGGCATCATCTCGCCCGGCAAGGGCAAGGCGGGGATCATCCCCGCGAATATCTGCAAGGAAGGCCGCATCGGCATCGTGTCGAAGAGCGGCACCCTGACCTACGAGGCCATCGACCAGCTCACGCGCCTCGGCTACGGGCAGTCGACCTGCATCGGCATCGGCGGCGACCCGCTGATCGGCACGACGCACATCGACGCGCTCGGCCTGTTCCAGAACGACCCCGACACCGACGCCGTCATCATGATCGGCGAAATCGGCGGATCGGCCGAGGAAGAGGCCGCCGCGTGGATCAAGGCCCACTTCACCAAGCCGGTGGTGGCGTTCATCGCCGGCCAGACGGCGCCTCCGGGTCGACGGATGGGACACGCCGGGGCGATCATCGCCGGCGGCCAGGGCACGGCGGCCGAGAAGATGGCCGCGCTGACGGCGGCGGGTGTCACCGTGGTCAAGAGCCCGGCGGATATGGCAGAATCCCTCGTCGCCGCCCTCACGCGGTAACCATGCGCGCCTCGTCGACCTTCCGGTTCGTGTTTGCGTTTACCGGCAATTTTGCCGGCCGGGAGGCCGTGTAGGCGAGCGACGACAGCCATCGAGCTCGATACACACCGCCGCCCGGACTTGAGTGTCTGGGCGGCGGTTTTCGTTTTCAGGGGAGGACACAGGCCATGACCGGACCGCCGCTCTCGGATCTCCGCCGCGCCGTCGACGACATCGACCGCGTGCTGCTGCACGCGCTGGGCGAGCGCGCGCGGCTGATGCGCGATGTCACCGCGGCCAAGGCGGCCGCGGATCTGCCGCTGCGCGACGAGGAGCGGGAGTCGGCCCTGCTGGCCCACCGCGCCACCTATGCCGAAGGACTTGGTCTCGACCCCGGCCTGATCCGGCGGCTCTACCGCGAGATCCTCGACGACGCCGTCCGCCGGCAGCGCGACTGGCTGCGCGAGACGCCCGGCGTCGAGGCCACGCCGCTGGCCGTCGGCTTCCAGGGCACCGAGGGTGCCTACGGGCACGAGGCCGCGGTGCGGCACTTCGGTGTCGAGCGCCGGCCGGTGGCCTTCAAGCCCTATCGCTCGTTCCGCGAGACGCTGGAGGCCGTGCAGCGCGGTGACGTCGACCGCGCCGTGCTCCCGATCGAGAACAGCACGGCCGGCTCGGTGCATGAGGTCTACGACCTCCTGTTCCAGATGAACCTGTCGATCGTCGGCGAAGAGATCGTCGAGGTGCGGCACTGCCTCCTCGGTCCGCCCGGCGCGACCCTCGAGGGCCTCACCCGGGTCCTGTCGCATCCGCAGGCGCTGGCCCAGTGCGGCGAGTTCCTGGCGGAACACCCGGCGATCGAGCAGGTACCGGCGGCCAACACCGCCCTGGCCGCCCAGCGGGTGGCCGACGAGGGCCTGACGTCCCAGGCGGCCATCGCCAGTGCCGAGGCCGGCGACCGCTTCGGCCTGATGGTTCTCAAGCGGGACATCGCCAACCAGGCCGTCAACCTGACGCGTTTCGTCGTGGTCGCGGCGACGCCGGCCGACTGCGATCCGAAGGTCGAAGCGAAGGTGGCGCTGGTGTTCGGCACCCGGCACGAGCGGGGGGCTCTGGTCCGCTGCCTGAACGTGCTCGCCGACGAGGGCATCAGCCTGACGAAGCTCGAATCGCGGCCGCGCCCCGGCGTGGCCTGGGAATATGTGTTCTATGTCGACGTCGAGGGACACCTGTCCGAGCCACGGATGCAGGCGGCCCTGACCCGGCTGACCGCCGCCACCCAGTTCCTGCGGCTTCTGGGCTGTTTCCCGCGGGCGATCGGCGGGGATCGCCAGGGTGGGCAGGTATAATCGACCAGATATGCAGCGTACCTTTGCCATCATCAAACCAGATGCAGTGCGTGCGGGTTCCATGGGGAAGATCCTGGCCCGCGTCGAGGCCGAAGGCTTCGCCGTGCGCGCGGCGCGGATGATCCACATGTCCAAGGCCGAGGCCGAGGGCTTTTACTACGTCCACAAGGCACGGCCGTTCTTCGGCGGCCTGACCGACTTCATGTCGTCGGGTCCGTGCCTGGTGCTGTGCCTCGAGGCACCCGACGCGATCAAGAAGTGGCGCGATCTGATGGGCGCGACCGACCCGGCCAAGGCCGAGGCCGGCACGCTCCGCAAGGAGTTCGGCGCCTCGATCGACAACAACGCCACGCACGGGTCGGATGCGCCCGAGACGGCGGCGTTCGAGCTGGGCTACTTCTTCCGCGGCATGGAGCTGCGCTAGGCGCTCACGGCATGGGCCCCGCGCTGGTCGTCGGCGGCCTGCTCGTGGCGGCGCTCGGGGCGTTGGTCTGGCTGGGCGTGCCGCTGGGGCGGTTGCCCGGCGACATCGCCATCGAGCGCGACAACTTCCGTCTCTACGTGCCGATCACGACGTCACTGCTCGTGAGCGGCGTGGTGATGCTGGTGAGCTGGCTGCTGCGCCGCTAGGCGCGAGGAGACCGAGACCCCGATGGCGATCAAGAGCGACCGCTGGATCCGCCGCATGGCGCACGAGCACGGCATGATCGAGCCGTTCGAAGACCGGCAGGTGCGCGCCGGCGTGGTTTCGTTCGGCCTGTCGTCGTACGGCTACGACACCCGCGTCGCCGACGAGTTCAAGGTCTTCACGAACGTGTTCAACACCGTGGTCGACCCCAAGCATTTCGACCCGCGTTCGTTCGTCGACATCAAGGCCGATGCCTGCATCGTGCCGCCCAACTCGTTCGCCCTGGCCCGCACCATCGAGTACTTCCGCATCCCGCGCAACGTGCTCACCGTGTGCCTTGGCAAGTCCACCTACGCCCGCTGCGGCATCATCGTGAACGTCACCCCGTTCGAGCCCGAGTGGGAAGGGCACGTCACCATCGAGATCTCGAACACCACGCCGCTTCCGGCCAAGATCTACGCCAACGAGGGCATCGCCCAGGTGCTGTTCTTCGAGAGCGACGAGGCGTGCGAGGTGTCGTACAAGGACAAGGCCGGCAAGTACCAGCAGCAGCGCGGCGTGACGCTGCCGAAGATCTAGCGGCCAGGCGCTGGCGGCTGGCGGCGATATCCGACGGCGACGCACGCATCCGGGACCGGATACAGGGAATGCTTCGACCTTACAAGGGCACGGTGCCGACGGTGGACGCCACGGCGTTCGTGGACCAGTCCGCCCAGGTGATCGGCGACGTCCACATCGGCGCCGAGTCGTCGGTGTGGATGAACGTCGTTCTCCGCGGCGACGTGCACCGGATTCGCATCGGCCGGCGCTCGAACGTCCAGGACCTGACGATGGTGCACGTCATGCGCGACACGCACCCGACGACCATCGGCGACGAGGTGACGGTGGGCCACTCCGCCGTGCTGCACGGGTGCACCATCGAGGACCGCTGCCTCATCGGCATGGGCGCGATGCTGCTCAACGGCGCGACGATCGGCCACGACTCCATCGTCGCCGCCGGCAGCCTGGTCACCGAAGGCACCACCATTCCGCCGCGGTCGCTGGTGATGGGGCGGCCGGCGAAGGTGAAGCGCGAACTCTCCGCCGAGGAAGTGGCGGAGATTCGCTGGTACGCCGACAACTACGCCGGCTATCGCCTCGACTACATGGCCGAGGACATCGTGGCCCCCGTCGTCGGCGGCGAGGACCGCTAGGCCATGGCCGTCTCCACGAAGCCTGCGCGCGGGATGCGCGACTTCCTGCCTGCCGACGTCCGCCGGCGCGAGTACGTCATCGGCGTCGTCTCGGCGGTGTTCGAGGCCTACGGGTTCGAGCCGATCGAGACGCCGGCGGTGGAGAACATCGAGACCCTCACCGGCAAGTACGGCGAGGAAGGCGACCGGCTGATCTTCAAGATCCTCAAGCGCGGGGAAGGCGCCACGTCGGGCGAGGCGGATCTCGCGCTGCGCTACGACCTCACGGTTCCCATGTCGCGCGTCGTGGCGGAGTATCGCGCCGCCCTGCCGAAGTTCTTCAAGCGCTTCCAGATCCAGCCGGTGTGGCGAGCCGACCGGCCGCAGAAGGGCCGCTTCCGCGAGTTCTACCAGTGCGACGTCGACGCCACGGGCTCGACGGCGATGACGGTGGAGGCGGAACAACTGGCCGCAGCGGCCGATGTGCTCACGCGTCTGGGCTTCGGCGACTTCACGATCCGGCTCAACCACCGCCAGGTCCTGGCGGCGATCCTCGATGCTGCCGGCGTCGGCCGCGATCTCCACGGCACCGCCCTCATCGCTCTCGACAAGGCCGACAAGATCGGCCGCGACGCCGTCGTCACCGACATGGTCGCACGCGGCGTCACTGCCGTAGCTGCCGGCGCGCTCGTCGATCTGCTGTTCGGCCTCGAGGGCCGCGACAACGCCGCTGCGCTCGACGCCCTCGGCGCGTTCATCGGGACGCATGAGACGGGGGCGCGGGCGCTCGGGGAGTTGCGCGAGATTCTGGCGCTGACGGCCGGCCTGTCCGCGGGTCCGCACGTGCGCATCGACGCCACGCTGGCGCGCGGCCTCGGCTACTACACCGGCGCGATCTTCGAGATCAACGTCGCCGATCTCGCCGGCAGCCTCGGTGGTGGCGGCCGCTACGACGACCTCGTCGGCATGTTCCTCGGCCAGAAGGTCCCGGCCTGCGGCATCTCGTTGGGGCTCGAGCGCATCCTGGTCGTGATGAGCGAGCGCGGGATGTTCCCGGCGTCGGTCGAGCGCGCACCGGCAGCCGTGCTCGTGGCGAACTTCGATGCCGACGCCCGCGCCGACGTCCTCGCCCTGGCGGCGGAGCTGCGCCGCGACAGCGGGCTCGCCGTCGAGGTCTATCCCGACGTCGACAAGCTCGGGAAGCAGTTCAAGTACGCCGCCGAGCGGGGCATCCCCTTCGTCGCCGTGCTCGGGGCGCAGGAACGCGCCAGCGGCGAAGTCGCGGTGAAGACCCTCGCGACCGGCGCGCAGGAGGCCGTGGCCCGGACACGCGCGGCCGAGTACATCGTGTCCAACATGGGGCTGTTTCGTGGCTGAGCAATTGGGTTCCCTGGCGCGCACGCACACGTGCGGCGCACTTCGCGCGTCGGACGTCGATGCCCGCGCCGTGCTCCTGGGCTGGGTGCAGAAAGTGCGCGACCTCGGGCAGATCGTGTTCCTCGACATGCGCGACCGCCACGGCATCACCCAGGTGATCGTGCAGGACGACGCCGACCTGCTCGAGAAGGCGAAGCGTCTCCGCAGCGAGTTCGTGGTCGGCATCGAGGGCGTGGTCGAGCGCCGTGACCCCGAGACCGTGAACACCAAGCTGCCCACCGGCGAGGTCGAGGTCCGGGCCGCGACGATCCGCGTGCTGAACGAAGCGAAGACGCCGCCGTTCATCATCGGCGACGAGCAGGCCGTCTCGGAAGAGACGCGTCTGAAATACCGCTATCTCGACCTGCGCCGCCCGGCGCTGCAGCAGAACATCGTCCTGCGCCACCGCATCACCATGGCGCTGCGGAAGTACTTCGACGAACAGGGCTTCCTCGACGTCGAGACGCCGATTCTCACCAAGTCGACGCCCGAAGGGGCGCGCGACTTCCTGGTGCCCAGCCGCGTGCATCCGGGTGAGTTCTACGCGCTGCCGCAGTCGCCGCAGCTGTTCAAGCAGATCCTGATGATCGCGGGCATGGACCGCTACGTGCAGATCGCGCGCTGCTTCCGCGACGAGGCACTGCGCGCCGACCGGCAGCTCGAGTTCACCCAGGTGGACATCGAGATGTCCTACGCCACGCCGGAACTGGTGTTCGAGATCGTGGAAGGCGCGCTGGCCGCCGCGTTCACGGAGATCGGCGTCACGATCAGCCGGCCGTTCCGGCGCATGGGCTACGCCGAGGCGATGGCCGTCTACGGGTCCGACAAGCCCGACCTGCGGTTCGACCTGAAGATCCAGGACGTCGGCGCGCATTTCGCCGAGTCGCCGTTCGGCATCTTCCGCGAGGCGATCGAACACGGCGGCACGGTGCGTGGCTTCGTGATTCCCGGCGCCGGCGGCGCGTCGCGCCGCGAGGTCGACGAGATCGTCGAGCTGGCGAAGCAGGCCGGCGCGGCCGGTCTCATCTGGGCGCGGCGCACGGCCGACGGCGTGCAGGTCTCGGCGAAGGCGATCGGCGAACCGACGACCGCCGCGGTGCTCGACGCGATGGGCGCCGGGGCCGGCGATCTGGTCGTGCTGGCCTGCGGCGCGGCGGACGCGACCTCGAAGATGCTCGGCCAGCTGCGGCTCACGGTCGCGAAGAAACGCGACCTCATCCCCGCCGATCGCTGGGAGCTGCTGTGGGTCACCGAGTTCCCACTGTTCGAATGGAATGCGGACCAGCAGCGCTGGGACTCGCTGCACCATCCGTTCACGTCGCCGCGTGAGGAAGATCTGCCGCGCCTGGCCAGCGATCCGGGTTCCGTGCGGGCGCGCGCGTACGACGTCGTCCTCAACGGCTGGGAGCTGGGCGGCGGCAGCATCCGGATTCACGATCGCGAGACGCAGGCCACGGTGTTCCGGCTGCTCGGACTCAGCGACGAGCAGGCGAAACTGCGGTTCGGCTTCTTCCTCGAGGCGCTGGAGTACGGCACGCCGCCGCATGGCGGCCTGGCGCTGGGCCTCGACCGCATCGTGGCGATGCTGGCGGGCGAAAGCTCGATTCGCGAGGTCATCCCGTTCCCCAAGACGACGCAGGCCGTGGACCTGATGTCGGACGCGCCGTCGACCGTCGACGTGGCGCAGCTCAGGGAATTGCGCATCCGGACCGAGGCTTGATCGCACCCCGGGCCGCTGCTAGCATGCCCCGAGGAAAGTAAGTTACTGAGGCTGCGAGGGATATCCGCATCAGCACCACCACGACGCGCCGAATTCCGGTGCCCGAGTCGAGCGTGGGCGCGCTCTTCGGGCCCTACGACGAGAACCTGCGCCACGTCGAAGCCCTGCTCAACGTGCGGATCCGCACGCAGGGCCACGATCTGGTGGTCGACGGGCACCCCCGCGACACCGCCCGCGTCGAACAATGGGTGGGCCAGGTGAGCGGCCTGCTCGACGAAGGACACCCCCTGTCGGACACCGACATCAAGACGGCCGCCCAGCTCGTCTCATCGCACGACACGGTCGACCTGCAGGAGCATTTCCTGAAGGACGGCCAGATGCGCCAGGCCGGGCGCAAGCGCATCATGGCGAAGTCGGCCAACCAGCGCCTGTACCTGGACGCCATCGAACAGCACGACATCGTGTTCGGTGTCGGTCCGGCGGGCACCGGCAAGACCTACCTGGCCATGGCCCAGGCTGTGACGGCGCTGCTGGCCAAGAAGGTCTCGCGCATCATCCTGGCGCGGCCGGCCGTGGAAGCGGGGGAGAAGCTGGGCTTCCTGCCGGGCGATCTGCAGGAAAAGGTCAACCCGTACCTGCGCCCGCTCTACGACGCGCTCTACGACATGCTCGAAGTCGAGCGCGCCGAGCGGCTGCTCGAGCGCGGCACCATCGAGGTCGCGCCCATCGCCTTCATGCGCGGACGAACGCTGAACGACGCGTTCGTGATCCTCGACGAAGCGCAGAACACGACCGTCGAGCAGATGAAGATGTTCCTGACGCGCCTCGGCTTCGGCTCGAAGGCCGTGGTCACCGGCGACATCACCCAG
The DNA here is from genome assembly GCA_902826065.1 of uncultured Acidobacteriota bacterium. Classification (GTDB taxonomy): domain Bacteria; phylum Acidobacteriota; class Vicinamibacteria; order Vicinamibacterales; family UBA2999; genus CADEFD01. Next base: position 19,646 of record CADEDM010000048.1, on the reverse strand, counting down.
ATCGATCTGCCCACCGGCCGCACCTCGGGCCTGGTCGACGCGCTGAAGATCGTGTCGGGCATCGAGGGCATCGCCGTGGTGCGCTTCGACGACCGCGACGTGGTCCGCCACCGGCTCGTGCAGGCCATCGTCAAGGCCTACGAGGCGGCCGGCGCGCAGGGCGCGCCGCGCGGATAGCCGTCATGGCCCCCCGCGCCTCGTCCGCCCGTCTGGCAGTGAGCGTCGTCGCGTCGGCCGACGACCGCCCTGCGACACGTGGCCTGGCGGGCTGGCTCGCCGCCACGGCCCCAGGTCCAGCCCGTGGTGCGGTCACGGTCGCGCTCGTCAGCGACGCGCGGATGCGCACCCTGAACCGCCAGTTCCGCCGCGTGGATGCGCCTACCGACGTCTTGTCGTTCCCGGCCGCCCCGTCGCCGTCTCGCGGCCTCGTCCGCGGCGCGGCGCCGATACCGGCCGACCTCGGTGACATCGTCATCGCACGCGGCGTCGCCGCCCGCCAGGCCCGCACGGCGGGGCACCCGGTGGCGACGGAGCTCAGAGTGCTGTCGCTGCACGGCCTCCTGCATCTGCTCGGCTACGACCACGAGACCGACGACGGCGAGATGGCCCGCGCGGAACGGCGGCTGCGCCGCAAGGGCGGACTGGCCGATGGACTGATCGGGCGCGCCAGCAGGGCGGTCGCCGGAACGGGGCGCCGGCGATGACGACGCTGACGCCGCTGGCGATCTTCCTGCTCGCGCTCGGCGCTGTGTTCGTCGGCACCGTCTCGGCGGCGTTCAACGCGTTGATGCGGCTGTCGCTGCGGCTCACCGCCGAACGCAGCGATCGCGACGACCTCCTGGGCTGGTACCTCGACGACCCGATGCGGCTCTTCATCCCGGCCCGCATCGTGCTGGCGATCATCTACGTCGTGGCCGGCGCCCTGCTGGCGCGCGTCATCGCCATGCAGGCGGGGCACGGGCTGCCGACCTTGATCGCGGCGATGGCGGTGTTCGCGCTGGTGTGCGAGCACCTGATTCCTCTCGTCCTCATCCGTCGCGACCCGGAAGGCGTGCTGGGGTCGACGCTGCCGGCCTTCCGGGCGGTCGATCGCCTGTTGCGGCCGGTGACCATCATGCTGCTGGGGCTGACGCGGCCGCGCGAGCTGCCGGCGGCGCAGCCTGATCCGGCGGTGGCGGCGACTGCCAACGGCGCGCCCGAGTCGCCACCGGACGCCGAAGGGCCGCTCGACGGCAGTCCCGATCAGGCGCGGGCACTGCTGCGGACCATCGCGGACTTCCGCGACACCCTCGTGCGCGAGGTGATGACGCCGCGGCCCGACATCGTCGCGATCGAGGTCACGCACAGCGTCGACGACCTACGCCGCCTGTTCCGCGAGCAGCAGTACTCGCGCGTGCCGGTGTTCGATGGCACGCTCGACAACATCCTCGGCTTCGCCTTCGTGAAGGACCTGGTCCGCGATCCCGATCAGGCGCCGCCCACCTTGCGCGAACTGCTCCGGCCCGCGCACTTCGTGCCCGAGACGAAGAAGGTGCCGGCCCTGCTGGCGGAGTTCCAGCACGCCCGGGTGCAGAGCGCCATCGTCGTCGATGAGTACGGCGGCACCGCCGGACTGGTCACCCTCGAAGACCTGATCGAGGAGATCGTCGGCGAGATCCGCGACGAGTACGACGTCGAGAGCGAAGCGGTCGTCGACGAGGGCGAGGGCGTGTTCGTGGTGAGCGGCAAGGCCGACGTCTCGGTGCTGCAGGCACATCTGGGCGTGGCGGTGGAGCGAGCGGGGTTCGACTCGGTCGGCGGGTACTTGCTGTCGGCCCTCGGCCGCGTGCCCGTGAAAGGCGAGCGCTTCGACGCCGGCGACCTCGACGTCGAGGTCCTCGACGCCGAGCGGCGGCGCGTCACGCGGGTGCGGATGAGACGCAAGCCGGCGCCGGTCGACGCCGGAGCGGCCGAGGCGTGAGGTCCGGGTTCGTCGGGCTCGTCGGCCGGCCGAATGCGGGGAAGTCGACGCTGCTGAACCGGCTCGTCGGCACCAAGCTCGCGATCGTCTCCGACAAGCCCCAGACCACGCGCAACCGCATCGTCGGCGTGCGGTCGTATCCCGACGGCCAGATCGCGTTCCTCGACACGCCCGGCATCCACAAGCCGCTGCGCCGCCTGAACACGCGCATGATGGACGTGGCGCGCGGGGCTCTGCGCGAGGTCGACGTCGTCGTGCTGGTCATCGACGCCACGGCCGGCGAGGGTGCCGGCGATCGCTATGTGCGCGAGCTGGTGGCCACGGCCCGGGCTCCGGTGGTGATCGCCCTCAACAAGGTCGACCTGATGGACAAGCCGGCGCTGCTTCCGCGCATCGCCGGCCTGGCGGACCGCGGGCTCGCCGCCGAGATCGTGCCGGTCTCGGCGACGACCGGCGAGAACGTCGATCGGCTCGAGGCGGTGCTGCTGGCGCGCCTGCCCGAGGGCGAGCCGCTGTTCCCCGAGGACTACCTCACCGACCAGCCCGAGCGCTTCTTCGCCGCGGAACTGGTGCGCGAGCAGGTCCTGCACCACACGCACGCGGAGCTGCCCTTCAGCACGGCCGTCGTCGTCGATGCCTTCGAGGAACCCGAGGCCCCTGGCGGCCTGATGCGCCTGCATTGCTCGATCCTGGTCGAGCGCGCCTCGCAGAAGCCGATCGTGCTCGGCAAGGGCGGCGCGATGATCAAGGCCATCGGCACCGGCGCCCGGCACGCCCTGGAGGCCTTCTTCGACACGCGCGTGTACCTCGACCTCCACGTGAAGGTGCAGGAGGACTGGCGCGACGATCCGCGCACGCTCACTGAGATCGGTCTGCCTGGCGATGAGCGCGGCGGCCGCGGCCGCCGGCGCCGATAACGTCGGCGCGACGCGCGCATTCGGCGTTGCCGGTCCCGGAGGCGCATGCTAGCCTTGAGCGGTTGTGCTGATCTGACCGCATCCTGACTGTCATGGCGCCGCAGCGGAGAATCGACGTCGTCCTGGACTCGGTCCGTCGCCTGCTGCGGTTGGGCGCCACGGCCAACCTCCAGAACCTGCTGCAGAAGCAGCATCCCGCCGACCTCGGGCAGATCTTCGGCGAGCTGCACGAGCACGAGCGCGCCGCCGCGTTCAGCATCCTGGTCGAGCGCCAGCCGAAGCTGGCGATGGAGAGCGTCAGCGAGCTCGGTCCAGAGCGCGGCGCGACGCTGCTGGCCGGCCGTTCGGCCGAGGAGATCGCCAAGCTCGTCCAGGAGATCCCGTCCGACGACGCCGCCGCCCTCGTCGATCACCTGCCCGAGGAGCTCTCGAACGAAGTGCTCGAGCTGATGCGCCGGCGCGAGTCGGGGCAGGTCGAGAGCCTGCTCGACTACGCCGAGCAGACCGCTGGCCGCATCATGAACCCGAACGTCTTCGCGGCCAGCGAAGACCTCACGGTGGCCGAGGCGGTGTCGGCGCTGCAGAACGCCATCAACGTCGAGATGGTGTTCTACCTCTACGTCGTCGATGCCCGCCGCCACCTGGTGGGCGTGACGTCGCTGCGCCGGCTGCTGCTCGTGGCGCCCGAGACGCCGCTGAAGCGCATCATGACGCCCGATGTCTTCAGCGTTCGTGTCGACACCGACCAGGAAGAGGCGGCGCGGCTGGTCGCGTCGTACAACCTGCTGGCGATCCCCGTCGTCGACGAGGAGAACAAGCTGGCCGGCGTCATCACCGTCGACGACGTCATCGACGTCCTCAAGGACGAGGCCACGGAAGACCTCTACCGCCTGGCCGGCGTGTCGGGCGACGAGCGCGTGGAGACCCCGGCGTGGGACGCGCTGAAGAAGCGGCTGCCGTGGCTGGGAGTCAACCTCGGCACGGCGTTCCTCGCCGCCTCGGTCGTGGCGGCGTTCGAGTACACGATCAGCCAGGCCACCGCGCTCGCCGTGTTCATGCCGATCGTCGCCGGCATGGGCGGCAACGCCGCCACGCAGACCCTCACGGTCATCGTCCGCGGCCTGGCCCTGGGCGAGCTGTCGTGGGCCAACGCCCGCAAGGCGCTGTTCAAGGAGGCGACGATCGGCCTCGGCAACGGCGTGGTCCTCGGCCTGGTGGCGGCGGCCGTGGCCTGGGCGACCAAGGGCAACCCGATGCTGGGCCTGCTGCTGGGCATGGCCATGATCTGCAACATGCTGGTCGCCTCGGTCGCCGGCACCCTGGTGCCGCTGGGACTGAAGGCTATGAAGGTCGACCCGGCGCTGGCCTCGTCGGTCTTCATCACCACGTTCACTGACGTCGTCGGCTTCGCCTCTTTCCTGGGCCTGGCCACGGTGTTCCTGCGGTATCTGGGCCAGTGACCGGGGCCTCGGATTAGAATGGGCGGCGAGGCCGGCGTCGGTGCCCCTTCATACCGCTGACGCGCTGGTGCTCCGCACCTACAAGCTGGCCGAGGCCGACCGCATCGTGGTCTTCCTCACCCGCGACCGCGGCAAGAAGCGCGGCGTGGCGCCCGCGGCCCGGCGTCCCCGGTCGCGGTTCTCGGGCGCCCTGGAGCCGCTCACCGAGGTGCGGGTGGCCTACTTCGAGAAGGAGCAGCGCGAGCTGGTGAGTCTCAACTACGCCGAACCCGTCCGGTCGCCGCTGGGGACGCCGAATCCGGAGGCGCTGGCTTACAGCGCCTACTTCGCGGAGCTGATCGATGCCGTGGCCGCCGATGCCGACGCCGACGAGCGGCTCTATCGCCTCGGCACGGCCACGCTCGAGGCGATCACCGAAGGCGGGCCGGTGCTGCCGCTGGCGCGCTACTTCGAGTGCTGGCTGCTGCGCCTCCAGGGCGTCTACCCGCCCGACGTGACCTGCGCCGAGTGCGGCGCGGCCCTCGCGGCCGGCGAAGGCGCCTTCCTGGCGATGGACGGTCACGGCTTCGTCTGCCGCCGCTGCCACGGCGCCCAGGGCACCGACGACCGGTACCTGTCGGCGCGCGCCCTGGCGTTCGTGCGCGAGGCCCGCCGCGTCGGCCCCCAGGATGCCGCCGGTCTCGGCGCGTCCGATGACGTGCTCCGCGAACTCGAGGTCGCGCACCGCGCCCTGCTCGGCGTGCATCTCGACCGCCCGCTCAAGTCGACCCGCGTCGTGCAGGCGCTGGGCCGGCCTTCCCGATAGGCCATCTCCGGTGACTTTCCAGGACCTCATCCTCAAGCTGTCGAACTTCTGGGCGTCGCGCGGCTGCCTCCTGCAGCAACCGCTCGATCTCGAGGTCGGCGCCGGCACGTCGCATCCCGAGACGCTGTTCCGCGTCCTCGGGCCGCAGCACTGGGACGTCGCCTACGTGCAGCCATCACGGCGGCCCGACGACGGCCGCTTCGGCGAGAATCCGAACCGCGTCTTCAAGCACCACCAGTTCCAGGTGATCCTCAAGCCGTCACCGGACGAGATCCAGCAGATCTACCTCGACAGCCTCGAGGCGTGCGGCATCAACCCGCGCCAGCACGACGTGCGGTTCGAGGAAGACAACTGGGAGTCACCGGCGCTGGGCGCCTGGGGCATCGGCTGGCAGGTCATGCTCGACGGCCTGGAGATCACGCAGTTCACCTACTTCCAGCAGGTGGGCGGCGTGAACCTGGCGCCGGTCTCGGTGGAGATCACCTACGGGCTCGAGCGCATCGCGATGTTCCTGCAGAAGGTCGACAACATCTTCGACCTCGAGTGGGCGCCGGGCGTGACCTATGGCCAGGTGCGGCTGCGCGAAGAGATCGAGCAGTCGAAGTACGCGTTCAATCAGGACACCGGCATCCCGGCCGAGGAATTCGCACGTTTCCACCGCGACCAGTTCGAGGCCAACTACGCGTTCGCCGGGCGGCTCGCCGATGCCAGGCTGCTGCTCCCGGCCCTCGAGTACTGTCTGAAGTGCTCGCACCTCTTCAACCTGCTCGACTCGAGCGGCAGCATCGGCGTCACCGAGCGCACCGCCTACATCCTGCGCGTGCGGCAGCTCGCCGTGCGGCTGTGCCGCGAATACGCGGCCGACGCCGAAGCCCGGGCCGCCGCCACCGCGGTGGCCGACTGAGCGCCGCCACCGCGTGACCGTCATGGACAGAGAACTCCTGATTGAGATCGGCACCGAAGAGCTGCCCGCCCGTTGGTTGGCGGGGCTGACGTCGCAGTTCGGCGCCCGCCTCGAGGCGCGGCTCACCGAGGCGCGCATGCCGTCGGCCGAGCCGATCGAGACCTTCAGCACGCCGCGGCGGCTGGTGGCGCGCGCCGTGCGCGTGCCGGAACGCCAGACCGACTTCGAGGAGCTGGTGATGGGCCCGCCGGTGTCGGCTGCCGTGCAGGCCGACGGCCAGTTCACCGGTGCCGGCCTCGGCTTCGCCAAGAAGCAGGGCGTCGAGCCGTCGGCGCTCGAGCGGCTCGAGACCGCGAAGGGCGTGTATCTCGCCTTCCGCCGGCAACTGCGCGGCAAGGCCTCGGTCGACGTGCTGCCCGGCGTGCTGGCCGCGGCCCTGCGCGACCTGCAGTACCCCAAGCAGCTGCGCTGGGACGCGTCGCTCGAAGACGGCAAGGGCGAACTGCTCAGCGGACGGCCGATCCGCTGGGTGCTCTTTCTCTACGGCGGCCGGGTCGTGCCGTTCGACATCACGCGCACGCCGTCGGCATCGAGTCCGCTGGTGCAGGACATCCGCTCCGGCGCTGTCACGTTCGGGCACCGCTTCCTGACCACGAGCGGCCGCGCCGGGCGCGCCATCAAGGTCAAGGGCTTCGACGACTATCGCCGCCGCCTGGCCGAGAACTTCGTCATCGTCGAGCGTGGCGAGCGCCACGATCGCATCGCCCGCGAGCTCGACGCAGAAGCGCGGCGTCGCGGCGGGCGCGTGAGCGTCTCGGCGGCGGGGCAGGAAGCGCTGGCCGAGGTACCGGACCTCGTCGAGTACCCGGCCGTGGTCTCCGGCGCGTTCGCGGCGGAGTTCCTGAAGCTGCCGTCGGAGGTGCTCACCACCACGATGATTCACCACCAGCATTTCTTCCCGCTGGTGGATGCGCAGAACGGCCTGTTGCCGGCGTTCCTGGCCGTGCTCAACATGGAGCCCGAGAAACCCGAGATGGTCGCGCGCAACCTCGAGCGCGTGCTCACGGCCCGCCTGCGCGACGCCCGCTTCTTCTGGGACGCCGATCGCGCGCAGACGCTGGACCACCATCGCGCGCGCCTGGCGACGGTGGCGTTCCACCCGGGACTCGGCAGCTTTCTCGACAAGGCGGATCGACTCGAGCCTCTGGCGCGCTGGATCGCCGCCGATGTCCTCGGCCACCCGGAGGCCGCCGACGCCGCGGCCCAGGCCGCGCGGTTCTGCAAAGCGGATCTCGGCACCAACATGGTGCGCGAGCTCACGGAGCTGCAGGGCGTGATGGGCGGCATCTACGCCCGCGACGCCGGGCAGCCCGAGCCGGTGTGGAAGGCGATCTATCACCACTATCTGCCCACGGCGGTCGAAGCGTCCGGTGCCCCCGCGCGCGCGGACCTCGGGGCGGCAGCTGTGGCATGGGCAGCCGTGTCGGTCGCCGACAAGCTCGACACGCTGGCCGGCATGTTCGTGGCGGGCGAGCGGCCCACGGGCTCGCGCGACCCCTACGGCATCCGCCGCGCCGCCCAGGGGTTGGTGCGCGTGCTGGCCGATCTGCCCGAGCTCACTGGAGTCGACAGGGCAGTGGCGATCGAACCGCTACTCGACCGTGCCTTCGCCGCGTTCGGCGATCACGGCGGCGTGACCGACGCACGACCGGCGCTCGCGACCTTCCTGCGCGAACGGGTCGCCAGCGTGTTCGAGCAGCGGGGCGCCGATGTCCGCAACGTCCGCGCCGTCACCACCGGCCAGGCGTCGCTCGTGCCGCTCACGATCCGCCGCCGTCTCGACGTCCTCCCCGAGTTCACCGAGACGGCCGAGTTCAAACAACTGGCCGTGCTGTTCAAGCGCGTGCGCAACATCGCGAAGCAGCTCGCCGACGACGCCTTCCGGGCGGCCGAGCAGTCGGGGCGTCCGCTCGATGCGCTGCGTGAGCCGGCCGAACTGGCGCTCCGCGACGACATCGACCGCCGCCGCCCGGCCATCGACAACGCCGTCGCCCAGGGCGACGGCTACCGCAAGGCCTTCGGCGAAGCCGCGGCGTTCGCGCCGGCGGTGGCGAAGTTCTTCGACGACGTGATGGTCATGGCCGACGATCCCGCGGTGCGGGAAGCGCGGCTGCGGCTGTTGCGCCGTCTCGAGTCCCTCATCCTGCAACTCGCGGACATCTCCGAGATGGTGCCGCAATCCGACGCGTAAGGAGTCCCGAACGTCATGGCGAAGCGATCTGCCCCCAGAAAAGCCGCGAAGAAAGCGGCACCCGCGAAGAAGTCCGTCAAGCCCGCCGCGAAGAAGGCGGCCAGCCCGAAGAAGTCGAAGGTGCGCGCGATCGTGCGCGCGGTGGTGGCCGCGGCCAGCGCCGCCGGGCGATCCGTCACCCGCGCCGGCAAGGCGACGAAGTACGTCTACTCCTTCGGTGACGGCAAGGCCGAAGGCAACCGCACGATGAAGGACACGCTCGGCGGCAAGGGCTCCGGCCTCGCCGAGATGACCAACGCCGGCCTGCCGGTGCCGCCGGGCTTCACGATCTCCACCGCCGCGTGCAATCTCTACTACGCCAACGGCAGCAAGCTGACGCCGGCGATCGAAGCGGAGATCGACGCCACCTTGAAGCGGCTCGAGAAGAGCGCCAAGGCGACGTTGGGTTCGGCCACCCAGCCGCTGCTCGTGTCGGTGCGTTCGGGCGCGAAGTTCTCGATGCCGGGGATGATGGACACCATCCTCAACCTCGGGCTCAACGACGCCACCGTCGAAGGCATGAAGAAATGGACCGGCAACGGCCGGTTCGCGTTCGACAGCTACCGCCGCTTCATCCAGATGTTCGGCTCGGTGGTGCTCGAAATCCCGAAGGCGGCGTTCGAGCACGAGTTCGAGGGCGTGAAGGCCGCCGTGGGCGCGAAGGTCGACACCGACCTCGACGAGGCGGCGCTGCGCGACGTGGTCACACGCTTCAAGGCCGTGGCCAGGGAGAAGTCGGGCAAGCCCTTCCCGCAGAACCCGCACGATCAGCTCCGCATGGCGCGCAACGCCGTGTTCCGCTCGTGGAACAACCCGCGCGCGAAGGAGTACCGGCGCATCTACGACATCCCGGACTCGATCGGCACCGCCGTCAACGTGCAGATGATGGTGTTCGGCAACACCGGCGATCGCTCGGCCACGGGCGTCGGCTTCACGCGGAATCCGGCCACCGGCGCCAAGGAGTTCTACGGCGAGTTCCTGGTCAACGCGCAGGGGGAAGACGTCGTCGCCGGCATCCGTACGCCACGGCCGATCGCCGAGCTGGCGGAGGTGATGCCCAGGGCCTACGCGCAGCTGCGGCAGATCACGACCCGTCTCGAGAAGCACTACAAGGACATCCAGGATTTCGAGTTCACGATCCAGGACGACCGCCTGTTCATGCTGCAGACGCGCAGCGGCAAGCGCACCGGCTATGCCGCTGTCGTCATCGCGACCGACCTGATGAAGGAGAAGCTGGTCTCGCCGAAGGACGCGTTGCTGCTGGTCGATCCGGAAGCGCTGTCACAGCTGCTGGCGCCCGGCTTCGATCCGAAGGAATGGAAGGGCATCCCGGTCGCGACCAAGGGCCTGCCGGCGTCACCCGGCGCGGCGTGCGGCCAGGTGGTGTTCACCGCCGACGACGCCGTGACCTGGACCAACCAGGGCAAGGCCGTCATCCTCGTGCGGCGCGAGACGGTGCCCGACGACATCCACGGCATGTGGGTCGCGCAGGGCATCCTGACGGCGACCGGCGGCATGACGTCGCACGCCGCCGTGGTCGGCCGCCAGATGGGCAAGCCGTCGATCGTCGGCGCGGGCGAGCTGACCATCGACGAGCATGGCAAGACCTTCGCGGTGAAGGGCCAGACGGTGAAGGAAGGTGACTGGGTCGCGTTCGACGGCCTGACCGGCGAGGTCAAGCTGGCGAAGGTCTCGGCCGCACCGAGCGAGATCCTCCAGGTCGTCGACGGGTCGCTGCCGGCGGCGCAGTCGGACATCTACGGACGTTTCAACACCCTCCTCGAGCAGGCCGACAAGGTCCGCCGTCTCGGCGTGCGCGCCAATGCCGACCAGCCGGATCAGGCCGAGATCGCCTACAAGTTCGGCGCGCGTGGCATCGGGCTGTGCCGCACCGAGCACATGTTCTTCGGCGAGGGCCGCATCCCGATCGTGCAGCGGATGATCCTCGCCGACAACGAGGCCGATCGGCGGGCCGCGCTGGCGGAACTGCTGCCCATGCAGCGCGACGACTTCTACGGCGTGTTCAAGGCGATGAAGGGCACGCCGGTCACGATCCGCACCATCGACCCGCCGCTGCACGAGTTCCTGCCCAAGCGGGAAGAGCTGATGGTCGAGATCGCGGTGATGGAGGCGACCGGGAAGAAGGGCACCGAGCTGGCAGAGAAGAAGCAACTGCTCGTCCGCGTCGAGCAGCTCCACGAGTTCAACCCGATGCTCGGCCACCGCGGCGTCCGGCTCGGCATCACCTATCCCGAGATCACCGAGATGCAGGCCCGCGCCATCCTCGAAGCGGCGGCGCGCTGCAACAAGGAAGGGCTCAAGGTCGTGCCCGAGATCATGATCCCGCTGGTCGGGCTCGTGAAGGAGCTGACCGACCAGAAGGCGGTCGTCGACCGCGTGGCGGCCGAGGTCATGAAGGAGCAGGGCCTCAAGTTCAAGTATCTCGTCGGCACGATGATCGAAGTGCCGCGCGGGGCGCTCACTGCCGACCAGATCGCGAAGGAAGCGCAGTTCTTCTCGTTCGGCACCAACGACCTGACGCAGATGACCTTCGGCTTCTCGCGCGACGACGTCGGCAAGTTCCTGCGCGTCTACCAGGACCGCAAGATGCTCGACAAGGATCCCTTCGCGACCTTCGACGGCGGCGGCACCGGCCAGCTCGTGGCGATGGCGGTACAGAAGGGACGGAGCGTGCGGCCGGACCTGAAGCTCGGCATCTGCGGCGAGCACGGCGGCGACCCGTCATCGGTGCACTTCTTCCACGGCGTCGGTCTCGACTACGTGAGCGCTTCGCCGTACCGCATTCCGGTGGCGCGTCTCGCGGCGGCGCAGGCGGCGCTGCAGGTCAAGGTCGGCGACTAGGTCGCCGACGGTGCAGCGGCTAGCGGCGAGAGACTAGCGGCTGGACATGATCCGGTACTACGTTCACCGGGACGGCGCCACGACGCTGGTCGACACGGTCGACCCGGCGTGGCTCGTCCCGGGGAGCGGCGTCTACGTCTGGGCCGATGTCGCCGGCGCGGACGACGCCGACGCGCACGCTTTGCGCCAGGTGTTCGGGCTGCACGATCTCGCGGTGGCCGACGCGCTGCAGGCGACGCATCATCCAAAGATCGAGACCTACGGCCCGGTCTTGTACGTCGTGCTCCACGGCATCAACTTCCACGCCGAGGAGCACGCCTTCGATACCCACGACACCGACTTCTTCGTGACGCCGCAGTGGCTCGTCACCGTGCATGACGGCCGGCGGCGCAGCATCGCCCATGTCAGCGACCTGTGCGGCAGGAGCGGCCGGTTCCTGGCGGAGGGGCCGGTCGGTCTGATGCACCGCATCATGGACACGATGGTGAGCCACTACGCGCCCGAGATCGACGAGCTCGAGCAGTGGCTCGACGATCTCGAGAAGCAGGTGGTGGCGTCGTCGGGACAGGAACTCACCGCCGAGATCCTGGCGGTGAAGAAGGACATCTCCGCGTTGCGTCGCATCATCATCCCGCAGCGTGACGTCGTGGGTCGCCTGTCGCGCCGCGAGTTCGATCAGATCAGCCTCGAGATGTCGTATCGCTTCCGCGACGTCTACGACCATCTCGTGCGCATGGCCGACGACGCCATCATCTTCCAGGACCGCGTCACCGGCATCCTCGACGCACACCTGGCCAGCGTCTCGAACCGGCTGGCGCAGAGTTCGAAGCTCATCGCCGTCGTGGCGACGCTGTTCGGTCCGTTCACCGTCCTCACGGGGCTCTACGGCATGAACGTGCCGCTGCCGCACCTGCCGGGCGGCGAGGCGGCACAGTTCTGGTGGGTGGTGGGGATGATGGTCACAGGGTCGGTGGCGATGTTGCTGTGGTTCCGGCGCTCGGGCTGGTGGTAGGAGCCGTCACGCCGATGGGCCGCATCCGCAAGCTTCCCGACGATCTCGCCAACCAGATCGCCGCCGGCGAGGTGGTCGAACGCCCGGCCTCGGTCGTCAAGGAGCTGGTCGAGAACGCCATCGACGCGGAGGCGGCCCGCATCGTCGTCACCATCGAGTACGGCGGCAAGAAGCTGCTGCGCGTCGAGGACGACGGCGTCGGCATGACGCCCGACGACGCCCGGCTGTGCCTCGAACGTCACGCCACCAGCAAGATCCAACGGGCCGAAGACCTTGGCGCCATCGCGACGCTGGGGTTCCGTGGCGAAGCGCTGCCCAGCATCGCCTCGGTGTCGCGATTCACGCTGCGCACCCGGGCGCGGGGCAGTGACGCCGGCACCGAGATTCGCGTCGTCGCCGGCGTCGTCGAGCGGGTCGCGACGGCCTCCGGTCCCGAGGGCACCAGCGTCACGGTGGAGGACCTCTTCTACAACTTGCCGGCGCGCCGCAAGTTCCTGAAGTCCGATGGCGCCGAGACCGCGCACGTCTCGAAGCTGATGACGCAGCTGGCGCTGTGCCACCCCGGTGTCGGCTTCACGCTCCACAACGGGAGCAAGCGCGTACTGGCGTGCCCGCCCGCGGCGTCGCTCGCCGACCGGCTGTATCAGATCTACGGCGACCGGCCGGACCTCGTGCCAGTGATGCGCGAGACCCACGGCGTCCGGCTGACGGGCTTCGTGGCGGCGCTCGCCGGCCCGGGCCCGACGCGCGGCCCTCAGCACGTGTTCGTGAACGGCCGCATCGTGAAGGACAAGACGATTGCGCATGCGGTCATCGATGCCTACCAGTCGGCGTCGATCAAGGAACGCAGCCCCGAGATCCACCTGTTCCTGGAGCTGCCCCTCGATCGCCTCGACGTCAACGTGCATCCGACCAAGGCCGAAGTGCGGTTCGCCGACCAGTCGCTGGTGCACGAGGTGGTGCGTCGCGGCATCGCCGCGGCGCTCGGTGCGGCGGGCATGCCGGGCTTGCCGGACGGCGGCGACGGGCTCCCAGTGATCGCGGACGGCGTCGCGCCGGGCGCCGGACCATCGACGCCGGTGTGGCCCGGCGAGATGGCCGGCACGCATCGGGGCGACGCTGGCGCCTGGTCCGCAGGGCCAGGGGGCGACGACGCGGTGCGTGAGCGCTCGGCAGCCTGGTCCGATCCGGCCAGCGGTGCGCCGGTGTGGCCGCGGGGCATGGCGGCCGCGTCGTGGGGAGGCGAGAGCGTCATCGAGAGCGGGGCCGCCGGCCTGCGCATCGCGCGGCCACTGACGCCGCTCGGGCAGTTCCGCAACACCTACATCCTGGCCGTCGATGACGACGGCGTCGTCATCATCGACCAGCATGTCGCGCACGAGCGCGTGCTGTTCGAGCGGATCCTGGAGCGGCTCACGGCGTCGACGCTCGAATCGCAGCGCCTGCTCGTGCCGATGGTGCTCGAGCTGCCGGGCGCCGGTCACGCCACGCTGCTGGCACGGGCTGGCGATCTGGCCCGCTTCGGCTTCGAGCTCGAGGACTTCGGCGGTGTCAGCGTGCGCGTGTCGGCGGTGCCGGCGCTGCTCGGCGCCGCCGACGCCGACCGTACCCTGCGCGCGCTGGCCGACGATCTCGAGCACCTCGACCGCGGCCTGGTCGCGGAGCAGGCGCTGAAACAGATCGCCGCGACGATGGCGTGTCACACAGCCGTCCGCGCCCACGACCCACTGACGCCGGAGAAGATGACGCACATCCTCGAGGAGCTGCGCGCCACCGCCTATTCCACGGTGTGCCCGCACGGCCGCCCGGTGATGTTCCGCCTGTCGCGCCGGGACCTCGAACGGCGCTTCGAGCGGATCTAGCCGTCCTGGCCGCGGCGCTTGCGCTTGAGGTCCTTCCAGCCGTCCAGGCGACGCTTCAGCTCCTTCTCGAAGCCGCGCTCCGTGGGCGTGTAGAACTCGCGGCCCTGCAGGCGTTCCGGCAGGCAGTCCATCGCGGCCACGGCGTCGGGCGCGTCGTGCGCGTACTGATAGCCCTTGCCGTAATCGAGCGACTTCATGAGCCGCGTCGGGGCGTTGCGCAAGTGCATCGGCACGGGCTCGGCGACGTCCTGCGTTGCCGCGTCGGCGGCGGCGCCGTAGGCCAGGTAGACCGCGTTGCTCTTGGGCGCCGTGGCCAGGTAGATGGCCGACTGCGCCAGCGCGGCGTTCGACTCGGGCATGCCGATGAAGTGGAGCGCGTCGCGGGCGGCCATGGCGACCATGAGCGCCTGCGGATCGGCGTTGCCCACATCCTCCGAGGCGAAGCGCACCAGCCGCCGGGCGACGTACATCGGGTCCTCGCCGGCTTCGAGCATCCGCGCCAGCCAGTAGACCGCCGCGTCCGGGTCGGAGTTGCGCATCGACTTGTGCAGCGCCGACATCAGGTTGAAGTGTTCCTCGCCGCTCTTGTCGTAGCGCAGCGTCTTGCGCTGCAGCGTCTCCTGGACCAGCGCCAGGTCGACCTTCGGATGTCCGACGGGCTGTGGCGCCGCGGCGACGACCAGCTGCAGGAGATTCAGCGCCTGGCGCGCGTCGCCATCCGAGAAGCGCGCCAGGATCCCGAGCGCGTCGTCGGTGATCTCGGGCGCGAGCGCCCCGAGTCCGCGCTCGGTGTCGGTCAACGCCCGCTGAAGGATGCGCGTGATCGCCGCCTCGTCGAGCGGCTTCAGCACGAACACCTTCGACCGCGACAGCAGCGCCGCGTTGACCTCGAACGACGGGTTCTCGGTCGTGGCGCCGATCAACACGATGTCGCCGGCCTCGACGCGCGGCAGGAAGGCGTCCTGCTGGGCCTTGTTGAAGCGGTGGATCTCGTCGACGAAGACGATGGTGCGCCGTCCGGCGCGCCGGCGGCGCTCGGCCGCCGCCATCACGTCCTTGATGTCCTTGATGCCCGCCAGCACGGCGCTGAAGGCGACGAAATCCGCCGCCGTCGCGTCGGCGATCAGGCGCGCCAACGTGGTCTTGCCGGTGCCGGGCGGTCCCCACAGGATCGCGGACTGCAAAGCGTCGCGGGCAATGGCCTCGCGCAGCGGACGGCCGGGGGCGAGCAGCGCCTCCTGGCCCTCGATCTCATCGAGCGTGCGCGGGCGCATCCGTTCGGCCAGCGGCGCCGGCGGCACGCGGAGGTCGCTGCCGTCGCCGTCGCGAGGATCGTCGGCGTCGTCGAACAGGCCGTTCACGATCGCCTCCGTGCCGACGCGATCGCGTACAGCGCGAGGGCGCCAGCGACCGCGACGTTCAGCGACTCGACCGGGGCGGCCATCGGCCACGTGACCGCGACGTCGGCCTGCGCCATGACGGCAGCGTCGAGCCCGGGCCCTTCGCCTCCGACGAGCAGCGCGAGCGGGGCGCCAGCGTCGACTGACTCGATCGCGGTGCCCGTGCGCGGCACCAGCGCGACGGTCTGGACGCCGCGATCGCGGGCCAGCGATAGCACATCCATGGTCGCGGTCGCGCGGGTGAGGGGCAGACGCAGCGCGCTGCCCATCGAGGCGCGCAGGGCCTTCCACCCGAACGGATCGGCCGAGGTGCCGGCGGCGACGACGCCGGTTGCGCCGGCGGCCTCGGCCGTACGCACCAGCGCGCCGATGTTCCCCGGGTCCTGCACGTCCACCGCGATGAGGACGAGCGCGGGCCCGGCGTCGAAGACGCGGGCGAGCGACGAGGCCGGCCGGCGGGCGAGCGCCACGACGCCCGAGGCGGTGCGCACCGGGCTCATCGACTGCAGCACGTCCGCCGTCACGCGCACGACGTGGGCACCGCGGTCGATCAGGGTCGCGAGCGCTGTGTCGGCCGCCGCCTCTCCGGGCTCGCGGTCGATCGCCACCGTGTCGATGGCGAGGTCGGCCTGCACCGCCTCCATCAGCAGATGCCAGCCGTCGAGCAGCAGCGGCTGGTCGACGCCGCCGGCGCGCGCGTCGCGGCAGGCCTGCACCAGCGGATGACGGCGGCTCGTGAGGAAGGGCAGGGCGCGGGACACGGGCAGGCACGGCGCCGCGGGATGGCGCACTGGGTCGGAGCATAACACCCCGTGTGCTACAGTGGGCGGTTGAACCGATGAAGGAACGGATTCTCAAGCGATTCGACGACGAGATCACGGCGCTCGAGCGCGAGCTCAAGACCGAACTGCCGAAGGAAATCCAGCGTGCGCGCGAGTTCGGCGACCTGCGGGAGAACGCCGAGTACCAGGCGGCGAAGGAACGGCAGACCTACGTCCAGGCACGCATCGGCATGCTGACGCGGCGCCGTAACGAGGTCTCGCTGATGAACCTCGACCGCGTGCCGCACGACAAGGCCGGCTTCGGATCGACGATCACGCTGAAGGAGCCGGGGGGCGGCCAGATCGTCTACCAGCTCGTGATGCCCGAGGACGCCGACGCCGAGAAGGGGCTGATCTCGAGTGCCTCGCCGATCGGTCGCGCGCTCATCAACAAGGAAGTGGGCGACGAGGTCACCGTGACGACACCGGCGGGCACCCGGAAGTTCGAGGTCGTCACCCTCGTCACCATCCACGACGAGTAGCCCATCGTGCCCCGCGGTCCCCGCGCGCAGCACGAGCTCTACTCCCCCGAGCGTCCAACCGCCGTCATCCTGAGCGGCACCGGTGTCGACGGCGCGTATCACGCCGGCGCGCTCGAGGCGCTGCACGAGGCCGGCGTCAAGATCGACCTCGTGGCCGGCCGCGGCGTCGGCGCTCTCAGCGCCGTGCTCTTTGCACTCGACGGCGCGGGTGTGCTGTGGGATGTGCGCGGCGTCTGGCGCCGTCCGCAGGGCCTCACGGCCTACGGCCTGACGTGGCGGTACCGGCTGGTCGGCGCACTGCTCGCGACGGCCGCGGTGCTCGTCGCCAGTCCGCTCGTGCTGCTGGCCGGCGCGATGCTGGTGTGGCCGGTCGGGCTGATCGCGGCGTGGACCGGCCTCGACACGGAGCCGTCGATGGCCGTCCGCTATGCGACCTGGCTGGGCCAGATCCTCGCACCCGAGGCGTTGCCGGCGTGGATCGCGCGCCTGATCCTGGCGCTCTCGGCGCTCACGCTCGTGGCGTTGACGGCGGCGGCGGTCGTGGCTGCGCTGCGCGGCCCGCGTCGCGCCCAGGGCCACCTGCTGTGGCGCCTGCTCGGCGCCCCGGTCGACTCGACTGGTTTTGCGGCGGCGGCGACCAGCACGCTCTGGGATCTGCTGCGTGGTGGCGCCGCGCTGGCGCGGCCCAAGGCGGCGGATCTCAGTCAGCGCCTGGCCGAACTCCTGGCCTCGGGCGCCGGCCAACCCGGGCACCGCGACCTGCTCCTCACGGTGCACGATCTCGACGCTCGCCGCGACCTCGTCTTCGGCCTCGTCGGCGGCGACGCGGGACGGCGCTTGTTCCCAGGGGCCGCCGGCCCGACTGCGCGCCGTACCGAAGCGCTCGATCTGGCCACCACCGGACGGAGCGCGCTGGTGGACGTCGTGCACGGGGCCCTGACGCTCGCCACCGTGTCCGAGCCGCATCCGCTGGCCTTCCCGGTCGACGGCGTCTGGCGGGGCGAGACGCATCGGCTCGCCGACCGGCCCGCGTCGCTGGTCCGGCTGCTCGAAGAGGCGGCGGCGTCCGGCATCGAGCAGGCCATCGTCGTGACGGCGACGCCCGAAGCCGCGGGCCCGCATGATCTCCGGGTGCCGCGCCTGGATCCTCGAGGCCGGGCCGGCGAGTGGCTGGCGGCCCTCGAGACGGCCGCGGTGCGCGACGCCGTGCGCTACGCCCAGGCCCACTTCCACACCGTGTTCGTGATCCGCCCGATGCACAACGGGCTGCTGCCGCTCGATCTCGCCGGCGCCGACGACCCGGCGTCGGACCGCCGCGCCACGCCCGCGGAACTCGTGGCCCGGGGCCACGAGGATGCGCATCGGCTGTTCATCGAACCGGCGCTGGGCGCCGCCGGTGAGCGGCTGGGCGAAGACGCGCGCGGCCGCGCGTGACCCACGGGCCTGATGCCCGCGCCGCGGATCAGCGCTCTTTCTTGCCGTTCAGCTCGTGGAGGAAGCCGAGTACGAGGTCCAGCATCCGCTGGTTGATGCGGTTGCCTTCATGCACTTCGAACTTGGTCTGGAAGGCTTCGAGCGGCACGACCGCCTTCGCCATCGTGCGGTGACCACCGGCGCTGCCGACGTCGTTGAACCACCGGCGCACGAAGTCGCCGGCGTTCCGCGAGTAGCCGAGGTTGCGCACCGACACGACCATCTGGTCGTTCACGACGCCTGAGATGACGGTCCACTGCACGTCTTCGAGCTGCAGGTAGAAGTCCGCTACGTAGGGAATGAAGTCGTCGCGCGGCGGCTCGCCGAGGAACGCACAGAACACGTGCTCCACGAGTCGGCCGGTCTGCCACGCCTTGATCACGTAGTCGAGCCGCTCGCGGGTGATCTCGGCCCCTTCCATCTTGCGGATGAGACCGGCGTCGGCAAGCGGGTAGAGGAACGAGAAGGCGTCGAGGTCGGCGCGGTTGGCCTGGCGGTTGAAGAACAGCGTGTCGGACTTGATGGCGTACAGCATCGCCGTCGCGGTCCGCTCCGAGATGTCGAGGTCCACCGCGCGCAGGTGCTCGGTGAGGATCGTCGACGTCGAGCCGTAGTCCGAGCGGATGTCCTTGAACATCGCCGTCCAGCCGGTGGTCTCGGGGTGGTGGTCGACCACGAGATCCACGTGCCGCAAGGCGTCGCCGAAGTAGTGCGGCTGCACGTCGACCAGCGCGATCTTCTCGAACGAGCCGAGCTGCTCAGGCGTGATCGTCTCGACGTGGATGTCGAGCAGCTTGAGCATCCGCTGGTTCTCGGGACGCGAGACCGGCTGCATCGTGCCGATGATCGCCGTCTGCTTGGTCCGCCGCAGCACGGTCCGCAGCGCCAGGCCGCTGGCGATGGCGTCGGGATCGGGATCGTGGTGGGTGAGGATCAGCACGCGGTCGGCGTCACTGAAGTAGCGCTGGTACTGCTGGACCCGCTGGCGGGTGAGCGAGCGGTTCAACTCGGTGGCCAGACGCGGCTCCACCAGCTCCGCCAGGGTCACGTTGGTCAACTCGGGGAAGTCGTTGCGCAGCACCGCGGCGCGCTTGTCGTCGTCGCCGCCCGTACCCAGCAGGTACACCAGCACCCCCCCGGCGTCGCGCACCGCCTCCAGGACCTTGTGCAGACTGCGCTGTCCGGCATCCTCGATGATCACCGACGTGGTCGGCAGCAGGTCGGCCCGGACGTAGGTGTCGACGCGCTTGGGATCGGCGGCGTGCACCGCGGCCGCGCCGGCGTCGTGCAGACGGCGCGCGAGCGCCTTGCTCTCGACCAGGAACTCGACCTCGTAGCGAGGACTGAGCACCGCGTGCAGCAGGCGGCCGACGAGTTCGGTCTGGCAGACGGCCAGGC
>CADEDM010000047.1:11283-28399 GCA_902826065.1 uncultured Acidobacteriota bacterium | reverse complement strand
GTCGTCTTCATCGTCCTGTGCGTCGTGCTCGTGGCGGCGGCGGTGTCGCTGAACGTCGGCTGGATTCTCACGCGCGAACGGCAGGTGGTGACGCTGGTGCTCGGCATCATCGCGTTCGCGCTGATCATCGCCGGCATCATCGTCTACACCGTGTTCCTCGTCCGTGAGCTGCGGCGCACGGAGCAGCAGGACAGTTTCCTCAACGCGGTCACCCACGAGCTCAAGACGCCGATCGCGTCGATGCGGCTCTACCTCGAGACGCTGCAGGCGCGCGAGCTGTCGGAATCGCAGCGGCAGGAGTTCTATCGCGTCATGCTCGACGACGCGTCGCGGCTGCAATACACCGTGGAGCAGGTGCTGCGGGCCGGCGTCGCCAGCCAGCGTCGCCGGCTGACCCATCGCGCGCCGGTGGATCTCGCCGCCCTGGCGATCGAGTGCATCGAGACGGCGCGACGGCGGCACCATCTGCCCGCCGACGCCGTGGCGCTGGCCGGCGCGGCGCCTGGCGCCGGGATGATGGTGGACGGCGACGTCGACGAACTGCGGACGGCCATCGGCAACCTGCTCGACAACGCGGTGAAGTACTCCACGCAGGGCGTGAAGGTCACCGTCGAACTGGCGACGCCGACCCCCGACACGCTCTGGGTGCGCGTGAGGGATCGCGGCGTCGGCATCCCGCGCCGGCAGTTGCGGCGCATCTTCAACCGGTTCTACCGCTTCCAGGCGCGCGGCCTGAGCGTGAAGGGCACCGGGCTCGGGCTCTACATCGTGCGCTCGATCGCGCGGCAGCACGGCGGACGCGTGTTCGCCGAGAGTCCCGGTGAAGGCGCGGGCGCAACGTTCACGCTGGAGCTGCCGAAGACGTCGGGAGGCACGGCGTGAGCCGCATCCTCATCGTCGAGGACGAGCGTCACCTCGCCGACGGCCTGAAGTTCAACCTGGCCGCCGACGGGCACGACGCGCGCATCGCGTCGGATGGCGTCGAGGCGCTGGACGTGCTGCGCGAAGAGCGGGGCCGCTTCGACGCGGTCGTGCTCGACGTCATGCTGCCGAAGAAAGACGGCTTCGAGGTGGCGCGGACACTGCGCGCCGAGAGCGACTACGTGCCGATCCTGATGCTCACGGCGCGGGCCCGGCCCGAGGACGTCCTGCACGGCTTCGAGTGCGGCGCCGACGACTACCTGCCCAAGCCGTTCGAGCTGGCGATCCTGCTGGCGCGGGTCCGCGGCCTCGTGCGCCGGCGTGAGTGGCTGCGCGGTCCGACGGAGCCGGCCCGCACCGTGGCACCGCCGCCGGCGCCGGCCGACGTCCTGGAATTCGCGGGACATCGGCTCGATCTGCGGGCGCTGGAATTGCACGCGAACGAGCGCGCCTATCGCCTGACGGTGATGGAAGCGGACCTGCTCGCCTATCTGGTGCGTCACGCCGGCCAGGTCGTCTCGCGCAAGGCGATCCTCGAGGAAGTGTGGGGGCTGCACGAAGACACCGACACCCGAGCGATCGACAACTTCATCGTGCGCCTGCGGCGCTACCTGGAGGCGAACCCGACGCATCCGGCGCTGATCCAGACCGTGCGAGGCGTCGGCTATCGCCTGCAGTTGTAACGCTTCCTCCACAGGGGGACAGGCCCGGGACAGGCCCCTTGTGCTGCGACGGGACAGATCGTGGACGTTCGTAGCAGTTAGCGCAACGCGATCCAGATGAAAGCGGTCGTCTGCGAGGCGCGGAAGTTGTCGTCGCTGACGAGCATGACGGTGCGTTCGCCATTCGGTCCCGGCGGGCCGAACGACAGGCCCTCGATGTTCGACAGCGTCGCCAGCGACGCCGGCAGCCGGGAGCGCCACTCCGTCAGGTCGAGGACGAGACGCTTGCGGGCAGCCACCGGCGACATCCCCGCCATCGACGCCAGCCCGGACACATCGTCGGCCCCCGCGACCGACACTTCATACAGGCGCACGGGGTTGAACGCCGGCGAACCCGGCGGCCCGACCAGGCAGGCGCGCTCCACGGCCAGGAACGTCGTGTCCGAGAGCGCCAGCATCTCCGACAGGCCGTTCTCGCCGTCTTCGCACGGACGGTCGTAGCCGGCCACGTGCGGCGTGGCGTCGAGCCGGTACGGCCACTCGCGCCCCGGACGCCAGCCCTGCGGTCCGTCGATGAACTCGACCAGCCGCACGAGCCCCCCTTGCGCGGCGCCGGACACCGGCCCGTCCTGCGCCAGCGGCTGCTCGAGCCCCGTGACGAGCCGCCCGACGGGCGTGCGCGTGAGGCTCTCGAACCCGAGGTTGTGTCGCACGCCGCGCGTGCGATCCGCCGGATCGATGGTGAAGTGATCGCGCGGCCGCACGACCGCGGTGACCGTGCCGTCGCGCGTGGCCCGCAGGATGCGCGGCTGGCGTCCGATACCGGCGCGATCGATGTGGCCCTCGTGCGACACGGCGAAGGAGCCATCGGGGAAGATCGCCAGGCCTTCCATGTCGAGGGCGGTCAGCGTGTCGGCCGGGACGTCGGGGCCGAGCGTGATCCTCGTGACCGATTGCGGCATCACGCCGATGGCCGGACCGAGTGTGAGGTCGAACCAGACGAGGCGGGGCCGCTGGATCTCGTCGCTCGCACTCGCCCACCGGCCAGACGCCGGGTCGAAGGCCAGCGCCGACAGGCTGCCAACGGCGAGGCCATCCACCGAGGGCAGGGCGTTGGCCGGCGCCACGAACACGCCGAGCAGGCTGGCGATCGGCGGCCGGGCGTCGCGCCCGACGCCTGCCAGTTCTGGTCGCGTGGCGCAGCCGCCACCCAGCGCGACGAGGACGAGCCCGGCGACCCCTGCGGCGAATGGGGCTATGCTCAGACGGTTCGACTTCCCTGAAGGAGTGACGATGCGAATCACACGAGCCCTCGGCGCGGGCCTCCTGGCGCTGGCGTTCGCCGTCCCGGCGAGCGCACAGAACCCCGGCGTGGTGGCGGCCAAGGGCCAGTTCGGCATGATCAGCGGCGTGATGGCGAGGACGGCGGAGAAGATTCCCGAGAATCTATACGCATTCAAGCCCACGCCGGAAGTGCGCTCGATGGGACAGCTCATCGGCCACATCGCCGACGCCCAGTTCATGATGTGCGCTGCGGCGGTCGGCGAGAAGCCGCCGCAGGGCGGCATCGAGAAGTCGATGACGGCGAAGGCCGACCTCTCGAAGGCCCTGGCGGCGTCGTCGGCTTACTGCAACATGGTCATCGATGGCATGACCGATCAGAAGGGGATGGAGGTGGTGAAGTTCTTCACCGGCCCCACGCCGCGGCTGCTCGTCCTGGGCTTCAACGTGGCCCACAGCTACGAGCATTACGGCAACCTCGTGACCTACATGCGGCTGAACAAGATCGTGCCGCCGTCGAGCGAACCCAGCAAATAGGTTTGTCCGGAGGCTGGAGACCGGGTGCTGGGGGCTGGCACGTGCCCTGCCGCCCACGCATGACGGCGCGACGGCGGGCAGCGCTCGCCGTCGCGGTCACCTTGGCCATCGTCCCGCTCCAGGGCTGCGGGGCGGCCTACTGGCTCGGCGCGAAGGTGCTCTACAACACCGCGCCGGCGCCACCGACGGTGCAGCTCGGCGTGCCGTACGACCCCGCGGCGCCCGACGATCCCAAGCGCCAGCTCGATCTCTACTTCCCCGCCGGCACGGACTTCCCCACCGTCGTCTTCGTGCACGGCGGCGGCTGGGCCTGGGGCGATCGCACGCAGAGCTTCGGCGGCGCGGATGTCTATCGCAACGTCGGGCGGTTCCTCGCCGATCACGGCATCGGCGCCGCCGTCATCGGCTATCGCCTGGTGTGGCCGCTCGACTGGCAGTCGCAGGTGGGCGACGTGGCCCGTGCCACCGCGTGGGTGCAGGCCCACGTGGCCGAGCGCGGTGGACGCGCCGATCGCCTCTTCCTGATGGGACACTCGGCCGGCGCACAGCTCGCCGCCCGCGTCGCCACCGACCCGGCCTGGCTGGCCCGCGAGCACGGATCGATCGCCGGCATCTGCGGCGTCGTCGCCGTCAGCGGCGCCGGCTACGACCTGGGCGACATCGAGACCTACCGCGCCGGCTTCGACCCGCTCTACTTCGCCGAGCGCTTCGGCGGCAGCCGCCTCGATGGCACGTGGTGGCGCGACGCGTCGGTCGTGCCGTGGCTCGATCAGGCGGATCCGCCGTTCCTCGTGATCTCCGCCACCGGCGAGTCCCGCGGCCTCCGCCGTCAGTCGACGGTGCTCAACGACGCACTGCGCAAGGCTGGTATCCCGAGCACGCTCGTCACCGTGCGTGGCTCCAGCCACGAGCGCATCATCCTGGAGCTGAGTCGCGACGACAAGACGGCCGGTCCGGCGACGCTGTCGTTCATCAGGGACACGCCCTGTCCACGAGCCAGCAGCTAGCGGCTAGTCGCGCGGCGATTCGCCCGGGGGAATGAATACGCTGAACTGCTCGGCGAAGCGCTGCGCGTACGACGTCACCAGCGCCGCGACGCGGGGATGGCTGGGCGAGGCGACGATCACGCCGGCGTGGTGCTTCTTGTCGAGCCGCCAGACGACTTCGGGGTCCGAGAACGCCGAGAGGTCGGGACGTTCGTCCTTCGCCAGGCAGGTCACGAGACCGGCGTAGTCTTCGCGCAGCACCGGCGGCACGTACGGAGTCTTGCCGCCCGCGAGTTCGATCTTGGCCCACTCCGCCCAGTAGTTCGCGCCGGTCGCAGCCTCGATCAGCTCGACGATGTGCGCACCGCCCACGCGTGCGGACGTCTCGAGGAAGAACCAGGCGCCGTCGGCGCGCTTGATGAACTCGGTGTGCGACACACCGCGCACGAGACCCATCGCGCTCAGCACGGCACGGTTGGTGGCCAGCACGTCGCGCTCATCGGCCGAACCGCGTGGCAGGAGCTGCGTGGTGAAGACGCCGCCGCCGTGCGAGACGTCGAACGGCGGACGTCCGTAGCCGCTCGCCACGGCGGCCAGCACGCGGCTGTGGTCGACCAGGCTGTCGACGTGGAAGACGTCGCCGGCGATGAACTCCTCGAGCAGGTGGAAGGCCGCACGATCACCGAGGGCATCGACGATCGGCCACAGCTCGTCCTGGTTGCGGACCTTGCGGATGCCGATGGTGCCGGCCTCGAGCCGTGGCTTCAGCACCCATGGCGCCGGCACCTCGGCGCAGAAGCGGCGGATCGCGCCTTCGTTCAGCACGTGCACGAAGCGCGGCACCGGCAGCTTCGCATCCACGGCGCGCAGGCGCATCGCCAGCTTGTCGCGGAAGTAGCGCGTCGTGGTCTCGCCCATGCCGCCGATTCGCAGATGCTCGCGCAGCGCCGACGCCTTCTCCAGGTCGAAGTCGTCGAGCGGCACGACGCGATCGATCACGGTGCGGCGCGCCAGATGACTCGCGCCGAGCAGCAGGTCGTCGAGCTTCCACCGCTTGTCGTCGTCACGGACGAAGAAGATCTCGTCGATCGACTCGCGCGGCCAGTCGGCGTCGCGCAGGCTCTCGGAGGTGACCAGGAACACGCGCGCGCCCTGGCGCTTCGCCTCGCGCAGGAACGTCTGCCCCTTGTGATACGAGGCGATGCAGAGAATCGTGAGGGGCTCGGGCATGGTGTGGACCGGGGTGCCGCCGGGCTGCATGCTACCATCTGCCGCGTGAGCGTCTACGACGACGAGCCTGCCGAGGCCGCGCCGCCGAGCCGCACGCCGCGGGTGCTGGCGGTGTTGGTCGGCACGCTGCTGCTGGTCGGCGGGGCGATCTTCCTGATGCGCGGCGACGAGCCGCCCCCGGCGGCCACGCCGACACCCACCGCCGCGGCCCGGCCGTCCCCGGCACCGGCCACGAAGAAAGCCGCGCCGACACCCGAGCCCGCGGAACCGGCCGAGGCGGCGCCGCGTCGCGCCGCCACCAGACCCGCGCCGGAGCCCGAAGCGGCACCGGCGCCGCGAGCCGATCTGGCGACCGTGATCGTGGAGTCGGACGTGCCTGGCGCATCGGTCTTCGTCGATCGCGAGTTCGTCGGCACCGCGCCGGTGACATTGAAGGACATCGCGCCCGGCACCAAGCGCATCAACCTCTCGGCCGAGGGGTTCGAAGGTGTGCAGCGCGCGGTCGAGGTCACCCCCGGCGAGCAGACCGTGACGCTGCGCTTCAAGGAAGTGCGCCTGAACGCCACGGTGGGCGTGTCGCACAAGCACGGTGTCGGCGGCTGCGAAGGCACGCTGCGGGCCACCGTGGACGGTCTCAGCTACCAGACCAGCAACAAGGGCGACGCCTTCACCCTGCCTTACGCCCAGGTCGAGAGCTTCGAGGTCAACTACCTCGAGAAGAACCTGCGCGTGAAGCAGCGCGGCGGCAAGACCTGGAATTTCACGGACAAGGCGGCCACCAACGCCGACGCCCTGTTCGTCTTCCACCGCGACGTCACGGCGGCCCGCGAGAAGCTCGCCAAGGGCTTCACCGCGGCCCGTTAGACGCGGAATTCCGGCCGGGGTTCCGCACGGCCGAGGTGTCCGGATCCGCTTGATTCGCGGGCATCCCGCCCCTATTCTGGATGCACGGCGCCGTCATCCCGGCGCGCGTGTGTGAGTCACCCCAATCATGCTGAAACGCGTGTTCCTGTTCGTCGTCACCAACCTGCTGATCACGCTCGCGATCAGCGTGGTGCTGAGCCTGCTCGGTATCGGCAACTACCGGATCGCCGGCGGTCGACTCGACTACTCGGCCCTGCTGGTGTTCTGCCTTCTGTGGGGCATGGTCGGCGCCTTCATCTCGCTGCTGATCTCGCGCTGGTCGGCCAAGCGGATGATGGGCGTGCAGCTCGTCGACGGCCGCACCGGCCACGAGGAGCTCGACTGGCTGTATCGCACGGTCGAGAAGCTGACCCGCCAGGCGCAGCTGCCGCTGCCCGAGGTGGGGTACTACGAGTCGCCCGAGGTGAATGCCTTCGCGACCGGGCCGAGCCAGTCGCGCAGCCTCGTCGCGGTGTCGAGCGGCCTGCTGCGTGGCATGCGCCGTGACGAAGTCGAAGCGGTGCTGGCCCACGAGGTGTCGCACATCAAGAATGGCGACATGGTCACGATGACCCTGATCCAGGGCGTCGTGAACGCCTTCGTCATGTTCCTCTCCACCGTCATCGCCAACATCGTGCGCAACGCGATGCAGGGCAACCGCGACGAGCGCGGCGGAGGCGGCGGCTACATGATCGAGTTCATGGTTCGCATGGTGCTGCAGGTGGCGTTCGGCATCCTCGGCGGCATGGTCGTCGCATGGTTCTCGCGCGCGCGCGAGTTCCGCGCCGATGCCGGCGCGGCGGCGCTCTCCGGCCGTCAGGGCATGATCAACGCCCTGCGCCGCCTGCAGGGCACGCAGCAGCTCGTCGACGACAGCGAGCCGGCGCTCGCCGCGATGAAGATCTCGAGCGGCGGGCATCGCTGGATGCTGCTGCTCTCGACGCACCCGCCGCTCGAGCAGCGCATCGCCGCCCTCGAGAACCTGCGATGACGGCCGGCATCGTCCGTCGCGTCCCGGCCATAGCCGCCCTGGTGGCGGCCGTGGCATTCGTCCCGCTGCCGGTCGGCGCGCAAACGCCCGACCACCAGGCGGCGAAGGCTGCGGTCGAACAGTTCCTCGACGTGCTCGGCAGTCGGAAGCTCGACGCGCTGCCGGCGCTGTTCACGCCCAAGGCCACCATGGTCGTGGTGCGGCAGCGCGAGGGAAAGTGGTCCTACACCACGTCGACCGTCGACGAGTTCCTGGCCTCGCTCAAGAGTCAGGTGACGCCGACGATCTTCAAGGAACCGCTCACCAACGTGTCGGTGCACGTGGAAGACGGCCAGCTGGCGTTCGTGCGCGCCGACTTCACCGTCGTGATCGACGGCCAGGTCCGGTCGCACGGCATCGACTACTTCACGCTGGTGAAGGACGGCGGCGCGTGGAAGGTCGCCAACGCGTCGTATACGTCGAAGCAGGGCCCGCCGCCGTCACGTTAGCACCTTCGCTGACGACGACGTCGTTCGCTCCGGAAAGGCGCTGAACGGGACATGGCGTACGGCAGACACCGCATCGGGTTGGCCGTCGTCGCGGCCGTGCTGTTGATCGTCCCGGGCTGCGGGTCGAGCCCGACCGGTCCGAGCTCGGTCGAGGCGTCCTTCGACATCGCCGGCACGTGGAGTGGCACGAAATACATCGAGTGGGATCCGATGGACGGCGGCGGCAGCTGCACCAAGCGGGTCAGCGCGTCGTTCCGCCAGTCCGGTGCGGTCGTCCACGGGCGTCTCACCGACGTCGACAGCGTCGGTTGCGCATCGACGGAGGAGGTCGAGGTCAGCGGCGACGTGCGGTCGCCGTTCGTCTACCTGACGCTCCAGGCGTTTCCCAGAGCGGCCCCCGCCATGGGGCATCTCGACGGCGATCGGCTCGTCATCAACTGGAACAACGTCCGCTGGACGCTCGAGCGCTGAGCCCGGACCCGGCGAGTCCGGCCGCCACCCACCACGGCGGTACAATCAGCTGGACATGGTTTCGGAGACCGTCGACGCCGAAGGCCACCTGATCGACTCGGGCGACCTGCAGGCCATCCTCACCACCATCGTCGGGCAGGGCGCCAGCTACGAGATCCTGCAGTTCGACATGGGGCGCACCAACGCGTCCCCGTCGCGGCTGTCGCTGCGGCTCTCGACCGGCACGCAGGAGGCGCTCGATCACCTGCTGGCCACGCTCTCCACCTACGGCTGCTACGTGAAGGACGCGCCCGATGCGATGGTGCGCGTGAACGACATCGCCGGGGCCGCACCGCCCGACTTCTACTCCACCACCAACCACCTGACGCAGGTGTTGCTGGGCGGCGCGTGGGTCACCGTGGCGCAGCAGCGGATGGACGCCGCCATCGTCGTCGACGGTCCGCGCGCGTTCTGCCGGAAGCTGCGCGACCTGGCGGCCGGCGATCGCGTGGTGTGCGGGATGCAGGGCATCCGGGTCAAGCCCGACCTTCAGGATCGCGACACGCCGACGTTCGGGTTCATGAGCAACGACGTCTCGTCGGAGCGCCGCGTCGAGGTCTCTGTGGCGCGTGTCGCGGCGATGCTGCGCGAGACGAAGGCCCGCGGCGAGAAGATCGCGTTCGTTGCCGGCCCCGTGGTCGTGCACACCGGCGGCACCGAGTACTTCTGCGAGCTGATTCGCCGCGGCTACGTCGACGTCATCCTCGCCGGCAACGCGCTGGCGGTGCACGACATCGAGGTGGCGCTCTCGGGGACGTCGCTGGGCATCGACCTCGACACCGGGCGGCCGGTGGAACACGGCCACCGCAATCACATGCGCGCCATCAACGCCATCCGCCGCGCCGGCGGCATCGGCGCCGCGGTCACCTCGGGACTGCTGACGCGCGGCGTGATGCACGCGTGTCACGTGCACGGCGTACCCTACGTCCTCGCCGGCTCGATCCGCGACGACGGGCCGCTGCCTGAAACGGTCATGGATCTCACCGAGGCGCAGGATCGCTACGCCGCCGCCCTGCAGGGCGTGGGCGCCGTCATCATGCTGTCGTCGATGCTGCACAGCATCGGCGTCGGCAACATGGTGCCGTCGTGGGTGAAGGTGGTGTCGGTGGACATCAACCCGGCGGTCGTCACCAAGCTCAGCGATCGCGGTTCCACGCAGACCGTCGGCGTGGTCACCGACGTGGGCCTCTTCCTGCACCAGCTCGCCAACGCGCTCAAGGGGTAAGGCACGATGTTCACGACGCTCGTCGATCCCGCCACGCTCGCCGCCCACCTCGATGACCCGACGTGGGTCGTGCTCGACGCCCGCTTCGACCTGGCGGCGCCCGAGAAGGGTGAGGCGCTGTATCGCGAGTCGCACATCCCCGGCGCGCGCTACGTCAGCCTCGACGCGCATTTCTCCAGCGCGAAGTCGGGCACCAACGGCCGCCATCCGCTGCCGCCGCCCGAGGTCGCGGCCGAGCGGTTCGGCGCGCTGGGCATCGGCCCCGACTCGCAGGTCGTGCTCTACGACGGCGACATGGGGATGTACGCGGCGCGCGGCTGGTGGATGCTGCGCTGGGTCGGCCATCGCGCCGTGGCCGTGCTCGACGGCGGCTTGGCGGGGTGGCAGCGGGCCGGCCTGCCCGTGACGAACATCGTGCCGGCGTGGTCCGCGGCGGCGTTCCAGGCGCGCGTGGCGGACGACCGGCGCGTGCCGGCCGGCGATGTCGAAGCGCACCTCGGCGACGGCGCGCGCATCCTCGTCGACGCGCGGGCGGCCGATCGCTTCCGCGGCGAGAACGAGACGCTCGATCCGGTGGGCGGCCACATCCCCGGTGCGGTCAATCGCTTCTTCCAGCTCAACCTCACGCCCGAGAAGACCTTCAAACCGGCGGCGGCGCTGCGCGAGGAGTGGGGGGCGATTACCGGCGGCCCCGACGCGTCGCGGGTCGTCATGTACTGCGGCTCTGGTGTCACCGCGTGCCACAACCTCCTGGCGCTCGAGCACGCCGGGCTGAGTGGGGCGCGCCTGTTCCCGGGGTCGTGGAGCGAGTGGTGCTCGGCGCCTGAACGTCCGCGCGCGACCGGCGCCTGATCCTTGCCGCTGGCGACAGGCCCTTACGGTTTACGTAAGGGGCCTGTCCCGGGACAGGCCCCTTACGCAATTCGTAAGAACGTGGCAGACGTCGCCAACCCTGCCCGCGGACGCTCCGTCCAAGCTCCCGACGCCCACTTCTTGGGAGACCGACGATGACGACCCGACTTTTCGCCGGCGTGCTGCTGGCCGCAAGCTTCTCCACCGGCGCGACCGTGCTGGCCGCCGACCACCCGTTCCACGACCAGGCGTCGTGGCACGCCCGCCACATCGGCCGCGAGGTGGGACGCGCCGTGCGCGACGCCATCCGCGAGGCCCGCGTCGAGATTCGCCGCGCCATGCGCGACGTGCGACTCGACGTGCGCGAGGCCGCGCGCGACGTGGCCGGCTACCAGGGTTGGACGCGCGACGAGGCGCGCGTGCGGGCCCGGGTCGAGCGCCAGCGCGAACGCGACCGTGAGCGCGACGCCCGCGACCGCGCCCGCGACGCCCGGGCCTTCCGCCAGATCTCGCCCACCGACGACCCCTGCAGCGAGAACCGGGGCGGCCGCCGCGGCCACGCCTGCGAAGTGCGCGACACGCGCATGCCCGCGCCGGGCAGTGCCCTGACCGTCGATGCCTCGCCCAACGGCGGCATCCGCATCGAGGCGTGGGACCAGGCCGACGTCCTCGTCCGCGCCGTGGTCCAGACCTGGGGCGACACCGACGCCGAGGCCCGCGACGTGCTGCCGCAGGTGCGCGTCACCGCGGCCGGCGCCCGGGTGCAGACCGAGGGGCCGGATCGCGATCGCGACCGCGGCTGGTCGGTGAGCTACCGCATCTGGGCGCCGCGCGGCACGCCGCTCGCCCTCACCGCGCACAACGGCGGCATCTCGATTCACGGCATGCGCGGCAACTCGCGGTTCGAGACCACCAACGGCGGC
Source organism: uncultured Acidobacteriota bacterium (assembly GCA_902826065.1). Lineage (GTDB taxonomy): Bacteria > Acidobacteriota > Vicinamibacteria > Vicinamibacterales > UBA2999 > CADEFD01. Next base: position 16,890 of record CADEDM010000047.1, on the reverse strand, counting down.
ATCACGCTCGACGATGTCGGCGGCGACGTCGACGGCCGCACCGCCAACGGCGGCGTGACGGTGCGCCTGTCGGGCGCGCGCTGGGACGGCGCCGGGTTGCGCCTCGAGACCACCAACGGCGGCGTGAACCTCACGTTGCCCCGCGACTACTCCGCCGCCCTGGAAGTCAGCACGGTGAACGGCGGCTTCCGCTCGGATCTGCCCCTGCCGGTGACCGACAGCCGACAGCGCACGGTGCGCGCCACGCTCGGCAGCGGTGGCCCGCTGCTGGCCATGCGCACCACCAACGGCGGCGTGCGGATCGCGACGCGCTAGCCTGCGCCCCACCCCCTCGCCCACTGACGCGGCCGGCGGACACGCCGGCCGCGTTGTCGTTTCAGGGCCGTGGCCGCGCCGTCACTCGACCGGGACGTGCGTGCTGATTCGTCCGCTCGACGTCTGGTAGAACTCGGCGTCGTAGGTGGCGAACCGCACCAGCAGCAGGCGGGGGTCGGCGGCCCCGCCGGAGAACCAGCGCTTGAAGGCCGGGCGCCACAGCGCCGCGGCGATGTCGTGGTCGGCGACCACTTCGGTGCGGCCCGACAGCGTCAGGTAGATCCGCTCATCCGGGCTGTGGAAGCACAGCGTCACGAGGTGGCGGCGATGCGCCTCCCACTCCAGCAGCGATCGCGCATCGGCCAGGAACCAGAAGGTGCGCGCCACCTCCGCCGGCTCGCCATCGGCCGGCACGTGAATCGCCCCCAGCCCTTCCGACGTCAGCAGCACCGCCGGCTCGAAACGCGCGAGCGCCCCGCCCACGAGCGGCAGCGCCTCCAGCCCGCTCACGTGGTCCACGCGGGGAACGGAGGGAGTGGCCACGGACATCAGCATAGATCCAGTTGGACATCTGCTGATCTCGTGGCCGGATGATCACCGGGTCACGGACGCGGGCCGACGACCCGTGCGTCGCAACCTAGAACGAGAGCTTCACCCCGACCTGCAGCACGCGCGGGTCATAGGTGCTGGTGATGGTGCCGTAGTTGTTGGCGCTGCGGTTGCCGACCGGCGCCCGGAAGTTCGAGCGGTTCAGGACGTTGAACGCCTCGATGCGCAGTTCCAGGGCGCCCTGGGGCCACGGCATCGGCACGCGCTTGGTGGCCTGCACGTCGAGACTCCAGAAGCGCGGCCCGCGCACCGTGTTGCGGCCGGCATTGCCGAACGGCTGGCTCGGGTCGGTCGGGATCACCACGGTATCGCGGCTCAGGTAGTTCGACGGCGATCGGCTGCCGCTCGGCACCAGCACGTCGCCGGTGACGTTGGGCCGGTAGTTGTTGGCGCCGCGGAAGTCCTGCGTGATGCCCGACACCTGGAACGACGCCAGCGGCGTGTACTGCAGCGTCACCGACTCGCCGGCCGTGATGCTGTTCACGCCGGCGATCTGCCAGCCGCCGAGCAGCAGGTCGAGTGCCAGGGGCGCATCGCTCATGAAGCGGCGGCCGCGGCCGAACGGCAGGTCCCACACCACGCTGGTCGTGCTGTTGTACGGCTGGTGATACCCCGACAGGCCGAACTCGGCGTCGAGGTTGCGGAAGTCCTGCGGCGCCGGGAAGTTGCCGTTGGGGTTCTCGAGCGAACCGGCGCCGTTGTCCTTGGCCTGCGACAGCGTGAGCGCCGTCGACACCGACAGGTCCCGCGACGGACGCCAATCGATCTTGCCCTGGAAGGCGTGGTAGCGCGACTTGCCGCCGTTGAACGAGTAGGTGATGTCGGCCCACTCCGGGATCGGCCGGCGCGCCTGCAGCGGGATGCTGCCGGCGGCGTTGTTCGGCGCCGCCTGGTTGAAGTTGGCGAAGAGCAGCAGGCCGTCGGCGCGGTTGCCGACGTAGGCGAGGTCGACCAGCAATCCGTCGAGCACCTGCCGCTGCACCGACGCGTACCAGCTCTGCACGCGGCTCGAGCGGTAGTCCTCGGGCATGAAAGTGATGTTGGCGGCCAGCGGGTTGAAGCGCGACGGGTCCGTCAGCGTCGTGGGGTAGCCCTGCTCGGTGGTGCGGAAGTCGACCTGCGTGGCCGTCTGCACGACGACGGCGTTGATGACCTGCGGCCCGTTGATGGGCAGCACGTTGGCGCCGCCGGCGCGGTGGAAGTGCACGTAGCTGATGCCGTAGCCGCCACGCACCGCCGTGTTCTCGATGGGCGTCCAGGCGAGCCCGAGGCGCGGCGCGAAGTTGTTGCGGTCAGGGTTGATCGTCGACCGGTCCTTCAGCGAGCCGTCCTTCGCCATCACCATCGTGCGCGTCGACGGGTTCCAGTTCGAGAGGACGTTGTCCTCCTCGACCCACGGCGTGGCGAACTCGTAGCGCATGCCGACGTTCAGTGTCAGGCGGTCGTTGACGCGCCAGTCGTCCTGCACGTAGCCGAAGTGCATGTCCTGCTGCAGCTTCGCCACCAGGATGTTGCTCAGCGAGTACTGCGAGCGCAGGCCGAACATGAAGTCGGCGAGGTTGTAGAGGTTGTTGGCGGCGGTCACGGTGGCGGGCCGGCTGAAGTTGCCCGAGTACTGGTCGCGGCCGTAGAGCGGGTTGACGTCCTGCACTTCCGTGAGGATGCGCTGGTACTCGTAGCCCGACTTCAGCGAGTGACGACCCATCAGCCACGCGTAGTTGATCTTCGGGTTGAACACCGTCGGGTACTGCCACTGCGGGTTCGTGGCCTGGCGGCCCAGGTCCGAGAACCCGGTGATGACCTGGGTCGGCAATCCGCCCGACACGCGCGGATCATCGGGCAGTCCGGTGATGCCGTATTCGGCCAGCGCCGACGGCTGGCCCAGCGCCGCCGGGTTCTTCCCCGCCGTCGTGTCCGACCATCCGAAGCGGAACTCGAGCAACGAGGTGCCCGTCGGCGTGTAGGTCGCGCCCAGGGCGAGCTGCGTGTTCTCGACGTACGTCGTGGCGTTGCCGCCGCCGCCCGAGGGCAGCGGGATCGACGGATTGTCGAAGATGTCCACGTCGCGCCACCCGTAGCGCCCGAAGAGCGAGAGCTTCGGACTCACGACGACGTCGACCTTGCCGCCGGCCTTGTCGGTCGAGTTCTCGAAGAGCTGCTCCACCACGTAGTTGTTGGCGGTGCCGGCGTTGGTGGTCGCGGGCAGGCCGTTCAGCACCTTGCGGGCGAACGCCGTCATCGGAACCGCCGTGCCGGCGGGATAGACGGCGCCGGTCAGCGGGTTGCGGACGTCGACCGAGAGGATGCCGGCGCGCTGCGCGGCACTGGGCAGGGTCGAGGGCGAGGTCTGGCCGCGGTCCTGGCGGAAGAACTCGACGTCGCCGAAGAAGAAGGCGCGGTTCTTGACGATCGGGCCGCCCAGCACGCCGCCGAACTGGTCGCGGTCGAAGCGCGGCTTCTTGCCGTCGGCCGGCTTGAAGAACCCGGTCGCGTTCCAGTCGGTGCGGCGCACGAAATCCCAGGCCGAGCCGCGGAAACGGTTGGTGCCGCTGGCGTAGGCGACGTTGATGGTGGCGCCGGCTGAGCGCCCGTACTCGGCACTCATGTTGTTGGTGACGACCTTGAACTCGGCCACCGCGTCGGGCGAGGGCTGCATCACCTGGTTCGAGAAGCCCTGGTTGCTCGTGCCGTAGGCGTTGTTGTCGACGCCGTCGATGAGGAAGTTGTTGAAGGTCGAGCGCAGGCCGTTGACGTTGAACGAGCCCTCGCGCGGCGTGAAGCCGCCGGTGCCGATCGCCGACTGCCGCACGCCCGGCGACAGCAGCGCCAGTTGCGAGTACTCCCGGCCGTTCAGCGGCAGGGCGCGCGTCTGCTCGCCGCTGATCACCTGGCCGCGATCGCTGGAATCGGTCTGCAGGTGCAGCGCCGCGGCCCGCACCTCCACCGTCTCGCTCACCTGGCCGACGGCCATCGCGACATCCACGCGCAGCCGGCCGCCGACGTTCACCTGCACGTTGTCGACGATGGCCACGGAGAAGCCGGCCTTGTCGGTGCTGATCACATAGCGCCCGATGCGCACGTTGAAGAACTCGTAGTTGCCCTGCGCGTCGGAGGTGCGCTCCACCGTGACGCCGGTGTCGAGACCCGTGAGCGACACGCGCGCGCCGGTGACGACGGCGCCCGAGCCGTCGCGCACGGTGCCGACCACCGAAGCGGTCTCGAACTGCGCGAGGGCCGACGCCGGCAGGCCGGCGATGAACAGGAACAGGGAGAGTCGGACGATGGATCGCATGGCAGGCAGGCCCTCGTGATCGCGCGGACGGCGCATGGTGCGGTGCCCGACCGCTCCCCTCGCATCCCACGAGGTGGACGGCGGGTCGGGACACCGACGCGCCCCGGGCACGCGTCGAGCTTCACGGTAGCGGCGGCCTGTCACGCCGGTGCGACGGCCCTGTGAGCCGTGTGCAACTTTGTCTCCGGGTCTGTCGCGTCGACGTCTCGTGACCGTGACGGACCCCGCTACAATTCGCCGGTGGGCATTCTTCGAAGCATCTGGGTGAAACGCTCGCACGGCGGCGTCATGGACGCGGCGGAGCGGGGCGAACTGATCGCCGGGCGCGGCTTGCGCGGCAACGCCACGCAGGGCGGCCGGCGTCAGGTCACCCTCCTCTCGCTCGATCGCTGGCGGGCGCTGACCGCGGAGCTCCCGGGACCGCCGTCACCGGCAATCCGCCGCGCCAACCTGCTGATCGAGGGCCTGGACCTCGACTTCACGCGCGGGCGCGTGCTGCGGATTGGCGAGGCGCGGGTGCGCATCTTCGGAGAGACGCGCCCCTGCCACCAGATGGACGAGGCCTGCGCCGGATTGCAGGCCGCGCTCGATCCGCCGTGGGCGGGCGGGGCCTTCGGCGAGGTCGTCGAAGGCGGCGCCATCGCCATCGGATCGCCGGTCGCCTGGGAAGACGGCGACGCGGCCGCCGCGGCGAGCGCGGCTACAGACCGAACGACGCCATCGTCAGCCACTCCGTGAGCTGCGCGGCGTGCGGCTTGACCAGCTCGCGGTTCTTCACGGGCGCGTCGGGCAGCGACAGGTCGGGCACGTCGGCCCTGGTGCCGCTCGCGAACGAGCGGATCATCGCCTCGAGCTCACGGGCGTCGTAGCGCGTGGCCTCGGCGCCGGCCGCCTGATACACCCGGAGCCGCACCCACGTGAACTCCGATCGCGAGAAGCCCTCGGAGTTCAGGGCATCCACCTGCGCCCGGCGTCCCGCCAGGTAGATCTGCGACATGTCACCGAGGCCGGTGAGCAGTTGCGGCAATGACGGCGGGACCTCGGTGCCGTCTGGCCGGGTCGTAGCGAGATCCTTGTACTTCTCACGGAAGGCCTCGGCGCGCGTGCCGAGCGTCTGCTTCACGTGGGCCTGCACGCGCAGGAAGCGCGCCAGCTGCTCGGGCGTGAGCTCCCCGCTCGCCGGCCCGTCGTAGGATTCGGTCGCCCGGATCCGGCGCTCCTCGTCGGCGATCTCCGAAAGCCGCGACGCGCCATCGGCCATCTGTCGCGCGCCTTCGATGGCCGGCTGGGCCGCCCGCCACAGGTAGTAGGCGCCGACGGCCGTGGCGACCATCCCGAGAGCTAGGACGACGAGGCAGCCGGCCAGCAGCTTCTTCATGCCGGCGATGCTA